>CAZOIZ010000092.1:0-4028 GCA_964580005.1 uncultured Rhodobacterales bacterium
GCGGACTGCAAATCCGTGGACACCGGTTCGAATCCGGTCGTCGCCTCCATTTATAGTATCTAAAAAAAGAACTGTTTATTTAAATGCCCGATCTCGTGAACAAAGAATACGTTATTAATATTATCAAGAAAGTCAATGATCCCGGAAATCTTGATCTTCTCGATAGGATTGAATACCTTGATGTATCCGGACGGAATGTTAAGATAATTGTAAACTCAGAATTCACTAGTAAGACAGAAAAGTTAACAAACTTATGGCAATCTCTTATTGAAAAAGATGGCAAAATTGAGGACTGCTCTGTAATTCACACTAGGCACAGTACCCCGAACCTTAAAAAAAATATGTCTGAAAAAAATACCCAGTTTTTGAATAAATATGACTTATCTCACTTAGGAAAAATAATATTTATTGCCTCGGGAAAGGGGGGTGTGGGAAAATCTACGATCGCAAGTAACATAGCTGCACAAATAGCGCAAATGGGATTCAAAGTCGGCTTAATGGATGCAGATATCTATGGACCAAGCCAACCAAGAATGCTTGGACTAGATAGGTCGAAGGTCCAAATCATGAACAAAAAAATTCACCCAATAAAAATAGGTAATTTAAGTATGATGTCCATGGGTATGTTATTCCCAGAACATGAGGCAATTATCTGGCGTGGACCTATGCTTATGAAAGCTATACAACAGCTTCTTCTTGAAGTTGTTTGGGATACTCTAGATTATTTCATAGTCGACTTACCCCCCGGAACTGGCGACATACACATTACTTTGGCACAAAAGGTATCGGTATCTGGAGCGATTGTTATATCAACACCACAAGATATTTCTTTAATAGATGCAAAAAAAGCAATTGCCCTTTACAAAAAAACGGATACTAGAGTTCTAGGCTTAATTGAGAATATGTCATATTTTGAATGTTCAAAGTGTGGAGAGAGACATAATATATTCAGCAATGGCGGTGTAGAAAAAGTTACCAATAGTGAAAACCTTCCTTATTTAGGGAGCATACCCCTGTCAAAAAAGATAATGGAGTGCGCGGAGAATGGTACGCCCTATGCTTCAAAAGACCCAGTAGGCAAAACAATTTTCAGTGACATTGTGAAGAATATTTTTAAAGAATTGAATTCCTTTTAAAAGAATGACTCATATGGAATAAAGTCTACGAGATCTCCTTTTTCTATGTTTTGCTCACCCTCGGAAAGCTCAATTAGACCGTCTGACCAAGATAGGCTGGAAAGTCTACCCGATCCCTCAAATGGATAAATTGAAACAAACCCTTTTTCTTGATCAAATTTAGCTCTCAAAAATTCAACCCTTCCAGACCTCTTATACTTCATAAAATTTGCCTTCGTTTTAAAAGAAAAAGGTTTAAACCAATTTTTTTCCCCACCTATCCTACCGAGAGCAGGACGTAAAATAACAAGAGCACAAATAAATGCTGCTACTGGGTTTCCTGGCAACCCAAATACGTACTTGGTTCCTAACTTTGCACAAATAAATGGTCTCCCAGGTTTAATTGCAATGCGCCAACTAATTACTTTCCCCTCTTTGTTAAGGAATTGTGAAACAAAGTCTTCTTGGCCTGTCGAAACACCACCTGTGGTTACAAAAACATCGACAAGCTCCACGTTATCATGGATCTTGTCTTTCAATAAATCTAGATTATCTCCCACTGCTCCTATATTAATCACAGAGTGACCCCAATTTTCCAATAGCGCCTTTAACGGAATCAAATTTGTATCAAAAATAAAGCCACTACTTTGCCCATCAATGTTTGGGCTAAGTTCATTCCCGGTGGTTATAAGCCCAACTTTAAGTGGTTTAAATATAGGTACATATGAATTGCCAGATCCAATTAGCGCAGATAAATCTGGTAATCTTATTTGGCTACCTTTTTCAAATAAAAGATCGCCTTTTTTAAAATCCTCGCCTTTCAGTCTCACATTATTTTCTTTGTCGTCATCCTGAGTAAAATATATCTTTTGATTTTGTTCCTTTGTATTCTCCTTGAAAATAATTCTGGTTGTTCCACGTGGAATAGGTGCCCCTGTTAAAATTTTAATTCCCTCATTTTTTTTTAGAATAACATTAGGTTCAACACCTGGTTTCAACAAACCCTTTCTAAGAAAAAAGTTCTTTGTGGCTGACTTAGAATCTTCATTTAAGGCAAAACCATCTACAGCTGAATTGTCAAATGGCGGGTTGTCATATTCAGCGAAAATATCTTTTGACAATATTCTATTGACGCAAGTGTCCACACTAACTCTGGTTTCTTTTGGTAAAGATTTCAGTTCAGCCTTCAGACTAGAAAATAACTTACTTAGAGGAATTAATTGAAAATTTGGTGAGCTCACTCTTTATCCAACTCCTAAAGTTATTTCTATAAAGTCACAGATCTCCTGAATATCATCTCTATTAAATTGTGGTAATACTGTATTTTGGATTTTATGTTTATTAAATATTAGTCCGCAAATCGTTTGATTAGTCTTATATAGCGGTGTTTTCTTGCTTGCGGCATCTACAACTTCAATTTTTTTGTGTCCACTTAATTTGAACCCCTCTACCATAACAATATCGACAGGAATGATCTGTTCAATTAAATCACTCAGGTTCGAGTCACATATTTGTCTTGAAAATTTGACCCATTTTTTATCAGAAGCTAGAATAGTCTCTTTTGCGCCCGCATTAAAGTGCCTAAAGGAGTCTGTTCCCTGCTGGTCTACTGAAAAATTGTGATGGGAATGCTTAATAGTGGATATGGATAGATTTCTATTATTGAACTCCTTTATTAATTTTTCAATCAAAGTTGTTTTTCCCGTATTCTTCCAGCCCACTACTCCTATAATTTTCATTTTTTTATTAGATACTCCTTGAGTAGTTCAATATCGTCTGGGGTATTGATATTAAAGAATGGGTCTACTAGATCATTGGAAAAACATACACTTGAGGTTTTGTGTTTTGCGCTCCAAAGTGTGACTTTTCTAATGCCTTGCTCCAATTGCTTCCTTAAGTCATCACACAGATAGGTTTTCCACAAACCAAAAACTGGGTGCAAAATCTTCCTCTGCTTTCGGTCCGTTAAAGAAGCAGCAAAAACAATATCAGAGTTACTCACTTCCATCTTTTGATAGAGTTCGTTAACAAGGTTTAATGGGAATAATGGTGTATCAACAGCAACCGTAATTACCTTTTCATAACCTATATCTTTTGCCCACTTCATTGAAGTTAATACTCCTGCCAAAGGACCTAAGTATCCCTCCAAATGATCACGAAGAATTGGCAAGCCGTATCTCTTATACTTAGATGAGTATGAATTAGTATTTATTGCCATTTTATCAGATTGCGACCTAAGCCTTTCAATAGTCATATCTAACAGTGTTCTCTCGCTAATTTCGAGAAAGGATTTATCTTTACGGTTCATTCTTCGTGATTGCCCACCTGCTAAAATAACGCCAGGAACATTAATATCGAACATAACAAAAACCTTATTTCTGAATGTTAAAGCAAAATTCTTTCGAACCCACTAACACACATAAATCTTTTTCCTTTAAACCTTCCAATCATCGATAGGTTAAACTTTCTCGCAAGATGCACTGCTGACTTGGTAAATCCTGAGCGAGAGACCAATATTGGAACACCCATGCTTATTGCTTTTAATACCATCTCAGATGTTAGTCGACCTGTTGTATATAAAATCTTATCGGTTGGATCAATTTCTTCTAGAACAAGCCACCCACTTATTTTGTCAATAGCGTTGTGCCTACCAACATCCTCCATGTATACTAAAATACGACCTTCTTCACACAGCACGCTACCATGGATTGCACCAGCCTCCATATACAAACTGGGCAAACTTATAATATCTTTAACTAAGCTTCTTATATCCTCTATCGAGTATTTTTTTTGGTTTTGTTTTGGGATCGGTTTTAACTTGTCATACATGTCTCCAAAGACTGTACCCATCGCGCACCCAGATGTTTTTATTCTCCTAACATTTTTGTCCTCAAAAAGAGTTTTTTTGAATGT
>CAZOIZ010000093.1:0-4026 GCA_964580005.1 uncultured Rhodobacterales bacterium
GTAGGGTGCCCTCTACTATCAATTATCTCACGTGCTATTATTCGATCAATGGTTCCTTTCATTTTTTTTCCCATATAATTCTAGTTTATGTCCGATTAGCTCATAGCCTAGCTTCTTAGCTATCTTTTTTTGTATATGCTCAATTTCTTCATCAATGAATTCTATGACTTTACCGGAATCTATATCGATTAAATGATCATGATGTTTTCTCACCGCATCTTCAAATCTTGATCGACCGTCGTTAAATTCTAATTTTTCAAGAATTCCGGCATTCTTTAAAGTTTTAACTGTTCTATATACCGTTGCTATTGACACTTTATTGTCGATTTTGTGTGCTCGTTCGAATAAGGTTTCCACGTCTGGGTGATCACTAGAGTCTTCAAGTACCTTTATGATTAGTCGTCTCTGCCCAGTCATTCTTATACCAACTTTTCTACATCTCTCGGATATTGTTTCAAGCATCGTTTTGTCTTAGCAAGTTTTTCGCTTGCTCCCATATTGCAAGTAATTTTTTATCTGTTAGTTGTTTATGAGATAACTTCTCGGCTTCAATTAATTTTATCGATTCACTTATTCTTTTTTTGAATTTTTTGATTGAAACGCCTAAACTTCTCTCTGGGTCTACATCAAGTTTTCGTCCCAAATTAACGAGAGAAAAAAGAACATCTCCAAACTCTTCCTCTATAGAAATTTTCTCATTAGCTTCATAAGCATGCCAAAGTTCTTTCACCTCTTCGTTTATCTTAGCGAGTATTTCCGCAGAATTGGACCAATCAAAATTAAGTTGCGATGCTTTTTTTTGTACTTTTATCGCATGAGATAAGGCTGGAAGTGATAGGGGGACGTCTTCAAAAAAATTATCTGCATCAACAGTTCCTTTTTTTTCTAGAGATTTAATTTTTTCCCAATTATCTTTTACTTCTTTTGAAGAAATGCTTTTCTCCCCTCGTTTTTCTTTATTGAATACATGGGGATGCCTGAAAATCATTTTATCACATACATCTTGGACTATATCATCAAAAGAAAAGCCATATTCCTTCTCAGCTATATTACAATGAAAAGCTATCTGGAATAAAAGATCGCCTAACTCACCTTTTATCGCGTCCTTTTTATCTAATAAAATAGCGTGCTGAAGTTCGTGTGCCTCTTCTACACAATAATGGGCTATGCTTTTATTATTTTGTTCTATATCCCAAGGGCATCCGTATGTTGGATCTCTTAGTCTCTCAACCAATGACTTGAGTCTTTGTATGCTTATATTCCGGTCATAGATCTCATCATTTTTCGAGTTGCCCATGTATTAATTAACCTGTCATTCTATCCTTCACCCTTGTAAGGGGCCACGTACTGCAGGGCCATATCCCAAGGGAAAAATATCCATGTATCTTGACTGACTTCTGTTATGAAAGTGTCTAGCGAATCTTTGCCCAATGGTTTGGCGTAAACCGCTGCGTAGTGTGCTTTTGGATACAAGCTTCTTATGGTATGGAAGGTTTTACCGGTATCGACCAAGTCATCTACAATGAGTATTCCATCTCCGTTCCCTATATAAGCTTCCGCTGGCCTCTTTAGAATTGTAGCTTCCGTTTGCACTTGGTGGTCATAAGATTTAACGCTAATTGTTTCCACAACTCTTAAGTCTAGCTCTCTTGCTACAACCATTGCGGGAACCATACCGCCTCTGGTAACAGCTACGACAGCTTTCCAGCTTCCGGTTTGAGGAGATATTTTTTCTAAGCGCCACGCAAGTGCCCTAGAATCTCTATGGATTTGCTCCCAAGATATATGAAACCCTTTTTCGTGAGGTAATGGCTCCATATTTTTCACTCTTTTCTGCCGGTAACAACGTCAATATCAGGGGCATCCTCGGCTTTCATTCCAACGATATTATACCCGGCATCGACGTGTAAATTTTCACCAGTAATACCAGAAGATAGGTCTGATAAAAGAAAAAGCGAAGCGTTCCCCACCTCATCCTGAGTAACATTTCGTCTTAAAGGAGAATTTAATTCATTCCATTTCATTATATATCTAAAATCTCCAATTCCAGAGGCAGCTAATGTCTTTACTGTCCCTGCACTTATCGCGTTCACCCTGATATTTTTTTTGCCTAAATCCATTGCCATGTATCGAACGGACGCCTCCAACGCTGCTTTTGCAACACCCATAACATTATAATGAGGCAACACTTTTTCAGACCCATAGTATGTCAATGTTAAGACTGAGCCTCCTTGTGGCATGATTTTTTCTGCCTCCTGGGCAACGGCGGTGAAGGAATATACCGAGATATCCATCGTCGTTAAGAAATTTTTTTTCGAAGTATCGATATATCGTCCTCTCAATTCATTTTTATCTGAAAAACCAATAGCGTGAACCAGAAAATCGATATCGTTCAATTCATCTTTTATTTTCGCGAAAGTTTCTTTTACCGCATCCTGATCCGCAACATCACACTGAAAGGTTAAATTTGAACCAACGCTTTCGGCTAGTGGTATTATTCTCTTTTTGAGCGCATCCCCTTGATAAGTAAAGGCCAATTTTGCGCCTTGTGAACTGCATGCTTTCGCTATCCCCCACGCAATTGATCTTTCATTAGCTACGCCCATTATCAAGCCTTTTTTACCAGATAGCAGACCCATTTTACCAATACTCCCTGTAAATCTCTTAAAATAAACTATATAAAGAATAGTGATTTTTTTTCTAAAAGCCATAACTGAGATAAAAAAACTGGAAATAAAATGGAAAGTAATTTTGATGAAAATTTATTCGCTGGGGAAGAGCCTATAACGATATTCCGTAGATGGTTGGAGGAAGCGAGAAAGACAGAGGTCAATGACCCTGACGCGATTGCGTTAGCTACCGTTGATGAACAAGGTTTACCCAACGTGAGAATGGTTTTGCTCCGAATCATTGAGGATGATGCGTTTGTTTTCTTTACCAATTATGGTTCAAAAAAAGCGAAAGAAGCGTTTTTAACAAACAAGGTCGCTTTTAACATACATTGGAAGTCCTTAAGAAGGCAAATAAGAGTTAGAGGTCATGTTGAGAAGGAAGACGGAGTGATAGCAGATCAATATTTTTCAAGCAGAGAGATTGGTTCACAAGCTGCCGCCTGGGCTTCTAAGCAAAGTGAGACACTAACAGATAGACAAGAACTTATAGAAAGGTGGCAATCTTATCAAAATGAATATAAAGGAAAATTTGTTAGGCCAGGTTTCTGGGGCGGCATACGTATAAAGCCAATTCAAATTGAATTTTGGGCTGATGGGCAATACAGACTGCATGATAGGTTTTTATGGGAAAGAGCGCTTGGAGGGAAGGGTTGGAGTACCCGTAGGTTGTATCCTTAATTCTTTTTCTGTTTTTTTTTTAAATTCTAATGTATTATTCCATTGCGTTGGTGGAGTAGGAGTATTTACTTGAGTGTTAGATTGAAAGGGACTGTTAAGTGGTTTGACACTACAAAGGGATTTGGCTTTCTTCTCGTTGATGACGACAAGGGCGACGTGCTTTTACATGCTAATGTACTAAGAAACTTCGGTAGAGGTTCAGTTGTTGAGGGTTCAACAGTGGAGTTTGAGGTTCAGGACACTGAAAAGGGTAGACAGGTATCAATAATACATAGCTTGAATGCGCCTAGCGAACCTAAGGAGGTCCTTGAAGACAGCGAAGAATTTGGAATTCCAGATGTTTCTGGGGTTGAAATGGTCCCAGCGCGTGTTAAGTGGTTCGATAAATCAAAGGGGTTTGGGTTTGCCAATGTATATAAGTCACATGAAGACATTTTTTTGCACATGGAGATCCTTAGACATTTCGGTTTTTCTGATTTACAAGCTGGAGAAGCTATTGTCCTCCAAGTAGTGGATGGCCCAAGAGGGAAAATGGCCGGTGCAGTGCATTCTTGGGATAATATTGCTTGAAAGATCACTATTTTTGGTTCAAAACTAGACCTTCAGATTAGCTTGGTTGCTGATGATTCGCGGGGCGTGGCGCAGCCTGGTAGCGCGACGGTTTTGGGTACCGTAG
>CAZOIZ010000094.1:0-4008 GCA_964580005.1 uncultured Rhodobacterales bacterium
TGTTTCAAAATCTTTAATGCAGGCTTCAGCGGTTTATTTGTGCATATTCCTAGATCATGGTTTGCCTTCAGCATTTCCAAAACAGTGACGACATTTTCATAAGGCTTACTAAATTGCACAGCTTCCTCATAAAATTTTAAAAATTGTTCTAGAAGGAAATCTTGTTGCTCGGTTTCAACTGACCGAGCTGCAATCATTTTCTTAACAAAGAGCGGAGCACCTTCACCAATAAAGCTGACAGCTTCCTCATAGCTGATAGGAGCAACTCCAATTTCAGATAAAGCAGTATTGGCAACCCATTGAATGTCTTTAGCACTATCAATTAAAGTACCATCCAAATCGAAAATTATACTTGCTCTACGAGCAACGGTTTCTCTCAAATAACACTCCAGACGATTTTCTAAATTTAATTACTATCTTTTTCAACTAAGGATTTTTTACTGATGTGTAAAATCTAATTTGCTCTTAAAAGTCTCATATTTTTATTAAATAGCTAATATTTTATAAAAATGTTGTTTGTATAAAGGTTGCCGCTTAACCTCATAAGGGAGAATCGATAAATACTGGAGAGGATAAATGATTACTAAATTGAAATTAGTCGGCGCTGTTTCCACCGCCTTGTTGTTGCTTGGAAGTTTTGTTTCTCAAGCAGCCGCTGAAGATTGTTATCGTGGAACATTAGATGAGGCATACTGTGATCGTAACATGGACTTGGTCGCAGATTTACCACTTGATCCAAAAGATTGGGTCGATCCAGACACAATTATTTTTGCATATACTCCAGTTGAAGATCCAGCTGTATATGCCAATATATGGACTAAGTTCGTCGAACATGTTGAAAAGTATACGGACAGGAAAGTTGTATTTTTTCCGGTTGAGTCAAATGCGGCGCAACTAGAGGCGATGCGATCGGGGCGTCTTCATGTTGCTGGATTTAATACTGGTTCTAATCCTATAGCTGTAAGTTGTGCTGGTTTTGTGCCCTGGGGAATGCACGCAAAAGATGATGGTTCGTTCGGCTACGAAATGGAAATTATTGTTAAGCACGATAGTCCAATTCAATCGCCAGCAGAAATTAAGGGTAAAACTTTAGCATTTACTTCACCTACTTCAAATTCCGGATTTAAAGCGCCATCAGCTATTTTGAAAGGTGAATTTGATTTAATTGCTGACCGAGATTTCACTCCAACTTTTTCAGGTAAGCATGATAACTCAATCTTAGGTGTTTATAACGGTGATTATGAGATTGCTTCAATTGCCAACTCAGTGCTTCACAGAATGATCCGTAGGGGGGTGATTGAAGAAGACAAGATCAGAACAATATATCGGTCGGGAACATTCCCATCAACCGGATATGGCCATGCGCACAACTTACATCCTGAGTTAGTAGCTAAGATCAAAAATGCCTTTTTTAGTTGGAATTTTGATGATGACCCTCTTTACAAGAAAGAATTTGCTAAGTCAGATCGTTTTATCGGTATTCGTCATATGAATCACTGGGCCGTTATTCGACAAATCGATAAAGCAAACGGCGTTAGCTACGACTGTAAATAATCCAGAGACGAAGTCATAACAAACTAAAGTCAGGCTCTAAATAGGGCCTGACTAGCGCAACAAAACAATTAGAAATACAGGTACCATATGCTGCAACTTGCCGAATTAACGAAAAGATATAATACTGGAGAACTTGCTCTTAAAGGAGTTACTTTGGAGATCCCCAAAGGCCAAGTTTTGGCCCTTATTGGGCCATCAGGTGCAGGGAAATCCACTTTAATTCGCTGCGTAAACCGACTTGTACAACCAACCTCTGGAAGTGTGGTTCTGAAAGGAACGGAACTCACAAAATTGTCTTCTTCTGCTTTACGAAAGGCTAGACGGAGAATGGGTATGATTTTCCAAGAGTATGCCTTAGTTGAGCGATTGACAGTTATGGAAAATGTTTTGTCAGGACGCCTTGGTTATGTTGGGTTTTGGCGCAGCTATTTCAGAAAATTTCCAAGTGCAGATATTGAGGAAGCTTACCGCCTACTAGACAGAGTTGGCCTAAAACATATGGCAGACAAGCGTGCAGATGAACTTTCCGGTGGGCAACGACAGCGCGTCGGCATCTGTCGTGCACTAATACAAAATCCAGATCTGTTGCTTGTTGATGAGCCAACCGCAAGTCTTGATCCCAAAACATCCCGGCAAATCATGAGATTGATCCAAGAACTTTGTTCCGAAAGGGGACTTACGGCTATAATAAACATTCACGACGTTTTCCTCGCTCAAATGTTTTCTCAACGTGTTGTAGGCTTAGAATTAGGTTCAGTTGTCTATGATGGAAAACCCGAAGGTCTGACACCCGAAGTTTTAACAAGAATTTATGGTGAGGAAGATTGGTCTGCGACTATCAAGTCAACAGACGAAGATGATGATGATGAGGAAGAGTTTTAAAAATGACTGACTCTTCAGAAACAGGCACTTATCCTTCCAGTTGGAAAAAAGCTCCATTCATAAAGAATAGCTTTGTAAGATGGTTAATAATTGTGGGTGGAGCAATTTATCTTGCCGCAGCACTCGGGACAATGAATATCGATTTGGAGCGAGTAAAAGAAGGGCTACCTAGAGCTCAAAGGTTTTTGGAAGCATTTTTTCCTCCAAATTTCTCAGATAATCGTGGGGTCCTTTGGGAAGGAATTGCCGAGAGTATTTGGATGGCTATCATTTCTACAGTCGCGGGAATTGCCTTATCTATCCCAATTGGTCTAGGAGCTGCCCGTAATTTGGCACCGGCCTGGGTCTATTTATTTTGTAGAGGCATAATAGCCGCTTCGAGAACCTTTCCTGAGATAATATTAGCAATATTTGCAGTAAAATTGTTTGGTTTTGGACCATTTGCTGGCTTCATTGCATTATCACTTGGGACCATCGGTTTTTACGCAAAATTACTCGCTGAAGACATTGAAAACTCAAGTGCGTCACAAGCTGAAGCTGTTAAAGCAACAGGAGCAAATTGGTTTCAGTGGGTCAATTATTCCATTCAGCCTCAGGTTATGCCAAGAATGATAGGCTTATCTATATATCGGTTAGATATTAATTTTAGAGAGTCCGCTGTTGTCGGCATTGTCGGTGGTGGTGGGATAGGTGCAACTCTAAATACATCTTTTTCCAGATATGAATTCGACACGGCCGCCGCGATACTTATAATAATAATCTTAATTGTGATGTTTATGGAATATACATCCAGCTTTTTCAGAAAGTGGGTGCAGTAATGCCAGCAAGTACAAACAATGGTATTGAAACTTGGCGGCTTCGCACCTCCAAGGAGCAATGGATAAGATGGGTTTGCTGGTTAATCGGTATAGCCGTTATTATGTATGCTTGGCAGATGATATCTGAAAAAACAATATGGTTTTTTGTGGCTGACGCACCAAACCAAGCTGCCGATATTAGTTCACGTATGGTACCTCCAAAATGGTCATATATGGCTAAGTTGTGGAAGCCTGTTTGGGATACAATAAATATCGCAACAATTGGAACTATTATGGCTATGGCTATTGCCGTACCGGTCGCATTCGCGACAGCTCGCAATACCACTCCTAATATTGTTGTTCGTACAATTGGTCTCTTTGTTATAGTGTCATCCAGGTCTGTGAATTCATTAATTTGGGCTTTAATTTTAGTTTTTATTTTGGGACCTGGTGTCTTGGCAGGCACAATTGCTATCGGGCTTAGGTCCGTTGGTTTCTGCGCAAAATTAATTTATGAATCCATCGAAGAAATAGACCACACACAAGTAGAGGCTATAGAAGCAACTGGTGCTAGTGGTTCGCAAAAAATGATATTTGGAATTTTACCTCAGGTGCTTCCAACCATAGCTGGAGTTGGCATTTACCGTTGGGATATCAATATCAGAGAATCTACTATCTTAGGATTAGTTGGAGCCGGCGGTATTGGATTACAGTTAAATGGCTCATTAAATACACTAGCCTGGACCCAAGTATCTTTAATCTTGATTGTTATTTT
>CAZOIZ010000095.1:0-4006 GCA_964580005.1 uncultured Rhodobacterales bacterium
TTGAAGATATCGCCTCTCCTGCAAAAAAGATTTTTTCTGCAACTGAAGATTTAAGGCTATTTCTCAAATTCGCCTTTCCAGGCTGAGCACTTGAATATGACCCTAAAAAAAATTTATTTTTCCCCCATAATGTTGCATGGGCTTTAATTAAGTATTTATCAATAGTATTTCCAAATGAAGATCTCAAAGTATTTAGAACAAAATCAATAGAAGCTTTTTCGCCTTCTTGTTCCAACTCTAAAGCAAAGTTACCACCAACATCGAAATAAGATAAATTACTGTCATGCAGTTTTAGTGTCCCAAAACAACCTTTGGGGAAAGATGATAATGAATTGATTTTAGAAAAAAAATATTCATCTTTTTGAATATTAAAATATTTATAAAAATCCTCTTTAAACTGCAAAACTATGTGGTTATATGATCCTAAACTTATACCAGCAAATGCTTCATATTTTTCAAGTGGCAATAATGGTTTAAAATTAATCAAATCAGAATTCAATACTCCAGTTGAAGCTGTAACAATACAAGCTCTGGCTTTAATTGTACCTCGATTAGTCTCGATTTTAAGACTTGGACCAGACCAATTTATTTCATTTACAATTGTATTTAAATTAACTGGAAGATTTTTCCTGTAATGAGCTAAAAGTGTCCCATACCCCTCTTTAACAAATCCATCTCCATGACCATTATGTTTGAAATTTAAATAAGCATCTGCAGTTGTAAAATTATTAAAATCAACTCCTTCTAGACATGCTCCTATAGCTTGGTGTGCTGTATAATACCATTCATGTTGTTTTATTTCATTTGGAATTAGTTTACTGAATGGAACATCAATAAAATTTTTATTTAGTTCTGGATTTGAAAATTGTTCTTTAAGTATCTTTAATTTATCAATAATTGCAAAAAGATTATTTCCATCAGCTTGTATTTTACCATCATAAACTAAAAATTTTTCTTCAATTTTATAAATTTCAAAATCTTTTTTGTATTTTTTTCCATACTCTGCAATTTGATTGCTGCTTAAGCTATGCAACCAATGCGCTCCTAAATCACATGGTAAATTAAAAATTGAATTATCTGTAAAGCATCTTCCGCCTATTTTATTTGTTGCTTCAATACAAGTTACAGATTTATTTTTTTTTAATAACTCAGAAGTAGCTGATAGACCAGCAGCTCCAGCACCAATAACCACAACATCAAAATCAGAAGTATCTTTCATTTTTAGTAAATTATTTATTCATATATTAAATTTATAAAGAAAATTATATTATAAAAATTTTTAAATATAGTTTGGTAAATAGTTTTCATGTGCCTCTAGTAATTCATCCACCATATTGTAAATTTCATCAATTGATAGATTAGATGATGTTAAAGGATCTAGGAGACCAGCATGATAAATATGTTCCCTTTTTTTAGTCAGAGCCGCTTCTGCTGTAAGAATTTGAACATTAATATTTGTTCGCATAAGGGCAGCTAAATGCTCTGGTAATTTACCAATTTTTTGTGGAACAAATCCGTTACTATCAATTTTACATGGAACTTCCACACAGCAATTACTTGGCAAATTTTCAATTAAACCATTATTAATTACATTGCCATATATTGTCACAGAATTATTATTTACTATTCCATCCATAATATATGAAGCGTATTCATTACTTCTTTTAATTTTTTGCTCGGTAATTAAATCAATATTTTTATCAATATTATTCCAAAATCCTTCATAATATTTGCATCTGTCAATATATTCATCAATAGGAATTTTATACTTCTCAATTAAATCGTTTCTGCCTGGTTTTATGAACCAAGGTACATATTCTGCAAAATGTTCACTAGACTCAGTAACAAAGTATCCAAAACGATTTAATATTTCATATCGTACTTTTTCATGTAAATACTTTTGGGAATCCTCTAGTTTTTTGGTTCTGCTTGAAGTTTTTTTGTCATTAAGAACTTCGTTTCCAAATTCTTTAAGTTTTGGGTAAAGGTCTTCGCCAGTACTAAGTTTTTTAAACTCTTGATAAAATGCCATATGATTAATTCCAGCACATAAATATTTAATATCATTTATATCTTCACCAAGATCATTTGCTAACATTTCAGCAGTTCCTTGAACAGAATGACAAAGTCCTAAACTTTTGATTTCAGGAAAAACTTTATTTATCGCAATCATATTCGAGCACATAGGATTTACATACTGCATCCAAACAGCATTAGGGCAAATTTGACTAATATCCTCAGCTATATCCAATAAAACAGGAATTGTTCTTAAACTTCTCATAATCCCACCAATACCAAGGGTATCAGCAATAGTTTGTCGTACTCCATATTTCTTTGGGATTTCAAAGTCAATTACTGTTGATGGTTTGAAACCACCCACTTGAATTGTTGTTTGGACAAAGTCAGCTTCTTTTAACGCATCACTTCTATTAGTGTACATTTTAAACTTTGGATTGACACCCATCTTTTTCGAAACAATTTCCAAAACATGATAAGTTTTTTCCAACCTATACTTATCAATATCCATTAATGCAATTTCTATTGTTTTAAATTTTTCAATTGTCATTAAGTCAATAACAATATTCTTTGTAAAAACAGTACTGCCAGCACCAATAATAGTAAGTTTAGTCATTTTGTAATTAAATTTGTTAATAACTGTAAAAACATTTATGAAATTTGATCTGAAAAATATTTGAAACTAAATTTAGCATTCAGAGTTTTTTCAGTCTACTGTATAGTTTAAGCAATAAAAAATAATTTTTCATTCATTTATTTCAAATAAGTTTATTAAAAATTTTCTGATGAACATATTCAATTTACTATTTTTTAGGTGACTTTCAAAATTCTGATGTGTAATGTTATAATTTTAATTGAGATTTTATAATGAGAAGATTATCAGCGATTTTATTTATGGATGTTGTAGGTTATTCGAAAAGAATGAGCCTAGATGAAAGTGGCACTCTTGCAAAAATTAAATCATTTACAGATGGTATTTTAAATCCAGCAATTACTAAACACAATGGTAAATTGATTAAATCACTTGGTGATGGATGGCTAGTTGCATTTGCAAGTTGCCATGACGCTGTATCATGTTCAAACACTCTAAAACAATCTATCACTAGTAACCCGCTTGATATAAGATTTGGCATTAACTCAGGAGATGTTCATTTTGAGAATGATGATGTTTTTGGGGATACTGTAAATATTGCAGCACGGCTTGAAGCTATATCATCAAGCAATGAGATTACAGTATCAGAATCTGTTTATCAAAGTCTTGAAAAGGACATGAAAAACGATTTTAAAGATCAAGGACCAGTAATGTTAAAAAATATTCAACATCCTGTTCATGTCTGGGCCACTTCAAATATCAATCAAACATCAAGTGCAATGTCAAGCACAGATGACGACCCAAAAGCAAAACTTGTTTTAGTTCCAATAAAAGTTGATCCATCTATTAGTTCTTTACAACCAGCTTGTGACAGGTTGATTGATTCAATGTTTGAAGTTCTCTCCAGCAAAGATTGGACTAAAACCCTTATTGACCAAAACCCAAGAAAAAATGACTATTCAATTAATTTACGAGCTGATCCAGTTGCAGGTAAAGTCCAATTCTCATTCAATTTACTTGGACCATCAGGTAATGTAATTACCTCAAATAAGTTTAATGCAAACCCAACTGGTGTTGATAACATAATTGACACATTAAGAGATACAGTTTGTTCACAAATACTTGTTAGTCTTATGAAATTTAAAAAAGACTTTTGATTAATTTTTGTTTTTCAATGTCAACTAAGCAAATGATAAAGTAACAATAAATTTTGTAATATATATTTTTTTTTTAGGAATAAATGAATTTTCTATGGAAAAAAATAAATGAAATTAACAGTGCATGGATGCCGTGGATCAATTCCGATTAGTACTCCACAATCTAATATATATGGAGGGAATACATCTTGCTATGAATTAATTTTTGATGATTATCAATTAATTTTTGACACAGGAACAG
>CAZOIZ010000096.1:0-3931 GCA_964580005.1 uncultured Rhodobacterales bacterium
AAACTGCTTTTCAGATAGGGTTTCTGCTGTTTCTTCCATTTTTAGTTATAGATATGGTGATTGCCTCGATATTGATGTCTTTAGGAATGATGATGCTGAGCCCAATGCTAGTAGCTCTTCCTTTTAAGCTGCTTCTATTTGTCTTAGTTGATGGTTGGGCAATGACAGTAGGATCGCTGGTAGCAACATATGTGTCAAACTAGAAGAGGAGCTCCAAGATGGAATTCGATACTAACGTAAATTATTTAGAAGATGCTTTTTGGCAAATTATAATTTCCGCAGGTCCCGTACTGATAGTAGCGCTTGGCATTGGCCTTTTGATTGGTATAATTCAGGCAGCTACTTCTATAAACGAAATGACCTTGAGTTTTGTTCCAAAGTTAGTGCTTGTCCTTCTGACATTAGCTTTAATCGCTAACTTTATGTTAACCGGACTAGCAGATTATTTTGCTTTCATTTTTGATCAAATAGCTTCGATTGGTCGAGCATAGTAAATGGAGCAATCACTCAATGATATTATTCCAGGCTTAGGCCTGCAGAATATAATGGAGCTATTGCTTGCATTTTTTCTAACTAGTATCAGGCTAAGTGCATTTATTATTGCTGCCCCTCTTTTTAGTGCTCGTTTTATTATGCTTAGGGTGAGAATTATAATTGCATTTGTAATATCTATTATGGTTTTTTCAATTCACCCGCTTGAGCTTGACACACAGATACTAACCTCAGCATATGGCATCGCTGTTATTTTCAAGGAGATCGCTATTGGCGTCACCGCTGGCTTAATACTTTCGATTATGTTCTCTGCTGCTTCTTTAGCAGGAGAAAAAATAGCAACTAGCGCTGGCTTAAGTTATGCAGCGCAAGTTGACCCAGTTTCTGGAGTACAAACCCCCGTCGTAAGCCAAATTTTATACTTGTTCCTAATAATGATTTTCTTAACAGTTGATGGTCATCTGATTGCACTGCGAATAATAATTGAAAGTTATCAGTTAATACCCATAGGAACTCTTCCAGTACCCTCGGCATTGATAGATGGCGGAATGGCCGCTTCTGGCTCAATGTTCTTAAACGCTTCTATAATTATGTTGCCGGTTGTACTAGTTGTGCTGCTTATAAATGTTGCAATTGGAATAATCACCCGATCGGCTCCACAACTGAACTTATTTTCTTTTGGTTTTCCAATAACAATGCTTGGTACTTTTATTGTTTTATACCTTTCCATAAGTAACTTAGGGTTTGCTTTTTCGGACTTGATTGATTCATCTCTAGATCATCTAATGACAACAATTGAAAGTCTGAAAGATGGCTGAAGAAAACCAGGATGGCCAAGAGAAAACCGAGGAACCTTCCCAACGCAAAATTGATAAGCATAAAGAAGATGGTAAGGTTTTAAATTCCAAAGAAATGTTTGTTTTTACTGGAATTGCTGGTGCCTTCTTGCTTATGTATGCTCTTTCATTCAGCTTCAGAGATCTTTTATTTGAATGGGGAGATCTTTTTGTTTTCTCTGGCAATGATAAACTTGAAGACTTGCCTGCCACAAAGTCTCTACAAGCACTATTCTTTATAACGAAAATTATTTTATTAGTCGGGATTCCAATGTTGATCATCGTTTTGGCGACACAATTTGCCGTTGGTGGAATAAATTTTGCTCCAAAAGCGCTTGCCTTTAAATCTAACAGAATTAACCCTCTAAGTGGCTTCAAACGTATGTTCTCTTTAAAGAGCTTAGTTGAGCTTGGTAAAGCCTTACTAAAAGTTGTTTCCTTATTCGCAAGCGCTGTAGGGGTGATATACTACTTACTCCCCCAAATGTTACGTATTACTGATGGAAGCTTAAAGTCCGGATTAGAACTTACCCGATCTTCTTTTCCTCTTTTGATAGGAGCTTTGTTGGTTTGCTTAATGATAATAGCTGCTTTGGACTATTTTTATCAGAGATATGAGCATATTAAGTCTCTCAGGATGACCAAGCAAGAAGTTAAAGATGAGTATAAGCAAACAGAGGGGTCACCTGAAGTTAGAGCAAAAATAAGAAGGCTCCAAATGGAAAGCGCAACAAAATCGGCTAAGCAACAAGAGGCCTTGCAAAACATGGGTGAAGCTACGGCAATTATTACAAACCCAACTCATTTTGCCATAGCGCTTAAATACGAAGTGGGTCAAGTGGGAGCTCCTAAAATTATTGCAATGGGTAAAGGACTTATAGCAAAAAGGATTATGGAAATAGGAATCGAAAAGAATATCACAAGTTTTAGAAGCCCCCTTCTCGCAAGAGCACTCTTTTTCACAGGTGAAATCGGAGAGGAAATCTCTGAAAAGCTTTACAACGCAGTAGCTGTGGCACTAGCATATGTTTATAAATTAGATAGAGGGGAAGATATAGATGCCCCTGATATTGATGTTCCTGAGGATTTAAGATTCAATGAAAACGGAACAATTTTGAAGGAGAATTGATATGCCTAGACGAAGTCATGAATCTCTTGGAGACTATATAAGTTCAGCTTGTTTTGGAGGAGTTGCCTTTCTTTCTCTATTAAATGGTCTTGAAGCTTTTTATTCTGGTAACATTTTACGAGCAATCTCTATCTGGTTTGTTTGTTTTTTGTTGTGCCTCGCAGTTTTTAGATATGCAATAGCAAGACTTTTTGACTCTATTACAGCTAAAAAGAACAAAAAGTTATAATGACTTGTAATCAATGCATCCATTTGTTTATAACACACGATCCTAGAAGAAGATGGGGGTGCAGAAAATTTGGATTCAAATCGTCAAAAATTCCTTATCAGGAGGTAGTAGCAACAACTGGCATGAAATGTGCTTATTACAAGCAAAGAATTATAGTAAAAAAAATCGAATCTCGTAGGAGGTCACCTTAATGAGTTCAGATCTAAGTACAATCGAAGAAAGTATAAAAATCGCCTTGGATGCAGCGGATGCGGCGACTGACGTAACCTCTGAATATAATAAAGTTAAGAGAGAGCATAAAAAACTGGAGACACAAGTGAAGCAAATACATCGTTATACCACAATAATTTTTGGGAGCTCTATGATTGCTGCAATCGTAGCCATGATATTTTCATCGGTGCTCTATTTCCGCTCAATGTCAGACTTAGGTGTGATGACTACTACGAACAGAGAGGCACTAGTGATTTTTGCCGAGAACGTTGATGATTTAAAAGATAATGTAAAAGCTTTATCGGTAGCGATGGAAAGTCAGGTGGCTCTTGAAAAACAAAACGCAAAATTAGTTGAAGAATTATCCTCTTTAAGAAAAGAAATTTCTGTTGCGACAAATGCACTTGCTAGTAGAGTTCTGGAGCAAAATAAAGGGCTGCAGGAAGTGATGACTAAAAATACGGAGCAAGCAGTTAATATATTTGCCCAAAATGTTGCACAAACTTTTGAGAAGAGGTTAAGCGAACTAAACAAAGGAATTGACGCTTATCAAAATCAGCTACTAGCGGCGTTAAAAGAAATGAACTCTTCTAGCACTGATAATATTGTCATGGAGGAAATATCTAAATCTCAGAACCAGCTTACCAAAGAAATTAGATCTCTATATAAGAAGAATGAAGAGATATTTAGCAAAATCAAAAGCTCCGATGGCCTAATAAAGTTTCCATAAGTTTAAGAAGCCAAAAATAGTATGCAAGATTTAGATAACTATCAAACTCAAAGCCAAAATGGCGAGAATCCTAATTCAGAGATGCCCAACGACAATCTCAATGAATTGGGGGAAAACACTTCTGATGAAGTTAAATTGCAAAACTTCTTAAAATTGAAAGAACATGGACAATCTTCTAGAACTAGAGCTTTGAGGTTAAAAGAAAATGACGTGGTAGTTGCGATTGATGGTATTAGCTATCACGATAGTATAGACAATATGGTTGACCTTTTATCAAGTGGAGAAGAGAGCGATATGTGGCTCTT
>CAZOIZ010000097.1:0-3906 GCA_964580005.1 uncultured Rhodobacterales bacterium
TCATCAAGCCTATCGATAATTTCAGGATGTATGCTCACTGCTGCCTCAACTGCTGTTTGTGCGTGGAATTCAGCAGGAAAACTAATCTTAAATAAAACATTTTCCATAACATATGAACCAAAGCTTTGTGGAATTCTTAAAGACTCACCTTTAAAAAGGACATCTTCAAACCCCCATGTTTTTGCAGTTAAAACACTTGGATACCCCATCTCTCCTGATAAGGTAATCATTGCTAGTCTCACTGCGCGGCTTGTCGCATCACCGGCAGCCCAGCTTTTTCTTGACCCTGCATTTGGAGCATGTCTGTATGTTCTCAAGCTTTGTCCATCCAACCATGCATGAGTTAGAGCATTAATAACATCTTCTTTATTCCCACCTAAGATTTTTGTTGCTACTGCAGTTGATGCTACTTTGACAAGAACTACATGATCTAAACCAACTCTGTTGAAGCTATTTTCGAGAGCTAAAATGCCTTGGATTTCATGAGCTTTAATCATCATTTCCAGAATATCCAATACTTTCAGTGGTTCTTTGCCGGCTTCAATGTTCTTTTGAGAGACATAATCTGCGCAAGCAAGTATTGCACCAAGATTATCTGATGGATGTCCCCACTCAGCTGCAAGCCAAGTATCGTTAAAATCAAGCCATCTTATAATACATCCAATATCAAATGCTCCCTTTATGGGGTCTAATAAATTAGAGGTTCCTGGAACTCTAACGCCATATGGTACTTCTGTTCCCTCAACAACTGGCCCAAGTAATTTTGTGCAAGCTGGAAAACTTAATGCTAGCAGGCCACATCCTAAAGTGTCTATTAAACAGCTTTTTGCAGTTTCATAGGCTTCATCTGATTGGATATCATAATCCATAACATAATCAGCAATTTGGATTATTAATTCATCAGGGTCTGGTCTTGAGTTAATATCAAAAAATTGTGACATTACCTTACCTCAATAATCAATTCATCTGAGATTATTGGATCTTCATGAGGAATATGTGCGAAGTTTCCAAGAACTAACCTTAATCTGTGGACTCCTTTTGGTAACTCGATAGTATCTGAAGTTTGTCCTTTGCCGTAATGTATATGATTTTCGTCTGAAGGAATTGGCCTAGTTAAATCGGGAAGTGGAACATTGATAAGAAGATGATGGTGTCCGGAATCACAAGCCATTTGGCCAGCTGGTACAATATTAAAATTTTTAATACCAAACTCTAAATTTATTACTCCTGTCGAGGTTACTAAATTTTGATTAGGGGTAATAAAAAATACTTCTGGATTGCCTTCTCTGCATTCTAATGAATCAAAATCATTAGAGGTGGTTTCTAAAGAAAAAAATAGAAATGGGATAATTAAGTTAAAGATTTTTATCATTTAATCTCTATCTTGAAGATCAACCCAAGTTGCAGATTCGGGTCCAATATATTCTTCACTAGGTCTTATAATTCTATTATCTGCTCTTTGTTCCATCACATTGGCAGCCCATCCAGAGGTTCTACCAATTACAAAAAGTGGAGTAAAGATTGGTGTTGGTATGCCTAAAAAATTATATGTAGATGCCATATAGAAATCTGTATTTGCAAAGAGATTTTTTTCTTCGCTCATTACCTTTTCAATTTCTTCCGAAACCTCATAAATGACAGGGTTGGATGCATTTGAGCTAAGTTTCTTTGCCCAGGCTTTTACAATCTTGTTTCTAGGATCCTCATCTGAATAAACCGCATGACCGAAACCCATAATCTTTTCTTTGTTTGCTAGCATATTCTTCACGCCAACATTAGCATCCTCCCTTGAAGAAAATCTTTCTATCATTTCCATAGCTGCTTCATTAGCGCCACCATGAAGTGGTCCTCTTAATGTTCCTATTGCGGCAGTAATACACGAGTGCATGTCAGACAGAGTTGATGCGCATGTTCTAGCTGTAAATGTCGATGCATTAAAGCCATGTTCTGCATAGCAAATAAGAGAAGTATCAAGTGCTCTTATGTGCTCGTCACTTGGCTCACTTCCAGTAAGTAAACTTAAAAACTGGCCGCCCATAGTTTTATGATCTGTAAGAGTATCTATATCCTCGCCAAAATGAGATGCTCTATACCAATATGTCATTATTGAAGGCATAGCAGCAAGAATCCTATCAGCTGTATCATTTTGATTAGTAAAATCTCCTTCTGGCTCAAGATTTCCTAACATAGAAGTCCCAGTTCGAAGGACATCCATTGGATGAGTTTCTTTTGGTATTGCTGTTAAAACGTTTTTTAGCTCTCTTGGTAAATCTCTATAGTTCCTGAGCTTCGAGGTATAAGAGTCGTATTCATTTTGATTAGGTAATTTTCCATAAAGGAGCATATAGGCAACTTCTTCAAAAGTTGCTTTCTCCGCTAAATCTTCAATCGCGTAACCTCTGTAAGTCAGGCCTTTACCTTCTTTACCTACAGTTGAAAGTGCAGTTTCTCCTGCAACTTGACCTCTTAATCCGGCTCCTTCAAGCTTTTTTCCCATCAATGATCCTCCAAATTCTTTATGTACTCATCCAAATTCTTTTCAAAGTTCAAGTAATCTAATCTGTCATAAAGTTCGTCACGCGTTTGCATTATATCTAAAACATTTTCCTGCGTCCCATTTTTTAGTATTGATTCATATACTTTTTCAGTGGCCTTAGAGGAAGCTCTAAAAGCAGATAAAGGAAATAGCATCATATCTACACCAGCATCCATTAACTCGTGATCTTTAAAAAGAGGTGTTTTACCAAACTCAGTAATATTTGCAAGAATTGGTTTTTGAATAGCTTCTTTTAGCTCTTTATAATCTTGAAGAGAGGTTATTGCTTCAAGAAATATTCCATCAGCTCCTGCATTAATATATTCTTTTGATCTTTGGATACAGCCTTCAATACCCTCTGAGGCAAAAGCATCCGTTCTTGCAATAATAAAGAAATTTGGGTCAGTTCTTCCCTCAACTGCACTTTTAATTCTTTCACACATCTCTTTTGATGAAATCAACTTTTTATTTGGTCTATGTCCACATCTTTTAGCTTCAATTTGATCCTCTAAGTGAACAGCAGCAGCTCCAGCCTCAATCATTCTTTCTATACTGTTTGAAATATTAGTTCCATCACCCCAACCTGTATCTATATCTACTAATAATGGTAATGAAGTTGATTTAGAAATCCTTTTAACATCTACCAGAACATCTTCAAGAGATGTTAAGCCTAGATCAGGAATACCATATGATGCAGAAGCTACTCCGCTTCCAGATAAATAAATACATTTGTGACCCGATCTCTCTGCAAGAATTGCAGAATATGCATTTATGGTACCAACAATCTTTAAGGGATTGCTTTCTTCTAGCGCTTCTCTAAATCTTTTTCCTGCCGACATTTTTATGAGTAGAACTTTACTCCTCTTATAATTCTGTCTCTATTATTTTCCCTTCTCCATCTATTTGTATCTCTGAGACTGTAGACACATCCGCAATACTCTTGCTGATAAAACTTTTCACGTTTTGAGATCTCTATCATTCTTGAGGAGCCACCATTTTTTCTCCAATTGAAGTCCCAGTAACTTACATCTTCATACCGCTCTGCAGCTCGTTTTCCAGAGTCATTTATTTGATTCATATCTTTCCATCTTGAGATACCCAGTGTTGTGGCGAAATAGTTGAAATTATTTTCATGAGCATAAAGTGCTGATCTTTCAAATCTCATATCAAAGCAAACTGTACATCTTTTTCCTCTTTCGGGCTCATTCTCTAAGCCTTTTACTCTTTGAAACCAGTTATCCTTATCATAGTCTGCATCAATAAAATCAAATCCAAGTTTTTCGCAGAATCTTTTATTTTCTTCTTTTCTTATTTCATATTCTTCCAACGGATGGATATTTGGATTATAAAAGTAAACCGTAGTTTTAATG
>CAZOIZ010000098.1:0-3889 GCA_964580005.1 uncultured Rhodobacterales bacterium
ATAAAACGTTTAACATAGTTGTGACAGGGATTGGAGGAACAGGAGTTGTAACCATCGGTGCTCTGCTCGGAATGGCCTCTTATATAGAAGGAAAAGGGGCAGGAGTGATGGAGATGGCTGGACTTGCTCAAAAAGGTGGTGCAGTACACATTCATTGTAGAATAGCAAATAGCCCTGGCGACATTAGTGTTGTTAGAGTTGCATCAGGTGAGGCGGACACTCTTATCGGTGGAGATCTTTTAGTAGCAGCAGGCGATAAAACTCTTTCTCTTTTAAGGAGAGGCAAGACTAAAGTTGTCTGTAATCAAATGGAAGCAATTACTGGGGATTTTACGCGTGATACTGAGTTTACACTACCAACCGACGGAATGAAATTGGCTTTAAATGCAAAAGTAGGACCAGATAGTGTACATTACATTGATGCCAATAGAATTTCAGCAAAATACCTTGGAGACTCAATATTCTCTAATACCGTCCTTTTAGGTATGGCTTACCAGTCGCAATTATTACCCTTAAAGCGAGAAAGTTTGTTAGAAGCAATTCGATTAAATGGTGCCGCGGTTGAAGGAAATCTTTTAGCTTTTGAAATGGGACGATATTACATACACAACCCTGGATTTTTCCAGGACGTAAAGGTTGAGGATAATAATCATTCTGATTATACCTTTGAGTCAATTGTGTCATACAGATCTAAGCGACTTGAGGGATATCAAAATAAGAGTTTGTCAAGAAAATATGAGGAGCTGTGTAAGAAAGCTAGAGACTTAAATGAAAACTTGGGGTCTTCTATTGCTAGAGGCTACTATAAGCTGATTGCTTATAAAGACGAGTATGAGGTAGCAAGACTTCATACTGAATATTTGAAAAATCAAGTTAAAAATAGTTTCTCAGGATATAAACAATTGAGATTTAATTTGGCACCTCCACTATTTTCTAAGAAGGACAAGAATGGACATCTTATTAAAAGAGAATTCGGTCCTTGGATGTTTACATTGATGAAACTTTTAGCAAAAGGCAAATGCTTGCGTGGGACCTGGCTCGATCCTTTCCATTTCACAAAAGAGCGTTCTACCGAGCGTAGACTAATTAGGGAATATGAGAGAGATGTTAAATACATTTTAGAAAACTATAATCAAAATAATCATGATGCTTGTATTAATCTGTCTCTTTTACCATTACAAATCAGAGGGTTCGGTCACGTTAAAGAGGAAGCTATAACTAAGTCTGATAAGATTAGATCAAACCTTAAGGGGATAATTTCTGGTGATCACCCTAATCAAAAGCTTTCTGCAGCAGAGTAACTGGAATTCGCTCTAAACATACTATATAAAGGCGTATGTTAGGGATAGACATATTTTCTTCGTCACTCATTTTTAGTGCAATACTTTGTTTTTTTGCAGGTTTACTGAGCTTTCTATCGCCGTGTGTATTACCGATACTTCCTCCATACCTTGCATATATGGCTGGGACAACCGTTAGTGAAATCAAAAATAATAGTGAGACTATCAAAAGAGGCATTTTGCTAAGTGCTATTAGCTTTTCACTTGGCCTTTCAGTTGTCTTTATAATTTTAGGTTTAGCTGCTAATTCAATGGCATCAATCTTTATTCTTTATCAAAATGAATTAAGAATTGTGTCAGGGCTTTTAATCATAATATTCGGGCTGCATTTTATCGGATTATTAAGAATAACTTTTTTGCAAAAGGACTTTCGGCTTGAGCTCAATATCAAGGAGAGAGGAAATTTTCTACCACCATTTCTTTTAGGGTTAACTTTTGCATTTGGGTGGACCCCATGCATAGGACCAATACTCGGTTCAATATTGGCAATAATAGCACAAGATGTGTCAGTATTACGAGGTATACTTTTAATGATATTCTATTCCTTAGGACTTAGCCTTCCATTTATAGGTATGGCCTATCTTTTGATTAGAGGGGTATTTATCACAAAATTAATATCCACATATTCTTTATATATTGAACGTTTCACTGGTGGGTTCCTAATAATTATTGGGCTTCTGTTCTTAAGTGGATCTTTCCAGTTAATAGGGTTTTTTATTTTGGAGTATTTACCTTTTTTAAGTCTATTCGGCTAACATCATTAAATCATATTTTTAGGATTTACAATTTTAGCGAAATCCTTTTCATCAATTAAACCTGATTTAATGGCCTCGGTTCTAAGAGTTGTGTTATTTTTATGTGCATTTTTTGCAATTTTCGTTGCATTATCATAACCAATTTTTGGCGCCAAGGCAGTTACTAGCATTAAACTATTATCAAGGTGCTCTTTAATCGCAACCTCGTTTGCTTTTATTCCCTTAATACAATTTTTTGCAAAAGAATTACAAGCATCGCCAAGTAATCGCAAAGATTGAAGTGTATTGTAGCTCAATAGAGGTTTGTAAACATTTAACTCAAAGTGACCCTGGCTTCCAGCAAACCCTGTGGCGGCATCATTACCCATTATCTGAATACAAACCATTGTAGTCGCTTCTACTTGAGTGGGATTTACCTTCCCTGGCATTATAGAACTACCTGGTTCGTTCTCGGGCAGGCTTAGTTCACCAAGACCACATCTAGGACCGGAACCTAAAAATCTAATATCATTTGCAATCTTAAAGAGACTGGAGGCGGCGGTTTTCAATGAGCCAGAAAATTCTACTATGGGGTCATTTGCTGCTAATGCTTCAAATTTATTAGGAGCTGTCTTAAAATTTATTTTTGTTATTTTAGAAATTTCCTGTGCTACGTGCTTTGGAAAAGCTTTCGAGGCATTTATTCCTGTCCCAACCGCTGTCCCGCCTTGCGCTAAAAACAGTATATCTTTTAAAGAGTGGCTCAAGCGTTTTATAGATTGCTGAATTTGAAATGTATAACCACTGAATTCTTGACCTAGTGTAAGAGGGGTAGCGTCTTGAGTATGAGTCCTACCAATTTTTATAATTTTTTTAAATTTATCTTGTTTTTCTTGAAGGCATTTGTGTAAAAATTTCATTCTTGGAAGTGTGTGCTCCAAAAATTCCGTAGCTATTGCAATGTGAATTGCCGAAGGGAAGGTATCATTTGAACTTTGAGACATATTCACATGATCGTTTGGGTGTATCGGGTACTTTGAACCTACCTTACCGCCTAAATCCCTTATTGCTATGTTAGCAATCACCTCATTTATGTTCATATTAGTCTGTGTACCAGAGCCGGTTTGCCAGACTGAAAGAGGAAAGTTTTCCTCAAAACCTCCCTCACGTAATTTTTTGCAGGCGCTTATAATTGCAGCACCTAATTTTTTATCCAACTTTCCTTCCGCTATGTTGACTTTTGCTGCAGCTTGTTTGATCACTATCATTGCTTTAATTAACGGGTAAGGTTGCTTTTCATATCCTATTGCAAAGTTTTTAAGTGATCTTTGCGTTTGAGCACCCCAAAACTTATCTGTAGGCACTTCTAGTTCACCAAAACTGTCAGTTTCTACTCGTGTTGGTTTCATTTGTTACTCCCATTATCTCAATCATTTTTTGAAATTTTTAAAATCAATCACATTTTCGCTTTTTTTACTCAATTCAATTTTTTGTTTATCAATTTGATCGCTAGAGTTTTTATCAACTTTAGTTTTACTGTTTGGTGTACTATTGACTTGATTAAAACTTATAGCAAAGTCAACTGACGGATCTGCAAATAACTCAAGGCTATTGAAAGGAATGCTTAACCGCTCCACAGTATTATTAAAATTAAGCGAAATTTCAAATTTCTTCTCAGTCACATAAAGGTTTTCAAACCAATTTCTAATAATGATAGTCATTTTTTCTGGATACTTTTCTTTCATCCATTCAGGAATAATTACACCTTTTGAGTTCGAAAAAAAAGTTATTAGAAAATGGTGGTTTTTTGGCAAG
>CAZOIZ010000099.1:0-3840 GCA_964580005.1 uncultured Rhodobacterales bacterium
CTATAAGACAAACAGTTAGTCAAGTTTTCAATAAAGATGGCATTCAACGATTAGGTAATCTTTGGGAATATACTGATGAAAAAGCTTTTGTAGACTGTCAACTACTCTTCAGGGAAGCAGAACAAAAGTTCAATAAAACTGAAATACCACAGAAATTATTTTCAAACAGAGGTGTTATTTTACATGATGTCTATTTCTGATAGGGTTTCGCGAATAAAATTCAAAAACCAAAACACTAGTATTTAATAGCTAAATAAAATTTTAAATTGAATGCGCTTTTATCTCTAACTCTATAAAAACTAACTTTTCTTTGCCGTTGTTAATTACATTGTGCGACACTCCTGCCTTTCTGTAGTAAGGCTTCCCTTTTATAAGTGTAGTGGTTGTTTCAACCTTATTATCATCAATTAGCAATAATTGCCCGTTAGTTTGCGGTATAACCACATAGTCCCATTGGTGTATATGAAATCCTGTTTCTTCATTTCTATTAAATGAATATTCTGTTACCCTTATTCTTTCATTATCAATTTGAATATTTGCGACGGCTTTTTTTCTTTGCATTTTGTGTTTTTTAACCTCTCCCTATAAAGGGCATTTTACTCGCCATTATTGTCATAAAAAGAATATTGGTGTCTAAGGGGAGACTTACTAAATGTAACACTGCATCTGCTATGTGTTCAGGATCGAATGTAGGCTCTTTTTTAATTGAACCATCTGCCTGAATTATTCCTTTCTTTATTCCCTCTGTCATTGGTGTATCGGCGTTCCCAATATCAATTTGGCTACAAACAATGTTAAATGGTCTTCCGTCGAGCGCCAAACTTTTTGTCATTCCCGTGACTGCATGTTTAGTTGCGGTATATGCTATTGAACCAGGTCTTGGGGTAGTAGAGGAAACACTTCCATTATTAATTATCCGGCCACCTATGGGAGACTGGTTTTTCATAAGCGAAAATGCATGCTTACTGAAGAGAAACATACCGTTAATATTGACTTCAATAACCTCTTTCCATTCGCTAAATTTTATTTCGTCTATGGTTTTTGAGGAAAGAAACGTACCAGCATTATTGAAAAGTAGGTCCACACGGGAAAAATTTTTCTCAATCATTTCAAAGCATTTTTTTACATCCATCTCATTACTGACATTCATTGGAAATACTAGTGCTTGATCATTACAAACAGTCTTTGTTTCTTCAAGCTTCTCTTTACGGCGTCCTATCAAAATGACCGTAAATCCGGCGTCTGAGAGCTTGACAGCAGTGGCCTTCCCCACCCCCGTCCCAGCTCCTGTAACGATTGCGACCTTATTCATTGAAATAAATCACTAATTTAAAAAAGATAAAAATTCTTATCTCCTCTAGTACCTAAACATATTTAATCACAACGAGTAGAAACTAAATCTTTTCAATTTCCATAATTACGTGAATATAGTCCATGGCGTGCCCATCCGGATCTCTCTCAACTTCTGCCCTATAATTCTCATAAAAAGAGTTGATTATTTCATCACTCTCATGTGCATCTCTTTTATCTAAAGCTGTTCGAAAAACCGTTTCTGACCAACTCCGAGTAGTTGGTATAAGACTGTCAGCAAAATCTTTTTTTGACATTGACCGAATATTTTTTTCATAAGTCTCACGATAGGGACATTTTGTCAATTTTGTACTACATGATAAAAGCTTCAACCCAGCTTTTGAAACCTCGGACATTTTATCATTAAACGGCGCACAAAACTCTTCCACCGTTCTGTAATGCTGAGCAAAAGTAGTGTTTATATATTCTTCTTTTGTTATTATCCCTTGATCCAAGTGCGTTCTCCAATGCTGATTAAATTTATCAAACATCGAATGTCCTCCTGTGTTGCCAAGATAACGACCCTTTTCATCAATTCCAAAATTCATGCATACAAAGCGCCCACCTGATGCTAGTTCTTTAGCCCTCGAAAGGAGGATTGACTCCCAATCTGTTGCTGCTTGGGTCATAAACTGCCTATTTTCTGCTATATCCGCCCCAACCATATGTACATGATTTTTTATATGACAAGGTTTTTGCGAAACATAATGCATAGCAGTTGCCGAAAAACCCAAAGATAAGCTGCCTGTTGCTAGTAATTGTTGATGAAAGCCAGTACCACACCCATGCACAAAAACATTGTCAAAGATTTTTTGATAAGCTAGTTCTTTATCTCCGTGCATTCCTTGCATGTTTTTAAAAAGGGTAGAGAAATCGTTCGAGGCCAAATCGGTGTAAATTATCTCTATTACTCGGTCATCTCCTCTTCTTCTCAGAAGATTTATCAAGTTGTACCAAAGTTCCTGACTAGTTCCTCCGTCTGCCGCGCCAAAATCAGCAAATCTCAATACTTCCCTATTGGGAAGGGAAAGTATAGATCTTTCCAGAATTTCCTGTATGGAGTCTATAGCATTTTTAGCTCCTGCAGTCTTTTTCGAATAGTATCCCTCTCCCTTCATCGACAGGACATCTTGGGTGTTTAGTGTTTCCAGCTTGTTAATCGTCATTGAATCTAATTTGAGTGTTTGGCTTAGGTGATCTAATTATTTTCAGACTTATTGAGAGCATATTTCAAAATTTGCTTCCAACTTTAAAACTACATTTTTGTTTACATCTTTTATAATCTGGGTGGTTGACCAGCCCGTATCAGTGTTAAATATCATATTTTTGCAATTTGAATTTTTCCAGTTTTTAATTGAATTAATCTTAAAGTCATCTGAAAAGTCAGATAACGAGTATTGAATATGTTTTTTTTCTGTTATTAGAGCTTTTTTGTTACAATCAACATTAATGCCTATCAGTTCGTAGTCGCCTATATTATATGGAATTTTTTTCTCTTCTTGTACTTGCATACCCTTCATAGCATTGCAAATGACCTCGTCTAGATCATTACCAATTGCCTCAAAAACTCCAAGAGAAAGGAAGATATTGCATACGAATAGAATATTAAGAAATTTCATTAAATCATTTCAGCTATTAAAGTTTAACTCGTCGCCTCAAATACCTTATTATAAATTTTCCAATCATCGTCAATTCTGAGAAATGAAAGAGTATCCGTAAACATGATGTTAATATATTCACTTTTTACTTTTACTACAGCGGTCTCTTCTCCAGTATCAATCATCAATATTTCATAGGCCTTAGTTTTACCTTGTTCTTTAGGTGATGGTAAATTTTTTTCAACAAATTTTGCCCAGTCCTCCTTTGTCTGTCTTATCAGCTTACCGTTTATATGACCGGAAACCTTGGCATCATCATCGAATATTTTTCTCGTCATTGCTCCATCAGATTCGTAGGCACTATTTATATAATGCTCTACTACCTTAAGAATTTTTTCCTTATTTTTCATTTACCTAAATTTCTTTTTTTTGTACCTGATGCCATTTCTTAATTGAGACGAATCTATGGTATCGCAAAATATCAGCGAAACAAATTTCTTTTTTTATGGCAACTAAGTTATCTAAAAAATGTGCTTGTACGTAAATTTAAAATTTTTGCGAAATTTTGTTACCATTTGATTTATGGAATTTAATTATGAAGGAGAAATTTATGAAATTCACAGTTTCACATAAAGAAAAATCTAAATTCGAATCGGGTCTTAGAGGGTTCTTTCAATACAGAGACCTCGGAATAGACGCTGCTACAGAAGGAAATTATGGGGCAAATGTTATTAGAGCTGTTCCAGGAAAACATTCTAAGGGAGAGTGGCATTTACATAAGCTAAATTTTCAGATGGTTTATATACTTAAAGGTTGGGTTACTTTTGAGTATGAGGGCCAAGGAACCTTTACTTTTCATGAAGGAGACTCCGTCTTGCAACCCCCAAAAATA
>CAZOIZ010000100.1:0-3829 GCA_964580005.1 uncultured Rhodobacterales bacterium
CAGTAAGTAGCACCGACGGGATGACCGCTGACTTCTCTTACTTCAAAAGAGAATTCCTTTCAGAAACAAGCAATAAAATTATTAACGAAGTAACAGGAATAAATAGAGTGTTGTTTGATATCACTTCTAAACCACCTGGGACAATTGAGTGGGAGTGATTAAAAATAAAATAAAATCAATAACTTAAATAATAAAGGCAATGGGTAAGGTTTTTAAAGTATGTGAGGAGGAAGACTGGGAGAGCACAAAAAACAATGAGTTTTTTGTAGGGTCAAAAAACGATCTAAGCGATGGCTTTATTCACTTTTCTACTTCAGAACAATTGAAAGAAACCTTAGAAAAACATTTCAAATCAAAAAGTCCGTTGATTTTGTTGGAAGTTGAAACCGATGACTTAGAACTAGTATGGGAGATAAGTAGGAATAATCAGTTGTTTCCGCATTTATATGAACCATTGCGTTTGAGTATGGTTACTAAAGTTTATAGAATTTTTATCAATGCTGAAGGAAAGCATATTATTCCTAAACATATTTTAAATGGTTAAGAACTTTACTTTGAAACAACAAAAACGTTAAATGCAGTAAACGATTTTCAATTTTCTGTCATTGAGTTATGCAAGAAAAAATAGAAGGGATATTAGATTTTTGGTTCGAAAGTTGCGGTCCAAAAGATTGGTTTAAAAAAGATAGGTATTTTGACAACCAAATTAAAAGCAGTTTCAGCGATCTAATAAAAGATGCGGTGTTTGGATATATTAATGATTGGCAAAAATCTTTAGAGGGCTCACTAGCTCTCATCATACTAACCGACCAATTTACTAGAAATGCTTTTAGAGGAACACCTAGGTCATTTTCAGGCGACAGACTAGCTTTAGAAACGTGTTTACATTGTTTATGTGCTTTTGATATCAGCCAACTAGAAAGTGAAAGGTCTCACTTTCTTTTAATACCATTAATGCATAGTGAAAGTTTACAACTTCAAGAAATGTCTTTGCCGTTATTTCGAGCGCATACTTCTGATAAAGTCTACGCATATGCATTAAAGCACAAAAATATAATTGCCAAATTTGGCAGGTTTCCACATAGAAACGCTATCTTAGGTAGAACATCAACAAAATCAGAAATACAATTCTTAAGAAGTCCAGGATCTTCATTCTAGCGTATTGAATATTAATTAAAGACTTATAAAACAGGGTTTGACTTCTCAACCAACCTCACAAAAAAACTTGCTCCTATTGGTGAAAGGTCATCATTAAAATCATACTCTGGGTTGTGAACCGCTGCCCCAATGCCCTGTCCCACGTGGAAATAACACCCAGGACGTTCCTCTATCATATACGAAAAATCCTCAGACGCCATTATTGGTTTGGCATCAATGTCAACGTTTTTTGCACCCACTATCTCTTTAGCTACATCAGCAGCGAATTCTGTTTCCTTTTGATGATTTACTGTCGGAGGATATCCATAGTTGTAGCTCAATTTTATTTTTCCTCCAAAACTTTTACTGTAACCCTTACATAATTCCTTCAGCCTTTTTACAACGAGGCTTTGTGCTTCTTTAGATAAAGTTCGAACAGTTCCATTAATAAATGCGTCGTTAGGAATAATATTGTGTGTTGTTCCTGCATGAAACTGAGTAATAGAGATTACTACTTTTTCCAAAGCCGATAAATTCCTGGAAGAAATAGTTTGTATAGCTTGTACAAGCTGCACTCCAGTCACTAGTGGATCAATTGTTTCTTCAGGCTCTGCTGCATGGCCTCCTTGACCAATTATTTTAATCATAAAATCGTCTGCTGCTGCCATATTGGGGCCGATGCAAGTTTTAAAAACACCTAAAGGAGACCCAGGGTCATTATGGATCCCATAAACTTCATCGATCCGAAACTTCTCCATTATGCCTTCGTTACACATTAATTTTGCCCCTCCCCCTCCTTCCTCTGCAGGTTGGAAAATCAAGGCTGCACTTCCAGAAAAATTCCTAGTCTCACATAAATATTTAGCAGCTCCCAAGAGCATAGTAGTGTGTCCGTCATGCCCACATGCGTGCATCGCGCCTGCTCTTTTAGATTTATATGTTTTATTTATTGATTCTGCTAAGGGCAATGCGTCCATATCAGCTCTGAGACCAATTGTTTTTCCCGTAGATTTACCTTTGATTATTGCAACAATCCCTGTTTTTGCTATTTGAGAATGGATTTCATCTACACCAAACTCTTCTAGTTTAGACTTAACGAACTCTGCTGTCTCAAAACAATCAAATCCCAGCTCCGGATTAGCATGGATATGATGCCTCCATCCTTGCATCTCATCAAAGTAATCTGCTATTCTATTGATTATTGGCATAGTAACTCTTAAGTTTGTATTCGTTGACGTTTAAGTAATAAGATATACGTTAGCATGCTTGCTATATTTTAAAAGAAAATTTAAAGCACGAGTATACAATGTTAAAAGTAGATCAATCTCCCGTTGAAAAAAAATTTGTTCAAAACCCGTATGCTTTCTATCGCAAAATATTAAAAGAAGGAGGGGTTTGCTTCTGGAAAAATTACAATCAGAAGGCATTTTTTAAATTCGAAACTATAAATAAGATTTTCAAGGATAAAAGGTTTGGTAGAGAGTTGCCGCCGGGGATTAAACAAACGAATGAAAAGGAACTTAGTAACTTTTACAGGATTGAAAAAAACTCAATGCTTGAATTAGAAGGAAAAAGGCATTCCCGACTAAGAGGATTAGTATTACGCGCATTCACGACCAAAAACATTCAAAGGATATCTAGGGATATCGACACCCTTTGTTGTGAATTATTAAATAATATAAAGGATAAGGAAACAGATCTAATAGAAAATTACGCGAAGCAAGTTCCGGTTATTACTATTGCTCGTCTTTTGGGCATACCCGAAGAAATGTCAGATCAACTTTTAAAATGGTCTAATACGATGGTAGCTGTATATCAAGCTGATACTTCAGAACATACCAAGAACTTAGCAGACCAATCTTCCAGAGAGTTCTATGAATACATTGAAAAATATGTGAATGAGCGCCGCACAAAGCCCGCAGACGATTTGATCACTCATCTCATTAATGCAGAAGAAGATAACGAAAAGCTCAGTTTTGATGAATTAATCTCAACTTGCATTCTGCTATTGAATGCAGGCCATGAAGCGACTGTTCACACTATTGGTAATGGTATTAAAGCATTACTAACTAACAAAGTTGAATGTCGTTTTTTAAAGGAGAAAGACTGGCAGATAATTGTTGAAGAGATCTTAAGATATGACCCGCCACTTCATATTTTCACAAGATTTGCTTACAAAAACTTAACTATCGATAATATAGAGATTTCCTGTGGAGAAAAGATTAGTTTGGTAATAGGTGCATCTGGACATGATGGATGTCGATGGGATAGGCCATCCGAATTCGTATCAAATAGAGCCTCAATAATGCACAATTCTTTCGGTGCAGGATCGCATTTCTGTCTTGGTGCCCCATTGGCTCGTTTAGAAATAAAATTAGCACTAAAAAATCTTTTTGAAAACAAAAGCCACATCAAGATACTTCAAAAACCTGAATATGCCGATATTTACCACTTTCATGGACTTAAGTCATTAAATGTTGAAATGCATTAAATGATCTCTAAACTAATTAAAATTTTAAGAAAAAGATTATGATTAAAATTATTAAATTAACCCTCGCTATGAGATATTTTCGTTTTTTCTTCACCTCGGTAGCTTTTTTATTTTCAATGAACTTAGGTCTATTGGAGAACTTTATATCTCTGAATGATCTTTTAAGAGAAAACCGTGTCTATTACTTTAAAGAGAATAAGG
>CAZOIZ010000101.1:0-3770 GCA_964580005.1 uncultured Rhodobacterales bacterium
TTAACGTATTGATAACTGATAGTTTAAGGGCGTTAAAAGTGGACGGATAAAGTATCTAAAGGCTTTTCTGATGGAGGTTTGAATTTTGTAAGATCAATATCTTTAACCGAGTCTTTGTATTCCTGCAGAGTAGGTGTTCTTCCTAATATCGCTGATAGTACTACAACCGGTGTTGAAGCAAGAAGTGACTCTCCCTTTTTTTCAGATGAGTCTTCTACAACCCTTCCTTTAAAGAGACGCGTTGATGTCGCAAGAACCGTATCACCCTTTGCTGCCTTTTCTTGGTTTCCCATGCACAGGTTGCATCCTGGTCTCTCAAGGTACAATATATTTTCATACTCAATTCTTGCCGCTTGTTTAGGGTTTTTATCATCAAATTGGAATCCGGCATATTTTTCTAGAATCTCCCAGTCGCCTTCTTCCTTGAGTTCATCTATAATATTGTATGTTGGAGCTGCTACCACCAAAGGTGCCTTAAACTTTACTTCACCTGATTTTTTTTCCAAATTGCGCAACATTTGAGCAACAATTTTCATATCTCCTTTATGAACCATACATGACCCAACAAAACCTAGATCTACGGGTTTTTCTGCTCTGTAATAAGATATTGGTCTTATAGTATCGTGGGTATATCTCTTTGATATATCGATATTACTAACATCTGGATCTGCAATCATTGGCTCATTAATTTCATTAAGATCTACCACAACCTCTGCAAAATACTTGGCATTTCTGTCTGGTTTTAAAGCTGGCCTTCTCCCTGATTTTATTTCATCTATTCTTAAAGATGCTTTATCTACCAATCCTTTCAGAGTTTTGTTTTTATTATCCATTCCTTTTTCAATCATTGTTTGTATTCGTTTTTTTGATACTTTTAGTGACTTAATTAAAATGTCATCATTGGAAATACAGACAGAGGCCTTTGCTTTCATTTCGGCAGTCCAATCAGTAAAGGTAAATGCTTGGTCCGACATTAAAGTACCAATATGCACTTCAATAACTCTTCCTTGAAAGACATTGTCACCAAATTGTTTTAACATTTGCGCTTGGGTAGCATGAACAACATCTCTGAAATCAACATGATTGTGCAAGTTCCCCTTAAAAGTTACCTTTACCGATTCAGGAATTGGCATTGTTGCTTCGCCGGTCGCGAGAGCAAGCGCAACGGTACCGGAGTCTGCGCCAAAAGCTATACCTTTTGACATTCTAGTATGTGAATCGCCCCCAATAATTATAGCCCAATCATCAATTGTAAGGTCATTTAATACTTTATGTATTACGTCTGTCATTGAGTGATAAACACCCTTTGGGTCTCGGGCAGTTATGAGACCAAAATCATGCATAAATTGCATTAATCTAGGAATATTATCTTGGGCCTTTATGTCCCAGACAGAAGCCGTATGGCATCCAGACTGATATGCGCCATCAAGTGATGGAGATATAACGGTAGCAGCCATTGCTTCTAATTCTTGTGAAGTCATAAGTCCAGTAGTGTCCTGTGACCCTACAATATTTACTTTAACTCGAACGTCAGAGCCAGCGAAGAGCTTTTTATCGCTCGCAAGACCAATGGCATTTTTATTAAATATTTTTTCAACTGCTGTGAGTCCTTGATCCTCGGAATGGATTTCTTTCGGCGACGCAAAAACAGGTGCAGGACTTTTATTTAATATGTTAGCTGCTAAATTTTGAAGTTTTTTCCCGAAGACTATAGAATAGGATCCTCCAGCTTTCATAAATTCTACTTTTTGCCTCGTAAATGATGAGCTTATATCTACTAATTCCTTGTTTTCCTCTTTATTGTAAAGTTTCTTTGTTTTGCTATTAATCGTAAGTACCGTCCCTGTTTCGATGGAATATAATTGCTCCAAAATGGGTTCACCATCATTATTTAAAATAATATTTCCCTCAGAATCTTTCTTTTTAACCCAATTTTTCAAATCTATTCCAATACCTCCTGTCACTCCAACAGTAGTTAGAAAAATCGGTGATATACCATTTGTTCCAGCAACAATCGGGGCTATGTTTACATAAGGAATGTAAGGACTAGCCTTCTTACCTGTCCAAAGCGCAACATTATTAACACCTGACATTCTGGATGATCCAACTCCCATTGTACCTTTTTCAGCAACAAGCATAACTCTTTTGTCGGGATGAGCTATCTTAAGCTGAGAGATTTCATCCTGAGCCTTTTTGGATATAAAACACTGTCCATGAAGTTCTCTATCTGAACGAGAATGCGCCTGATTACCAGGTGATAGTAGGTCGGTAGAAATGTCGCCTTCTGCAGCGACGTAGGTTACGACCTTTATCTTTTCTGGAATTGCATTTAGCTTCGTAAAAAACTCCGCCTTTGAATAACTTTCTAATATATCTTCAGCTATTTTGTTTCCAGCATTATATTCTTTCTCAAGCCTATTTGTATCTGCTTCATAAAGAAAAACCTGCGTTTTTAACACGTTAGCAGCTTGTTCTGCAACTTTAGTATCTTCATGGAAAGCTAGGTCTAAAAGAACTTCTACAGATGGCCCACCTTTCATATGTGATAGTAACTCAAAAGCAAGTTTTTGATCAATTTCGTCGATACTATCTTCTTTAAGAATGAGTCTCTTTAAAAACTTTGCTTTGACTGAAGCAGCGCTAGTGGTGCCAGGAATTACATTGTATATGAAATGCTTTACAGCATCATCTCTACTAGAAGACTTTGGACCCGAAATTATATCAATAATCTCTTCTAATAGATTTCCCTGATCAATAGGCTTGGGACCAAGCCCCAGTTTTGCACGCTCTATTATTTCTTGCAAATAAGCTTCATATAATCCCAAAATTACCCCCTCGTATTTTATTTGAAATCTAAATTAAAGCATAGCCTTAGTAGTCAGATACTATAATTTTTATAACGAATATGCAAGATCTGGTAGGAAAAAGACCATAAAAAAATGGGTCTTTAGAAGGGGTTCAAAAGACTAATTTTAGAATGGTATAAGGATTGACTAATAAAAATTATTGCAAGGACGACTAAAATATTTTTTTCTTAAAAACGTAGTGTTTTATTTATTAAAAGCACGATTAATGCAGATTTGAAATCTAGTTAATAATCAATTAAGGGAGAAATTTTTGTATACTTTTAAGTGTTCTATGCGACAATTGGAAGTCAATTTGGAGTAGGAGAAATGATATGAATGAGAACTTACCACCGCTCGTAAAAAATGGATCCATGACAATAGAGGAATGGCATACTCGAGTGGATCTTGCAGCTTGCTACAGACTAATGGCACACTTCGGCATGGATGACTTAATTTACAACCATATTTCCGCTAGAGTTCCGGGTCCTGATGAACATTTCCTTTTGAATTCATTCGGATTACTATACGAAGAAATAACCGCTTCAAACCTCGTGAAAGTTGACTTAGATGGAAATATTATTTCCGAGACAGAGGATAAAATAAATCCAGCAGGGTTTGTTATACATTCATGTATCCACAGAGAAAGGCCAGATATGCATTGTGTTATTCATACGCACACATCTGCTGGTGTTGGCGTGTCATGTCAAGAAGAAGGGCTATTGCCTCTGAGCCAAACAGGTCTGTTGTACAAAGATTTAATCGGGTATCATGGATACGAAGGGCTAGCTTTAAATTTAGACGAACAAAAAAGGCTGCTTGAAGATCTAGGAAAAAACAAACAATTACTTATTTTGAAAAATCATGGCTTACTCACATGTGGGCGAACAATACCTGAAGCCTTCATTATGATGTATTATTTAGAGC
>CAZOIZ010000102.1:0-3748 GCA_964580005.1 uncultured Rhodobacterales bacterium
CTGAACATAAGAGCAATCCACCGGCAAAGGCCTCTGATTTAAGTGAAATAGAAGGCTTAAAAACAACCACTGGAGAGTAATATATTATTCCTCAGGATTTTTAAGTTTCCTATCCTGTATATTTTCAACTGAAACATAGCGTTGCATTTCTGAAGGCATTGTGATCATTAATTCATGATATCCTGCCTTATCGAGAGCATCCATGATGTCATCAGAGCTATCGGCATACCAATGGCAAAAAAAGAAGTCCTCTTTCCCCATCCAATGCGCCAATGTCTCAGCCTTATCTGTTTTCACTGAGTCAAAAAATTCTTTCTCAGTCATATTAGAGGTGAATTCAGTTCCCTGTTTTTTCGCATCTTCATTTAACCACGTATGAGTACATATAAAGTGTTTTTTAGTCATAATAAACCTTATTACATTTACATTACCAATTATGTAAAAAATTGCTAAAATTAAAAGGATAATTATTGTTTAAATACATGTTAGACTTGGTTCCATGCAATTTTTAGAGCAATTTCAATCACCTATTGATTGATCTAGATTGATATAAAGGAAATTTTATATGAGTTCAAAAAATCAGTCTATGATACCCGGCGCCTCATTGGCATCCACAATAAAAGTTTTGGCAGGATTAGGTCCGTTAGGCCAAAAAGTTTTAAAGCAAAATGGTATAAGTGAAATCGACCCTAATAAAAACTATCCTAGTATAATTAGGCTAAAAATATTTGAAGAAGTAAGAGAGAGGTTTGGGGATGACGCACTCCACACTATAGGAATTGAGCAGGGACTTTTAATGTTATCAATGCTTCCATCTTTTGGCGAGTTTATTTCTGGTTCTAGAAAAAAAAATAAGGTAAAGCTAAAGAAAGTTCTGGATGCAAATAACTTTAATATGATCGAAAAAACGCTCCCAAGTCTGAAGCAGCTAACTAACGATTATTTGGGGCAATTTCGAAGTAATAAATTGCAAGGTGGAATAAATTTTGAAAGATTATCCATAAATTTATGGCATTTTAAAACCACGTTAGCTCAACCTTTATTAAATTGGAAATTCGGTGTAGGAAATTATTCAATTTTTCTAATGAGTTTATTTTCAGATGTCTTTGATGTTTCGATAGATTTAGATAAAGAAACGAGTGAAGATATTTCTGAGGGTTGGTCGCATACTAACTATTTTATAACTTTTAAACCAACGAAAACAGTGCGTGACCACAAAGAAATTATAGCGGGAGTAAGATTTGCTGCACATGAATGTTTACTAAAATCCGTTTTAGAAGACGCAGAGAAAAAAAAGGAGGAGACGGAAAGACTTTCTACTAACCTAGCGAAATATCTGCCTCCTCAAATACACGAAGCAATTTTTTCTGGAAGATTTGATACTGGAATCACAACAAAAAGGCGTAAACTGACCATTTTTTTTAGTGATATTGCCAACTTTACATCTACCTCAGAGGGGCTTCAACCTGAAGATTTAACAAAATATTTAAATGAATATTTTTCGGAAATGACCGAAATAGCGATCAAATGCGGTGCGACAATAGATAAATACATTGGTGACGCAATGATGGTATTTTTTGGAGACCCAGAAAGCAGAGGAGAACGAGAAGACGCAAGAGCGTGTGTCAAAATGGCTTTAAAAATGCAAGAAAGAATATCATTTCTTCAAGACAAGTGGCAAAAGCAGGGGTTTGCTGATCCCTTCCAAATTAGAATGGGTATGAATACTGGCTACTGCAATGTCGGTAATTTTGGAAGTGATCAACGCCTTACCTATACCATTATAGGTAGTGAGGTAAATGTTGCTCAAAGGCTAGAGGCATCTGCTCAATCAGGAGGAATATTGATGTCTTATGAAACTTATGCCCATGCACAAGATATGATCGAAGTAGAGCAATTAGATAGCATTTCTATGAAGGGTGTTAAGAGAGAGATAAAAGTATTTTCTGTTTTGAAAAAGTTACAACAGCACAATAGAAATAAAGAAGTATCTACAAAAATAAAAACAGTATCTGAAAGAATAGGGGATAGGCTAGATGCTTTAGAAGCTAAAATTGAAAAAATACTAGACCAGATAAAATGATCAGAATTAGTGGCAAACTAGATAATGAAATGAAGATACCTGGTGCTGCGTTAGCTTCGACAATTAAGGTACTAGCTGGTTTAGGATCACTAGGAGAAAGAGTGCTAAAAGAGCATGGCGTTACTAAAATTGATAATGATAAAGAATATCCCAGTCATCTGAGAGCAAGAATTTTTGAGGAGATTAGAACCCGTTTTGGTAAAGAAGCACTTTATGCTATAGGTCTTGAGCAAGGCTTCTTAATGCTTTCTCTTGTGCCTTCGATTGGTAAATTTATAGATGACTTTAGAAGAAAATATAAAAAAGAGCTTCTAAATCACTCTAATTTCTCTAAAAACCTTAAGATACTAGATCGAACTCTTCCTGCTTGGGAAAATGTGACAAATGATTACCTCGGACAAATGCGCAATAATAAAGTGCGATCTAAATTGAATTTCATAAAGAAAGGTCCAGGTAAATACGATGTACCGATCATAAGCTCTCAAGTGGTTAAAAATAAAGATTTTTTTGAAGCCAACTATTCAGTGTTTTTGATAAGTATGTTTTCAGAAATGTTCGACATTAAAATGAGTATTGATGAAGAAAATAGTAAGGATATGGATAACGGGTTCAGCAAGTATCAATATACAATAACCTTTAAGCAACTACAAAAAACCAGGAGTTATAAAGAACATTTAGCTGAAATCAGATTTGATGCAAATCAACTTCTTTTACAAAGAGTATTAGAGGAAGCTGAACAGCAAAAAAATATTGTTCAAAAACAAAAGGAAGATATAGAAAAACTGTCTTCAAAACTAGGTAAGTATTTGCCACCTCAAATTCATAAAGCCTTGTTTTCTGGCCAATTTGATACTGGAATTGCCACGAAACGAAAAAAACTTACTATTTTTTTTAGTGATATAAAAAACTTCACATCTTCGTCAGAGGGTTTACAACCGGAAGATTTAACTAGATATCTAAATGAGTATTTTTCTGAAATGACTGACATAGCACTTAATCATGGTGCAACAATAGATAAATATATAGGCGATGCAATGATGGTATTTTTTGGTGATCCGGAAAGCAAAGGAGAAAGAGAAGATGCAAGAGCATGTGTAAATATGGCGTTAAAAATGCAGAAAAAAATAAAAAATCTCCAAAGTAAATGGAGAAACGAAGGCTTTTATGAACCATTCCAAATTAGAATGGGAATTAATACTGGTTATTGCAATGTAGGAAATTTTGGTAGTGAACAAAGGTTGACGTATACAATTATTGGGGGAGAGGTCAATATAGCCCAAAGGTTAGAGGCTGCTGCCCCAAGTGACGGAATTTTACTATCATATGAAAGCTATGCTCATGCACAAGATATAGTCGAAGTAGAAGAATTGAGCTCTATTACAATGAAAGGCATTAATAGGGAAATCAAAGTGTTTTCAGTTATTAGTGATTTTAAATCGAAAAAATTAAGTAAGGATAAGGATGAAGTATCTTCAGTAAAAAGCAAAAAAGATACGCTCGAGTCAAGGATTGATAAACTTGAAAAGCTAGTTGCTAATCTTGTTGTAAATAAAAAATAGTATAGCTATCTTTGTTAAGTAACTGTTTTTATTATGTTACGTTGTAATTTATTGAAGTTAAAAAAATAACATAATATATATTATGCGCCAATTTATTTAATAACTG
>CAZOIZ010000103.1:0-3741 GCA_964580005.1 uncultured Rhodobacterales bacterium
CTTCCTTCACAAGAATAATAATCGTTCTCTCGATCCTAAGACAGGCAATGGGAACTCAACAAACGCCACCAAACCAGGTTTTGATAGCAATAGCTCTCTTTTTAACTTTTTTTATTATGACACCAACCCTCACAGAAATAAATAGAACTGCCCTCGATCCATATCTAGAAGGAACATTGCCAGCAAAATCTGCACTATCAACGGGTTCAAATACTTTAAAAGAATTTTTGGTAAAAAATACCAGAGAAAATGATTTATCAATGTTTACTGATTTAATTGGAGATCAAGGATATGAGGATCACAGAGACATACCGTTAACCGTGATACTTCCAGCTTTCATCACATCTGAACTGAAAACTGCTTTTCAGATAGGATTTCTGCTCTTTCTTCCATTTTTAGTTATAGACATGGTGATTGCATCGATATTGATGTCTTTAGGAATGATGATGCTTAGTCCGATGTTAGTTGCTTTGCCTTTTAAGCTTCTTCTATTTGTTTTAGTTGATGGGTGGGCAATGACAGTAGGATCGCTTGTGGCAACTTATGTATCAAACTAACAGAGGAGCTCCAATATGGAATTCGATACTAATGTTAATTATTTAGAAGATGCTTTTTGGCAAATTATAATGTCTGCAGGACCAGTATTGTTAGTAGCTCTTGGAATAGGTCTTTTAATTGGTATTATTCAAGCGGCTACTTCTATCAACGAGATGACCTTAAGTTTTGTGCCAAAGCTAGTGCTCGTTCTTCTGACGTTAGCCTTAATTGCCAACTTTATGTTGACCGGATTAGCAGATTATTTTGCTTTCATTTTTGATCAAATAGCCTCAATTGGTCAAGCATAGTAAATGGACCAATCACTTAACGATATAATTCCTGGTTTAGGTCTGCAAAATATTATAGAAGTGCTATTAGCTTTTTTTTTGTCCAGTATCAGGCTTAGTGCATTCATTATTGCCTGTCCTCTTTTCAGTGCTCGTTTTGTTATGCTTAGGGTAAGAATTTTAATCGCATTTGTTATAACGATAATAGTTTTTGCATTTCACCCGGTAGAGATTGACACCAAGATACTGACCTCAGCACATGGTATTGCTATTATTTTTAAAGAGATCGCTATTGGCGTCACTGCTGGCCTAATACTTTCTATAATGTTTTCTGCTGCTTCCTTAGCAGGAGAAAAAATAGCAACTAGTGCTGGTTTAAGTTACGCTGCGCAAGTGGACCCTATTTCTGGGGTCCAAACCCCTGTAGTAAGCCAAATTTTGTATTTATTCTTAATAATGATCTTCTTAACGGCTGATGGTCATTTAATAGCGCTACGAATAATAATAGAGAGTTATAAATTAGTCCCTATAGGCACTCTGCCGGTGCCCTCGGCTCTAATTGACGGGGGAATGGCTGCTTCCGGTTCAATGTTCTTAAACGCTTCAATAATTATGTTACCGGTTGTAATAGTGGTACTGCTGATAAATGTTTCAATTGGAATAATCACTCGATCAGCTCCACAACTTAACTTATTCTCTTTTGGTTTTCCTATTACTATGCTTGGTACTTTTGTGATTTTATACCTTTCAATAGGTAACTTGGGGTTTGCTTTTTCAGATCTGGTTGACTCCTCTCTGGATCATCTAATGACAACAATTGAAAGTCTGAAAAATGGCTGAAGAAAACCAGGATGGCCAAGAGAAAACAGAGGAACCTTCCCAACGAAAAATTGATAAACATAAAGAAGATGGCAAGGTTCTGAGTTCTAAAGAAATGTTTGTCTTTACCGGCATTGCTGGAGCTTTATTGCTTATGTATGCTTTTTCCTTTAACTTTAGGGCGCTTTTATATGAATGGGGCGATCTTTTTGTTTTCTCCAGCAATGATAAACTTGAAGACTTGCCTGCCACGAAGTCTTTGCAAGCACTGTTTTTTATAACAAAAATTAGTTTATTCGTTGGCGTCCCGATGTTGATAATCGTCTTAGTAACGCAATTTGCAGTTGGCGGAATAAATTTTGCCCCTAAAGCACTCTCCTTTAAATCAAACAGAATTAACCCTTTAAGTGGGTTCAAGAGAATGTTTTCTTTAAAGAGCTTAGTTGAGCTTGGTAAGGCTTTACTGAAAGTTGGTTCGTTATTCGCAAGCGCTATAGGGGTTATATACTACTTACTCCCCCAATTGTTACGTATTACTGATGGAAGCTTGCAATCTGGGTTAGAACTCACTCAATCTTCTTTTCCTCTTTTGATAGGAGCTTTGTTGGTTTGCCTATTGGTAATAGCTGCACTGGACTATTTCTATCAGAGATATGAGCACATTAAATCTCTTAGGATGACTAAGCAAGAAGTTAAAGACGAGTATAAACAAACAGAAGGTTCACCTGAAGTAAGAGCAAAAATAAGACGGCTCCAGATGGAAAGTGCCGCAAAATCTGCCAAACAGCAAGAAGCTTTAGAAAACATGGATAACGCCACGGCTATTATTACGAACCCAACTCATTTTGCAATAGCGCTTAAATATGAAGTAGGTCAATTGGGAGCTCCTAAAATTATTGCGATGGGTAAAGGGCTGATCGCAAAAAGAATTATGGAGATAGGAGTTGAAAAGAATATAACAAGTTTTAGAAGCCCTCTACTTGCAAGGGCACTGTTTTTCACAAGTGAAATCGGAGAAGAAATTTCTGAAAAGCTTTACAATGCAGTAGCTGTAGCACTAGCATATGTTTATAAATTGGATAGAGGGGAAGACATAGATGCCCCTGACATTGATGTTCCTGACGATTTAAGGTTCAATGAAAATGGAACAATTTTGAAGGAGAATTAATATGCCGAGACGGAGCCATGAGTCTCTTGGAGACTATATAAGTTCAGCCTGCTTTGGAGGAGTTGCTTTTCTTTCCCTGTTAAATGGTCTTGAGGCGTTCTATGCAGGTAACATTTTACGAGCTATCTCTATCTGGTTTGTTTGTTTTTTGTTATGCCTTGCCGTTTTTAGATACGCTATAGCGAGGCTTTTTGACTCAATAACTGAAAAAAAGAACAAAAAGTTATGATTACTTGTAATCAATGCATCCATTTGTTTATTACACACGACCCACGACGAAGATGGGGTTGTAGAAAATTTGGTTTCAAATCGTCAAAGATTCCTTATCAGGAAGTTGTAGCAACAACTGGCATGAAATGTGCTTACTACAAAAGAAGAATTATGAATAAGCAAATTGAATCTCGTAGGAGGTCACCTTAATGAGTTCAGATTTAAGTACAATAGAAGAAAGTATAAAAATCGCCTTAGATGCAGCGGATGCGGCGACCGACGTAACCTCTGAGTATAATAAAGTTAAAAGAGAGCATAAAAAACTGGAGGCAAAAGTGAAACAAATACATCGCTATACAACCATAATTTTTGGGAGCTCTATGATTGCTGCAATCGTAGCCATGATATTTTCATCGGTGCTATATTTCCGCTCAATGTCAGACTTAGGCGTGATGACCACTACCAACAGAGAGGCTCTAGTGATTTTTGCAGAAAATGTTGATGACTTAAAAGATAATGTTAAAGCTTTATCGGTAGCCATGGAAAGTCAGGTGGCTCTTGAAAAGCAGAATGCAAAATTAGTTGAAGAATTGTCCTCTTTAAGAAGAGAAATTTCTGTTGCCACAAATGCACTTGCGAGTAGGGTTCTTGAACAAAACAAGGGCCTGCAGGAGGTAATGACTAAGAATACAGAGCAAGCGGTCAATATATTTGCCGAAA
>CAZOIZ010000104.1:0-3734 GCA_964580005.1 uncultured Rhodobacterales bacterium
GGGAGTGTTAGGATTAATGGGGTAAATCTTAAAGAATTGTGTTTGAAAGAGCTGCGTTCTCTTATTTCAGTTGTACGTCAAGATGGAATGATGTTTGATGAAACTATACTTGAAAATATCAGATTTGGAAAACCATCGGCTTCTGATGTAGAAATTAGAAAGGCAGCCAAAATGGCTTATGTAGACGAATTTAGTAATGATTTAAAAGATGGCTTAAACACAGTAGTAGGCCCGCGAGGATCAACTCTATCAGGCGGACAACGTCAACGGATATCTATAGCTCGAGCCTTTCTAAGGAACAGTCCTCTTCTTCTTCTAGACGAACCAACCTCGGCATTAGATAGCAAGTCGGAAAGGTTGATACAAAAATCGATAAGTAATCTTGCAATGTACTCCACCACAATTACAATAGCGCATAGACTATCCACTATAGTCGATAGTGACAAAGTACTGGTTTTAGACAAAGGTAAAATAGTTGGGGAGGGTAAACATGATAAGTTATTGCAAGAGAATACTCTGTATTTTACTCTGTTTAAATCACAAATAGAAAACAAGAATAATGAATAAACCTGTTAAGTCTAATTTTTGCTTTGTTGACAAAAATAGGGCTATCCTAGCCTTGAATGGAAAGGATAAAATTGATTTTCTACAAGCACTAACTACCAACAATATTGAGAACGTTTCTGAAGATGAGATTATATACACTGCTATTTTGTCTCCCCAAGGTAAATATTTATTTGATTTCTTTGTTTTTACATTGGACAAAAATGAAATTTTTATCGACATTCATAAGTCCAGAGCAGCTGATCTCAAAAAATTCCTTGAGTTTTATAAGCTCAATTCTGATGTCATTATTTCCTTTGTCAATTGTCAGATTGTGCTGAGTTCTGTAAGGGAAGAAATTTTTTGTTTTGCTGACCCAAGAGCGGAGAATTTGGGTTGGCGTTGTTATGATTTTAAGGAACAATTTGTAAATCAGGGTAAGGGATTTGCTGAGTTTGAGATCAATCGTATAATGAGCCTTATACCTGAAACAGGGTTAGAGTTGATACCTGAGAAATCATATATTTTAGAGTTAAACTTTGAGAAAATAAATGGCGTGGATTTTAAAAAAGGGTGTTATATAGGCCAGGAAGTAACCGCACGAATGAAACATAAGGCTTCGCTAAAAAATAAGCTTTTTTGTGGTCATATTCCTACCAACCCCGAAAATAAAGATGATAAAAAAGTCTACTCCAATGGTAAAGTTGTAGGGGATATATATAGTATTTTTAATAATTACTGTTTGGTTAAAATTAAGGACGCATCCAAAGAGGACAAATTAACTGTTTTTGGAGCGCCTCTTACCCTACTGAATTGACGATCTAATAATTTCGGAAAACTTTCTAAAGACCGCCTCTTGATTGTTTGAGCAAATAATATTCCCAGTATCCAATGGGCTATCATTAATTTCTATACTCTCTAAAATTCCTCCCGCTTCTTTCACAATAATTATTCCTGCTGCCATATCCCAAGGAGATAAGTTTTGTTCCCAAAAGCCATCAAATCGACCAGCTGCAACATATGCCAAATCTAATGAAGCAGCACCATTTCTTCTTATTCCTGCACAACGAGGCATAAGATTGCCAATAGTTGCAAGAGAATTTTGTAAACTATCATTTTGACCAAAAGGAATACCCGTGGAAAATAACATTTCCTGGAAGGTCGCTCTATTCGACACTCTTAATCTTTCTTCATTTAACCAAGAGCCACCACCCTTCTGTGCAGAAAACAACTCATCTTTAATAGGATCATAAATTATTCCTGCAACGATTTCCTTTTTATGTTCCAGAGCGATAGATATAGCCCAATGAGGAATGCCATGCAAAAAATTGGTTGTTCCATCTAATGGATCCACTATCCACCTCCTCGTGGGGTCTTCTCCTTGTATTTCATCACTCTCTTCTGCACACCAGCCGTAGCTAGGTCTTGCAAAAAGTAATTCCTCTTTGATAATCTTTTCAGCTCTTAAATCAGCTTTTGATACAAAGTCGCCTGCTTTTTTTGACACAACCTGAAGTTTCTCGATCTCATTAAAATCTCTAATAAGTGATCTAGAAGCTTTCCTTGCAGCCTTTATCATTATATTTAAATTTGCAGTATTGTTTTGCATGTGACGCCTTTTGGGGGATACTTAAGATCTCTCAAGATATTCGCATGTTTCTGTCGAAACTGTTATTGTTTCCCCTTCAGCAATAAATTGCGGGACCATAATCCGGAGACCATTGTCAAGGATTGCTGGTTTAGAGCTATTCGCAGCAGTTTGTCCTTTTATTGTGGGCTCCGTTTCTTTTACAACACAGGATAATTTCTCAGGCAACGAAACATTCAAAGCTTCATTTTCAAAAAACTCAATTTGAACTACTAATCCTTCTATAAGAAAGTTTGTGACTAGGTTTAAGGACTCTTCCTTGATAGTAATTTGCTCAAAGGTTTCATTATCCATAAATATAAAATCTTCATCGTTTTTGTACAAAAATTGGTGGTCTTTTTGTTCAAGCCTTACTTTTTCGACTTTATCAGCTGACCTAAAGCGCTCATTTAGTTTAGAGTTTGTTCTAAGGTTTTTAAGTTCTACTTGAGCAAAAGCGCCACCCTTCCCAGGCTTTACATGAGATGTTTTCACTGCAATCCATAGAGCACTCTTATGTTCAATGACATTCCCTTTTCTTATTTCATTTCCATTTATTTTGACCATTTTATGTACTTATATTGTTGAGATTGGTACCGATGGTTGGATTCGAACCAACGACCCCTAGATCCACAATCTAGTGCTCTAACCAACTGAGCTACATCGGCTTACAATACGTCCGTAATTTGTATGTTAAAAAATAAAGAATTAACAGCTTTTTTTATAGGACACAAAAAGTTATCTTTAACATGATATCATACTAATAGCATTAAATGCACATGGCTGTGTTGCAGGTTGGTTTAGCTAACTGAAATGCAACCTTAAATATTTGTTTAAATTTTTAGCAAATTATATATGGTCGTGTGGTGAGTTCTGGCTTTCTTGTAAATGTTAAATCCTAGTGGCCTTAAAATCTCGAAAGGGAGTTGGCTCTGTCGAGGCCGTGGCCTGCGATATCCGATGCCCACCTGTTAAATCAGGCTCTCGAGGATCAAACAATACGGTTTTGCTGGTTCTCACGCTTGTTTTTTACAGAGGTGGGTCATTGTCAAAAACCGATAAAGCACAACAAAGAAAACTTGCACTAGGTAAAAGAATGGAAATTCATGCTAATTCTTCTCATGAGGAATATGGTAAGAGGATTACGCACTTTTTCCACGAATGGATGTCAGATCAAAAGGCTGTTTCTGTTGTAGGCTTGTATTACCCGGTAAATAGCGAAATGAATACCTTTTCATTGATAGACTATCTTTATTCCCAAGATAAGGTCACTTGTTTACCAATGGTAATCAATAAAAATAAGCCGTTAATATTTAAACCTTGGAAACGAGGAAATAAAATGTTTGTAGGTAATTACGGAATACCGGTGCCTGAGATTGATCAGATTGTGATTCCTGACCTTATTATTTGTCCTCTTCTTGCTTACGACTCAAAAGGAATGAGGTTAGGTTATGGCGGAGGCTTCTATGATAGAACAATAAAATATATAAGAAGAAATAAGCGAGTAAAATATATCGGGCTTGCGTTTTCGCAACAAAAAAGCTATCACGATTTACCATCAGAG
>CAZOIZ010000105.1:0-3729 GCA_964580005.1 uncultured Rhodobacterales bacterium
CAAAGTCTTTTGAAATCAGCGTTAATATACTTTTTTCCAGAATAAAGTGACCTTTTTTAGATAGATCGTTCATTAGCTTTCCAACCTCTTTGGCATCATTATTCAAAAGATCAAATAATAGTCTTTCAAAATTGGAAGCAACTTGAATATCCATAGACGGTGATAAGGTTTTACTCACGCTATCGCGTTTATAAACACCAGTTTTAAAAACTCGATGCAAGATATCATTTGTATTTGTTGCTACAATAATCTTATTTATTGGTAACCCCATTCTTTTTGCAATAAACCCAGCATAAGCGTCTCCAAAATTACCGGTGGGAACACTAAAGTTCAACTTTCCTTCGGAAGGGTTTTTCAATTGATAAAAAGCAGAGAAATAGTATACAATTTGAACTAGGATTCGAGCCCAATTAATTGAATTTACACCAGATAAATTAACGTCGCTGACCAGTGCTTTATCTGCAAACAATTCCTTTACTATTGACTGACAATCATCGAAGGTTCCTTGTACAGCAAATACTTTTACATTTTTAGCATTTGAGGTAGTCATTTGCTTTCTTTGTATTTGCGAAATTCGTTCATGGGGATAAAGGACGTATAAATTGATGTTCGATATACCCTTAAATGCTTCAACAGCCGCTGAGCCTGTATCACCAGAAGTTGCGGTTACAATATTTATATTTAAATTTTTCTTTTGCAATGTCGTCGCAAACATTTTTGCTATTACCTGCATAGCAAAGTCTTTAAATGCTAATGTAGGTCCATGAAATAACTCAAGAAAATAGTGCTTTTCTTTTAATTTAATTAAAGGGCTTTTTAGCTCATGTTGAAAACCAGAGTAGGACTGATGCACTATATCGCTTAGTTCCGTTTTGCTGAAGCAGTCGCCAGAAAACAATGATATTATCTCAACAGCGAGTTTCTCGTAACTAAGGTGTTTCCATTGAGCTAAGGTTTTTTCATCTAACCTCGGAATAAACTTTGGAACAAAAAGTCCTCCATCCCTAGCCAACCCCGAGTGTAAAACTTCATAAAAACTTTTAGGTTCCTCCAATCCACGCGTCGAATGATATAACATAATCTAATTTTCTTCCTTTTTATCAATCTTATACACGAAGTAGACACTCATCCCGAACCATAGAATAGACATCATAAACCATGTGAACGCATATTGCAGATGGTTGTTAGGTATATTTATCGATGGATTTTGCATTTTTAATTGCGTCTCAAGTTTGTCTTCCGTTGCAACCACTAGAACCGCGTGAGTTGAGAGAAAATCTGACATCTTTGTCAGATCTCTTGCAAACCATATATTTCGTTTGAAATTCGGTTCTGGTGTGAAGTAATCTGTTTCATTAGGCCAGAATAGATAACCTGTTACCAGTCTATTTTGGATTGAAGTGTTTAATTCGTTCTTTTCATCTTCCCTTATCACTCCCCTATCTACAAGAACCTTACTGCCATCTTGTAAATTGAAAGGAGATACCACTCTAAATCCTGGGCCAAATTCTTTTGTAGATGTTAGAACAAAAAGCGCGTCTCTATCAAATGAACCCTCAATTTCTACCACTCTGTAATTATGCTGTTTTTTATTTGGACCTTTAGGTAATTGTATGGGCTTGGCACTCAAATTTTGAGCTATGTTTGCTAACAATGCCTCTTTCCAAGCAAGTCTTTTAGTTTGCCAGACCCCTAAAGAAATTAAAGCGATAAAACCCGGTAGTGCGATAAAAACGATGAACAGCCACTTTTTTTTCATATGAATTTAAGGTTCCGAAACTTTATCACGCACCCCAGATATAAACTGCCGCAAATAAAAAAAGCCATACTACGTCAACAAAATGCCAATACCATGCGGCTGCCTCGAAACCTATGTGTTTTTCCGGAGTGAAATGGCCCTTCTTGGCTCTTATTAAGCAAACAAGCAAAAAAATCGTACCAATCAATACATGAAATCCATGAAAACCTGTAGCCATAAAGAAATTAGCTCCATAGATATTTCCTGAGAACGAAAACGCTGCATGAGTATATTCGTAGATCTGGAAAATCGTAAAAAGCGCTCCTAATCCGATGGCAAGAATGAGGCCATTTTCCAGACCCTTTCTATCGTTTTCATGCGCTATAGCGTGGTGAGCCCACGTCGCCGCCGCACCGGAACAAAGTAAGATCAATGTATTTATCAAGGGAAGGTGCCAAGGATCAAAGGTCTCAATTCCAGCGGGAGGCCAGACACCACCTACCGCCTCCATAGGGTATAACGCATGTTTAAAGAAACTCCAAAACCACGCAAGGAAAAACATGACTTCGGATGTTATGAACATAATCACCCCATATCTTAAACCTATCTGAACAACAGGTGTGTGGTCACCGTCTTTGCTTTCAAAAACCACCTCAGACCACCAACCAAACATACAATATAGGACTAATAAGAAACCTAAAGCCCCTATCAATATAGTACCTCCATGGAAGAAGATTACACTTCCAAAAAGCAGAATAAAGGCACCTAAGGCACTTAGGAATGGCCATAAACTTGGATTTATAATATGATAATCATGATTTTTTTCGTGTGCCATCTCTATCCCCTTACGCTAAAAGTTATGACTCATTGGGTGTATCCAGCTTATAGAAAGTGTAAGACAATGTCAGCGACTTTATATTCTTCGTTTCAATATTCTTATCAATTTCTGGATCAATATAGAATGTTACCGGCATCTTAACTCGCTCTCCGGGCTGCAAAGTTTGCTCGACAAAACAAAAACAATCAATTTTACTAAAATAGTTGCCCGCTGAAAATGGGAAAACATTGAAGCTAGCTTGTCCTGAGATTGGCTCATCAGTAGGATTATAAGCTTCGTAAAATACCAATGCCGTTTCACCAATTTTGACCTCCACCTCATTTTGAACTGGTATGAAATTCCATCTCATGTCTTTGGCCTTTGACGCGTCAAACCGAACTTTAATAGTCTTATCTAGGATAGGACCATCGAACGATTCGGAATAAGTCTCAGGTGTACCTCCATACCCCGTAACCTTGCAAAACCAATCATAAAACGGTACCGCTGCAAATGATGCCGATAGCATCACGCACACGAGCCCAACCAAGTAAATTGGTGTGCGATTTGATTTGGAATCCCTTCTATTTTTCATTTTCTAACATATTTTGTCTTATAATATGATCATACCCTTGCATTAAGGAGCCTTGCTTCAATTTAACTATTGTGACCGAGAATATTAACGCAACAACCACAAAAAGTAGTATTCCAATTTTTGTATTCCCAGGACCTCTATTTAACTCTGATTGCTTCATAAGATTCCTTATTGAAAATTAAAATAACACCGGCCATGAGATTGATATATTAAGACCAAGTTTTTTTATTGCACTTGCAATTATCACGATGCCAAAATACATAAAAAGATAAATGATTGTATATTTAAAAAAGCGTCTTTCTCGCTGAAAATCTTTATTAGTAGGAAATCTAGTCAGCCTAACTGAAGATATCAACAGAGTGGCATTAAGCAGGTTGCTTAAGAAAAAGAATTCAAGTCCACCGATATTTGAAAATGAAATTATTTGTGAACAAAAGATTAATACGATGGTGTAATAAAGTATCCATTTTTTTGTTTCCTTGACTCCATACAAAACTGGGAACATAGGAATCTTCGCATTCGCATAGTCATTTTTTGTAATAATCGCTAACGACCAAAAATGAGGAGGCGTCCAAAAAAATA
>CAZOIZ010000106.1:0-3719 GCA_964580005.1 uncultured Rhodobacterales bacterium
TAAAATGAACAATTTTTTTGATAACTTCGAAAAGGTTTTTTATCCAATCATGATCCTCATAAACACCATATGCGCTTCCAGTTATGATAAATGCATTATAATAATTCAAATGTTCAGGAAAAATATTTTCGTAAATATTGTAAACATTTATATTCCATAAAGGAACTTTATCTTTAAAAAGCAATGAAAACATTTTATCGTAAGATGGATAGTCTTGAATAAGATCTTTATTAATAGGCCCAGCCTGTAAAATACATAAATTAAACAAAACCAATCTCCAATTGAACGTTATTTAAACATTAAAAGTTACAGTTTTTAATTTAATGAAATTATTATTAGATTGTAAATTGTTTAGAAATACTAATTTTGATGGAGGTAATCCTCCTCGCTATTCTATTCTAACCATTCTTCTTCTACTCTATTAAAATCTAATATTTATTTAGTTTACAATTTAGTCTAAGGTAATTTTGTTATAAAATTTTGTTTTTGAGAAATACATGACAAAAAATAAAATATTCGTTACAGGTGGAAGTGGCAAAGCAGGTAAACATCTGATCCCATATTTATTAGAAAAAGGTTATTCTGTTGTAAATGCTGACCTTGTTCCCCTTGTGATGGATGGAGTGGATAATATAAACTTAGACATTACTGACTCTGGTCAAGTTTTTAACTCTTTATCTAGTTTTGCAAATATACCAGAACTTAAATCAGGCGAGGGCCTAAAAAGTTTTAAAGCAGTTGTTCATTTAGCAGCTATACCAAGAATTTTAGTTAAGCCAGACAATGAAACTTTTCGTATTAATACAATTGGTACTTATAATGTTATAGAAGCTGCTACAAAATTAGGAATAAAAAAAATTATCTTTGCATCATCAGAAACGACATATGGTTTTTGTTTTGCTCAAGGGAACCCAATTCCTAAATGGCTTCCAATAGAAGAGGATTATGAGACCAGTCCTACGGATAGCTACGGACTTTCAAAAGTATTAAACGAACAAACTGGTAAAGCATTTCAAAAAAGAACTGGAATTGACATATACGCGTTAAGAATTGGTAATATTATTGAACCTAATGAATATCCCAGATTTCAAGAATTTTGTAAAAATCCAAGTATAAGATTGAGAAACCTCTTTAATTATATTGACGCTAGAGATTTAGCCCAAGCTATAGAATTATGTATTAAAAAAGATGGACTTGGTTATGAAGTTTTTAATGTAACTCACAATATTAACTCAGTAAGCTTAACAACTGAGGAAATAATTAAACAATTTTTTCCTAATGTACAATTGAAAAGAAAAATGGAAAAATATGAGTCAATTTTATCTGCTAGAAAAATCAGAGAGGTTCTTGGTTTTAAACCAGTACATGATTGGAAAAATTATTTTAAACTTTAATGAATTAGATAATGCAAAATATTATAAATAAAATACCAGAATTCTGTATGTCTCATTGGTTATTACGAATACCTTTAATTATTGTTTTTATTCAACAGGGTGTTTCAAAATATCCAGTAAACCTTGAAGATGCCCAGTCTTTTGATTTACCTTTTTTAGTTTGGTGGTTTGTAGTATACGGTGAACTTGGTTCTGGTTTTGGTTTGCTGGTTGGAGGAATATTTCAATTACTGGATAATAAGTTAGCAATAATTGGCGATATGATAACTAGATTCAGTGGTTTTACTATTGGCTCTATAATGACTGGTGTAATATGGATAGGTAAGCCTGAATCATTTTTAGATGTTATACTATACGATAACTTCCACGTAATTCTTTGGTTTGGTGGATTATATTTTGCGTTAAGAGGAAATAGAATATAGCTTAAATCTTTACTCTATTTTGAATTATTATACATATTAAGTTATTTTTAATTAAAAATTATAACTGTAAATTGATCTATAAATTTTATTGATATTATTTTTTTAAATTATTTGGTAAGTCTTCATCCTCAGATTGATATATATAAGTATTTATTGGTTTAAACCTTATTGCTAAACAAGCTAGTGCAATTATAAGTATCGCCCCTGCTTCATATAGAAGTATAATAGGATCCATTCCTTTTCCTTGAAGTATTATGAGCCTAGCTATAGCAGTCATGGCAATAAACAAAGGTAATGTGATTGGAATTTTATTACTGACATAAAATATTCCAATCATTCCAAGAACCTCTGTATATATAAATAATAATAGCAAGTCAGCCAGCTGTACTTTACCATTGATATATATAGATTGTATTTCTTGTAAAACTGCGATTACTGTCAAAATAGCTATAATGCCTAATAAAATCTTTTCAATGGTTTTTATAATAAGAGCAGGCTTAAATTTAGGTTCTGTCATAATTATTAGTCTGTCCTAATTTGTAATAAATATTAAATATTTTAATATAATAAACATATTATTCTCTAAAGTCATATTGAAATTATCTTATTAATATTTAATTCACTCCTCAATATGTTTTCCTTGTAATTAAGTTTGATTTTTTTAATAAATTGCTGTTCAAATCTACTCCTAATCCAGGCTTATCAGAAACACTTATCATCCCGTTTTTTATTAATGGAAGTTCATTAACTAATTCGTGATACCAACCATAATAAAATCCTCTTGTTATTTCTTGTTCTATTACATTATTCAAAGCGAGAGCTAAATGAGTAGAAACCGTAAGTGTTACTGGTCCAGAACAATCATGAAATGCAATAGATTTCAAATGACTTTCTGCTATTGCAGCTGCTTTTTTAGCAAATGTTATACCTCCTCCCCAAGTAACATCAATTATTGGATATGCAATATCAGAAATTTCTATTAATTGGCGTATTTGACCTAAACCACCAAGAGTTTCACCACCAGCTAATGGTTGATCTGTTGATTTCGCCAATTTTGGAATATCATCTAATCTATCCATCCAAATTGGGTCTTCAATCCAGCACATATCAAACTCTTCGAGAGCTTTACATATTTTCTTCGATGCTTCTAATCCCCAAATGCCATGAAGTTCTGCTTTAATTCTAATATTATCTCCATGACAATTTCTAATTTTTTCAAATGGTTCTATATACTTTTTTAAGTCTTCGTTAGAAATTTCTAAACCCGTAACTGCTCCTTTCGCAAAATCAAAAGGCCAAATCTTCATTGATTTTATTCCCATATCTAATAATGAACTAGCCAAGTCTTCAGGTTTGTTCATGAACATATCTAAATCTTCATACAATTGTATTTTTTTGTTGTTAATTTTATCTGTTCCAAAGTTATTAGGTCTTACGTCAGCATTTTGTGAAACATAGTTGGGTCCTGCACATGTATTATAAACTCTTATACTTGATTTGGTTTTGCCTCCAAGAAGATCATACAGTGGAGCATTTTTTATTTTTCCGTTTAAATCCCATAGGGCAACATCTAAAGCTGACAATGCTCTCATTTCAACGCCAGATCCAAAAAATCCAATGTAGGGTCGCATTTTTGAGTAAATATATTCAATTTTTGTTGGATCTTGACCAATCAACAAAGGTGCTAATCTTGAATGAATATCAGCCTCAACAGCTTCGGCCCCAAACCAAGTTTCACCTAATCCAAATAAACCGTCATTAGTATAAATTTTTACCCAAATTAAGTTTGGATGCTCAGCTATTCTTATAGTTTCAATTTTATCTATTAACATATGATTAATTTAATAGATAAATTTAATGAACACAAAATATTAATAATTATTTATATGAAACGAAAAATTAA
>CAZOIZ010000107.1:0-3708 GCA_964580005.1 uncultured Rhodobacterales bacterium
TGATCGCTGTTGGATTCATCGCACCCCAACCCCACATGATTACCCAATCAGGCTTCTCTTTTCTGATTGTTAACCAATGTGAAGACTGATTTTGCATTTCTTTACCAGCAACGGGCACTAAGAGTGTTTCAAAGCCCATTTTAGGACCTAACTCTTCAAGTACCGGTATTGGCTCACGCCCGTAACCAACATCAAGGTAAAGAAATCCAATCTTTTTACCTTTCAAACCTGTCTGGCTATCGATGTATGACAGGATTGATGTCATTTGTGACCAGTATGATGCTGGGTAGTTAAATGCCCAAGGAAAAGTTTCTCCTTTTGCAGCTGCTGAAAGACCATATCCCATTGTCAAAATTGGCACTTCGTCTTCTGGAGCTTTTTGAAGGATTTGTAGCGTAATACCAGTGGAATTTGGTGTATGAACTAAAGCATTTTTACCTCGGTATGATTCATAGCATTCCACTCCTACCTGTGCCTTATATCCAGTTTCGCACTCTTCGGCATTAACCTTAACACCACCGATGCCACCGTCACGCTCATTCAACATCAAAAAATAATCAACAAATCCATTGGCAACCATTGTACCGTTAGCTGCGTATGGACCCACCCTGTAGGACATGGTTGGTACCAAGAGTTCATCAGCAAAACTCAGGCTAACTGATGATAAAAAGGTGCCTACAGCCATCACAGCACCAATAAAAAGTTTTTTCATTTTGTTCTCCCCATAATGAAGCAGCAGTAAGCTGCAGTTGTGAGCCATCTTATATTTTTTGAAAAAGGGGCTCATATCCTCTCTCAATCTTCTGGAAGTTAATATGGAAATGGCCATAACCTCAACTTTTGTTTCGTTATCTGCCATAACCGAGCTAGTCCATGTGGCTCAACGATCAGTATCACCACAATAGCTACTCCCAAGAATATTATTGAAAAGTTTTCCATAACAAATGCATCAAACCCAAAGGTGGTTTTACCTATTTCCTTAATCAAAACAGGTATCACCCAAACTAATGCAGCGCCCATGTAACTTCCCGTAATCGAGCCAAGTCCCCCTATTATGACCATAAACAAATAGGTGAAACTGTGGTTTATATCAAAACTCTCCACCTCGGCTGCTCCTAGCCAGAAAAAAACCATCAAAGCACCAGATATTCCAACGTAAAATGAAGAAAAAGCGAAAGCAGACAGTTTTGCTGTTAAAGGTCTCACGCCAATGAGCTCTGCAGCAATATCCATATCTCTAATCATCATCCAAGACCTACCGATCCTCCCCCTGATTACGTTTGACGCAAGCCACGTTAAAAGAACCAACAGCGTTAATACAATAAAATATCTAGTAAGAGGTTCAGATTGAGGACCACTAACTATCAATCCAAACATTTCCTTGTTTGTACCTTCTATTCCTCCACTATCATTGTAGTTATACAGCCATGCTACTCTAATGAAGGCCCATTCAAGAAAAAATTGAGCCGCTAATGTCGCCACAATTAAATAAAAGCCCTTAATTTTTAGTGATGGCAATCCAAAAATCATGCCCACTATTGCCGTTACAAGCCCAGACAATATAACGCATATGATTATATTTAGGTCTGGAAATATTGTCATAATCTTATAGCAACTATAAGCTCCAACGCCCATAAAAGCTCCAGTACCCAATGAAATCTGGCCAGCAAAGCCCAAAAGAATGTTCAATCCGAGTGTTGTAATAGTGAAGATAAATACCGGGATCATGATGGCGCCCATCGTAAACTCGTAAGACAATCCTGGGATACCAAATATGGGAATGAAGACGTATGCTATCACGAGCAAAATCGCTATTCCTACCTTATCCTCCGCTAAAGGGAAAGCAGCTAGTTCTTCTTTATACTTTGACTTAAATTGGCCTGTTTCTCTATAAAACATTCTACTACACCCTCTCTATAAGCTTGTCACCAAAGAGCCCCTGTGGCCTGTAGAGTAGAAAAACGAGTGCAATAACGTACGCAAACCATCCTTCGACACCACTTCCGAGTAGAGGTCCCCAATAAATTTCAAAAATCTTTTCGCCTAATCCAATGATAAGGCCGCCAATGATAGCTCCTTGTATTGAGGTGAAACCACCTATGATCAGAACTGGTAAAGCTTTAAATCCTATGATTTGGAGAGCAAAAGACACATCAGATCGTGCGCCCCAGAAAATACCCGTGACTAATGCAACTATACCAGCAACGAACCATACTATAACCCAGATCTGATTGAGAGATATTCCTACCGAGAGGGCCGCTTGGTGATCATCAGCCACAGCTCTCAAACCTCTTCCTATCTTTGTTTTACTAAAAAATACCGCCAATATAACGATCATTATTACGGCTATAACAGCCGCTGAGACATCGATCATTTCAAAATAGACACCCCCTCCAAAAACAGGCCATTCTAATGATCCGTTAGGCAACCCTAGTTCGTTAGTTATCATGGCGCTAGGCACGCCACCAAAAATCCACTGAGCCGCGCCAATTATTATAAAAGTTAACCCGATTGTTGACATGAAAAGAATGTTGCCATCCTGATTAACCAATTGTCTCAGTATCAATCTCTCGATAAGCCAAGCCAGGGCGTAAAACATGACCAACACCAAAATCACACTAATCCACGCAGGAATTCCCATTTGGTAAAAACTTACCAATGACAGCGCTGCCAAAACAACTAGTATAGGTTGTGAAAAATTAAACACACCAGAAGCCTTAAAAATTAAGACAAAGCCTAGTGCTATTAGACCGTATAAAGTACCACTGACAAACCCGTCCCATAATGCTTGGATAAATAAATCAGGGTAGGCCCCCATTTCTAAAAAAGGCGCGACAAAAATTGCGTATAAAATTTCCATTAGTGTGGTACTCCCAAATATGCATCGATAACAGCTTGGTTAGATTGAACCTCCGCAGGAGTTCCATCAGCTAATAGCTTACCATAATCCAAAACGACAACTCTATCAGCCAAATCCATAACAACAGCCATATCATGTTCAATTAGAGCTATAGTGGTTCCAAACTCCTCATTTACATCAATTATAAACCTCGACATATCTTGTTTTTCCTCGACATTCATCCCTGCCATTGGCTCATCAAGAAGCAAGATTTTTGGATCCATAGCTAGGGCTCGAGCGAGCTCCACTCTTTTCTGCAATCCATATGGAAGAGATCCAACCGGGGTTTTTCGGATATGGTTTATTTCCAAGAAATCAATTATTTCCTCACATCTTCTTCGATGCTCAACTTCTTCCTCAATGGCTGGACCATACCGTAACATTTGCCAGAAAAAATTCTTGTTCATTTTTAGCTGTCGTCCGGTCATTACATTTTCAATCGTTGTCATCCCTTTAAATAACGCGATATTCTGAAAAGTTCTTGCAATACCTGTCTTTGCAATTTGATACGGTTCCATGGAGGGCCTCTTTTCTCCATTAAACCAAACCTCACCTTCCTGAGGGTGGTAGAAACCATTTATTACATTCAGCATAGATGACTTACCCGCTCCATTAGGCCCTATTATCGCTCGTATCTCTCCCTCATAAATATTGAAGGAAACGTCTTGGATAGCAACCACTCCTCCAAAACGGAGATTGATATTTTTAACTTCCATTAAAACTGAATTTTTTTCACTCATAAGTTCACACCTTCATTTATAACACAGTTAAGCAGCATCACTTTTTTCTTTCAGCATATATGTTTGGGC
>CAZOIZ010000108.1:0-3677 GCA_964580005.1 uncultured Rhodobacterales bacterium
GCCAAAATATTTATAGCCAAACCACTTATAACTTGGTCACCTTTATTTGTAATACAGGCAAAGCCATGTATCAAAGACGCACTGCATGACGCTAAAATAGCAGAAAATAGTCCTAAAATTGGAGAACCTGTCAAAAATGTCGCTGTTGCAGCTACAAAGGCAGATAGCAGCATCTTGCCCTCTAATCCAATATCTATGATACCACTTCTCTCAGAAAAAATACCCGCCATTGCACAAAATATCAGTGGTGTTGCAATTCTAATAGTTGAGTCAAGCAGGGAGATTATAAGTTGAAGACTTTCAAGCATTAATATAATTCCCGTAAAACTTAAGGTACACTTTCTCTACCAATGGGTTTAACATGTAAGCTAACGCTCCAGAAAAAAGTATTATTAAACCTTGTATCAGCAAAACCATTTCCCTTGTTATGGTCGAAAACTCAAAGTCCAATTCAGTTCCACCTTGGTATAAAGCTCCAAATAAAAGACTAGCCAGAAATATACCAAAAGGATGATTTCTTCCCATCAAGGCAACTGCTATACCAGTAAAGCCATATCCCGCCGTAAAACCCAAAAGCAGTTTATTGTGAACTCCTAAAAGTTCATTAATTGCAACCAGACCAGCAAGACCTCCAGAAATAGCCATAACAATTATAATTGTAGATGATACTTTAATACCAGCGTATATGGCTGCTGTTTCCGAGTGACCAAGAGATCTCACTTCATAACCAAACTTTGTTCTCCACACTAAAAACCAAAAACCAACCGAGACAGTTAAAGCGACTATAAAAGAGAGATTTAAGGGGGACATAGCCATATCTAATCCCAAATATTTTGCCAATATATGTATTTGAACTAACCCAACACCTGATGCAAAGTCTCTTGTCTCAGGAGACATCTGTCCAGGTTCTATTATTACATTAACCAATAAATACACCATAAGTGCTGCTGCGATAAAGTTGAACATAATTGTTGTTATCACAATATGGCTACCTCTTTTCGCTTGAAGATATCCTGGAATTATACCCCATATTGCCCCAAAAATTACTGATCCCAAAATAGCTAATATTGTCACTAAAAAACCCACAACATGCTGATCAAAAATCAAGCATACTAGACCCACCCCAAGTCCACCTACATATGCCTGTCCCTCCCCACCGATATTGAAGAGCCGAGCATGGAATGCTAGAGCAACTGCTAGTCCTGTAAAAATAAAATTTGTTGTATAATATAGGGTGTATCCTATAGCCCCAGGGTAATAGAAAGCGCCTTTTATCATGACAGAGATTGCTCTAAAAGGATCCTCTCCAATAAAAAAAATGAATAATCCAGACACACAAAAAGCTAGAAACAAATTCATCAGTGGTATCACGCCTACTGAGAGCCATTTAGGGATAATATTACTATCACTCATTATAACCTCTTATACCTTTTCAAGACCTGACATCATTTTTCCAAGGTCTAACTCAGTTGCATCTGAACTATTAGTTTCTCCGACAATACTGCCTTGGTTCATCACTACGATTCTATCAGATAGAGACATAATTTCGTCCAGCTCAACTGAAACAAGCAAGATAGCTGTACCTTTACTTTTCAACTTCATCAAATCTTCATATATTCTTTCGATTGCTCCTATATCAACCCCTCTAGTCGGTTGACCAACTAAAAGAATTTTTGGATTACTTTCTATCTCTCTTGCCAGGACCAACTTTTGCTGATTTCCACCAGATAACTTGCCTGAAGAAATTGAAGAGCTTCTAGGTCTTACATCAAAATTTTCTATAAGGTCATCCACAAAATTTAATATTTTTCTTTTATCCATAAGAAAGCTACTAGAATACTTCTCATTCCGGTGGTAACCCAATATGCTGTTTTCATAATTATAAAAAGGTAATACCAAACCTCGTTTGTGCCTATCCTCAGGCACATGAGCAATACCAAACTCTCTTGCCTTTTTTGAATTCCAATCTTGGTATGGCACTATTGTTTTATCATTAACTGTAATTTGCCCTCTCTGAAGAGTCTCTATACCCGAAAGAATATCCAAAAGTTCCGATTGTCCATTGCCAGCTACTCCTGCAATTCCTAATATTTCTCCTTCTTTTAAATCAAATGAAATATCTTTCAGCACATTGACACCATCTTTGCTTTCGTGGCTAACGTTTTTTACTTCAAGAACTGAGTTCCCTACCTTAAGAGTAGGCTTTTTAATCGATAACAGCACCTTTCTGCCAATCATATTTTCAGCTAATTCTTCAAGTGATGTTTTTTCCGTAGAAAAATTAGCAACTACCTTTCCCCCTCGCATTACTGATACTGTATCAGTAATACTCATGATCTCTTTAAGTTTATGTGTTATTAAAATTATGGTAACTCCTTGTTCCCTTAACGATCTGAGAATATCGAATAAACTAATAGTCTCTTGCGGAGTTAGAACACCCGTTGGCTCATCTAAAATTAGAATTTTAGCTCCTCTGTTAAGAGCTTTTAAAATTTCTACCCGCTGCTGCATTCCAACGGGGATATCTGATATTATCGCCTCAAAATCAACATCAAGGCCATAATTTTTTGATAAACCTTTCAATCTATCAAGAACTAACTCCTCCCCACTTTTCAAAAGCATGCTTCCTTCATTACCAAGCATTGCATTTTCTAAAACAGTAAAAGTTGGAACCAACATGAAATGCTGATGCACCATACCAATTCCTAGAGCTATTGATTTTTCTGGAGAGTTCACGTTAACTGCTTGACCATTTAAGAAAATCGTCCCACTGTCTGGCTTATACAAACCGAATAAAATATTCATTAAAGTTGATTTACCAGCACCATTCTCTCCGACAATTCCGTGAATAGTACCTGTGCGGACTTTAAGGTTGACGTCACTGTTAGCTATAACATGACCAAATCTTTTAGTGATATCTTTTAGCTCAATTGCTGGTTTAGTGGAGGGAGGCAATGAATCAATTGCCTCATTGCCTCCCTTTTTTCCAATAGTTTTCATTAGAAGTTAATTCTATGATGGGCAGTTATTATCGCTCATATAGTCGTGAACTTTTATTGATCCACTTTTAACTTTGTCTGACAAACCGTTTATTGTTGACTTCATTACATCAGTAATAAGGGGCTTGTTATATTCATCAAACGCCCAACCAACTCCATCTTCAGCTAGTCCAAGTACCTTTACTCCACTAGTGAAGTTGCCTGACTTAACGTCCATAAAAGTTTCATAAGTAGCTAAATCAACCCTTTTCAACATTGACGTTAACATTGTACCTGGATGCATGTAGTTTTGATTACTATCAACACCTATTGCCAATTTGCCTGAGTCTGCTGCGGCTTGATATACTCCTGCTCCAGTACCTCCAGCAGCTGCATAAACGACATCGGCTCCACGATCAAATTGAGACTTTGCAAGCTCTGACCCCTTTGCTGGATCATTCCATGCTGCAGGTGTTGTTCCTGTCATGTTTTGATATACTTCAACCTTTGAATTAACTGCCTTCGCTCCCTGAACATATCCACAGGCAAACTTCCTAATCAAAGGAATATCCATTCCTCCTACGAAACCAACTTTACCAGTTTTCGAAGCCATAGCAGCTAATGCACCGACCAAAAAGGATCCTTCATGTTCTTTAAAAACATATTGGCGCATATTAGCGTTGTCTAACCAACCAACAT
>CAZOIZ010000109.1:0-3674 GCA_964580005.1 uncultured Rhodobacterales bacterium
AACGAAATCCTGTTCCGCCAGATGAGGGCTGAACACCAGTAATTTTGCAAACCTCGCCTATGGCCCTGATGTAATCAATAATCTCTTCATTAGTTGCCTCATCAGCAAAGTGATCAACGGAAACATATGGCCCTTTGGGTATTATCAGAACATGAACGGGAGCAGCAGGACTTATATCCTCGAAGGCTAAACTGTGAGCTGTCTCGAGAACAGTTTTGTTTGGAATTTCTCCTCGTAAAATCTTTGCAAAAATGTTGTTTTCGTCATAATTATAGCTCATTTGTTTAACCCTAGAATTTCTACCGTCTTAGACAGTCTTAACCGATATTAAATAACAAATTTTATTTTTTCTAAATCAAGCCCATTTCTGAAAACTTGCTCATTAAACTTATCTCAGGTCTAGGGCCCACATGCCCTATTACCTCTTCTGCACAAATACAACCCATCGAGCAGGCTATTTCTAAATCACTATTCTTCGCTAAACCATATAAAAACCCCGCAGCAAACTGATCGCCTGCCCCAGTTGCATCAACTGGAGTAATAGGCTTGACCTTAAAATCCACACGATTCCCATTTTGGATTGCCGTTACTCCTTCTGATGATCGCGTGCAAACCACGAGAGGCGAAATATCAGCAGCTTTTAATAGAGCGCTTTCAAAATTGTCTGTTTCGAATAAAGCCATTATTTCCTCTTTGTTGCCAATTACAAAATCTAATTCATTTTTAATTAAACTCAGGAAATCTGACCGATGCCTTTCTACACAAAATGGGTCAGAAATTGCTATTCCTGACAAACCACCTGCCATTCGGCATTCTTTAGCAACCTTTATGAAGGCCTCTTTTCCTTTATCTTTATCGAATAGATAACCTTCCAAAAAAACTATTTCTGCATTCGACGCCACTTCTTTATTGACATCGTCTGGACCCAATTCAGCTGAGATGCCAAGATATGTGTTCATAGACCGCTCGCCATCGTCTGATACAAAAATCATGGAGCGGGATGTTGGCAAATCACTCTCATCGATAATTTCATTTAAGAAATCAGTACCCTTTTCTTCCATGGTACTTCGGTAAAAGTTTCCCAAGTCATCGTTGCCCACTTTACCTATGAACCCAGTTTTAAGTCCAAGTTCTCCAATGCCCGCGATTGTGTTAGCAACCGAACCACCTGGCGCATGTCTCCGGTTATCCATTGAATTGTAAAGTAACTCACCGCGTTCACGATCTACGAGCTGCATTATACCCTTTTCAATGTTCATTTTTTCAAGAAACAAATCCGAACTTTGACTAATAACATCAACAACAGCATTTCCAATGCCTAACACATTGTATTTTTTCATGGATCTTTCCCTTTGCATTTACAGGTCTCTTATCAAGCAGCTTTTTAAACTTGACCATGGCTACCTGATGCATTTTTAAATATAACTATTCAATAGTGTGCACTAAATATTTTTATCTCCCTAATAAAGGCATTAAATTAGTAATTGGCCTATTTTGATACAGTGATAAATTTTTAATGCTTCAACACCCTGTAAATAAAAAAGTTCAACTTTAGCGATATTAATATGCCAAAAATTTTTATAACAGATTTAAATAAATCTAAACAAAATAAAAATTTGATAGTTCATGAATTCTTTTATTCAAAAAGTTGTAATAAAACCACCACAATTTTCCCAAAAATTTCCTACCAGTTTAAAAACTCTTCCTTTGGAGAAACACTCATCATGAAAAATGAAATTGGGCTCTGTGGTTTAGCTTTTTGTGATCATTTCGGCAAAGACACGGTGTTAGCCAATATGAAACTAAGGTGGCCTAACGCAAATTACAAAGAAGACACAATTTTTTCAGATAGAGAGTTCAAATCTATTTTGGATCAAACTAAAGAAGTTAAGCTATGTCTGATAGGAAGCAAACTCCAGATTCAAGTCTGGAAAGCATTATTGAAAATTCCACCCGGAACAGTGATAAGCTACATGACCTTAGCAAAATATATTGGAAAACCAAAAGCAGTTAGGAGCATTGCAACGGCTATTGGGAAAAATCCATTATGCTGGCTTATCCCATGCCATCGCGTTTTGAGAGCAAGCGGAGAACTGGGCGGTTATCACTGGGGCTTAAACATTAAAAGAAGGATGCTAACATTCGATTCACAAATAAAGAAAACAAAATGCTGAACTCAAATTTCTAAGAACTTTAAATATGAAATCTACTTGATGCTCGACAGTAAAAATTTTTCAGTTTCTTAGTGAACATTATATTAAAAATTACTATACACGCTCTATTGCGATCGCAGTACCCTCTCCACCACCAATGCATACAGCCGCGATACCCCGCTTTAAATCATATCTTTCAAGCGCATTTAGAAGAGTTACCATTATCCTCGCACCGGACGCTCCAATTGGATGCCCCATTGCACAGGCACCACCATTAACATTCATTTTTTTTCTCGAAACAGCTAACTCTCGCATAAACGCCATCGGAACAACCGCAAACGCCTCGTTGACTTCCCAGAGATCCACCATTTCAATAGACCAGTCTATTGATTTAATTAATTTTTTAACTGCATATACTGGTGCTGTTGTGAATAATCCTGGTGCATGAGCATAACTACTATGTCCTAGAATTTGAGCACGTATAGGCAAGCCTTCGTTTTCAGAATAACTTTTGGAGGCCAAAATTAGTGCAGCTGCTCCATCAGAAATTGAAGAAGAATTCGCCGGTGTAACAGTGCCATTTTTTCTGAAAGCAGGTTTTAAATATGGAATTTTATCAGGCCTGGCATTTTGAGGTTGCTCATCAAACGAAACAAAGCTTTTAGCTCCCTTTCTATCAGTTACTTCAACAGCCCTTATCTCATTTTCAAATGCTCCAACTTTTTGAGCAGAAAGTGAATTTTCTAATGAAGTCAGAGCATACTCATCCTGGGCTTCTCTTGTGAACTGATATTTCTCAGCACAATCCTCTGCAAATGTGCCCATTAAGCGTCCAGGTTCATATGCATCCTCCAATCCATCCAAGAACATATGATCGACTGCCTTCCCATGACCTAACCGAGCTCCACTGCGCATTTTTGGAAGCAGATAGGGAGCATTAGACATACTTTCCATGCCACCGACAGCTAGAGTTTTATTCTGTCCAAGTTTGATCTGATCAAACCCAATCATCGCAGCCTTCATTCCAGAGCCACACATTTTATTTAATGTGGTTGCCGGAACAGTTTCATCTAAACCGGCTGCAAAACTCGCCTGCCGCGCAGGTGCTTGACCTTGGCCAGCTCCTAGAACGTTCCCCATAATAACTTCATCGACGCGGTCAATCCCAGCCTGTTCCATTGCTCCTTGAATAGCTTTTCCACCAAGCTCTGAAGCTGAAAAACTATCCAAATCACCCTGGAAGCCTCCCATAGGTGTTCTGACTGCAGATGAAATAACAACGTCTTCCATAAATGATTACCCTTTTCAACTTATAAAATTTTTTACTCTTATTGTTTATACTTTCTAAGTAAGACTGACAATAATTGTGCATGTTGAATTACGACGACCTTCTCTTTAAGGAGATAGTTGCCTTTTAAAAAATAAGGGATAACTACACCAAGTTATGAATTGGAGTTAACATGCGTGATTTTCATTTACCGGGTCGGTCCTCAGTATTAGCTGAAAATGGCATGTGTGCCA
>CAZOIZ010000110.1:0-3668 GCA_964580005.1 uncultured Rhodobacterales bacterium
CTAGTACAATTGCTGGAGGGCTGACTTTTGCTACGTTCCTCACGCTAATAGCCACGCCGGCCTTGCTGGTTATTGGAAGCACATCACTTTTCTCCTTAAAGGATAAATTAGTTACCTTTTTCAAAACAAGGATTAGTAAAAAAACTGTATCAACTTAGCGATGCCTTCTCTGCCTCTTTTGATTAAAGTTCACGTTTGGTAATGCTTTAAACTTAAAAAGCTCTGGATGGGTAGAGCTTTCGTTAGGAAAGGAAGAGCCTTCTACAAAGTGTTTTTGAAAACTTGGCTCAATAGCAGTTTCAATTTTATGGACCTTTCTCACGAGCGAAGAGATTTCTTTCCTGGAGCTTACATCTAAAAGAGCGATGATCGCTCCAGCACCTGCCGAATTTCCACTGCCCACAATTTTGCTGACTTGAGCATCAGGTACAAGACCAATAATTAAAGCATGTTCAGGAGATATCTGAGATCCAAACGCGCCTGCCAGAATAATTCTATCTATTAGGTTAACGTTACTCTTTTCTAGTAAAATTTTGAAGCTCGCATGTAAGGCTGCTTTAGCGAGTTGGATAGCTCTAATGTCCATATTTGTTATAGATAAAGAGATTTTTGTATCGCTATATAATAGATAGGAATTTGTTCTTTCAAAACTAATGCATCTATTTGAGCCAGTTTGCGCTTCGGAACCAATTAATCCATTAGCATCTAATAGGCCAGCCAAACGCATTTCTGCAACTGCCTCTATAATTCCTGATCCACAAATGCCAGTCACACCAATTCCAGATACATTTTCCAAAAAATCTTTTTCATGAGACCAGTGCTCACAGCCTATTACTTTAAAGCGTGGTTCTTTGGTAATTGGATCTATGCGAACTCGTTCAATAGCGCCAGGAGCGGCTCTCTGGCCCGCTGAAATTTGTGCCCCTTCGAGAGCGGGACCAGTTGGGCAAGAACAAGCAAAAATTTCTTCGCCCTTAGCTAGAAGTATTTCCGCGTTTGTTCCAATGTCAATTAAGAGAGTAGTTGTATCTTTTAACTTTTGTGGCTGTTCTGCTATCAAAACAGATGCAGCATCTGCACCTACGTGTCCTCCAATACATGGGACTGTATAAACATAACTTTCTGAATTTAGAATTATACCTATATCCTTAGACTTGATATTGAGGCTATCCGAAAATACAAGAGGGAAGGGTGCTTGACCTAGTTCCTTAGGATCAATCCCAAGAAGAAGGTGGTGCATTATGGGATTAGCAACAAAAACAACCTCAAAAACTCTGTCTAGTTTTATCCCATGTTTTTCAGTAATTTTTGTTGTGAGCTCATTTACACCCTTTATGACTGAATTATTTAAGGTCGCTAAACCTTGTTCCTCCATCATGCAATATGAAACTCTACTCATGACGTCTTCGCCATACCTTATCTGTGGATTCATAATACCCATACTGCCTATAATTTTACCTGAGTTTAAATCACAAAGAGTAGCCGCAATTGAGGTTGAGCCTAAATCAATTGCTAACCCAAATGCTGGTATCTCTGAATATCCAGAATGAATGTCTACAATTTCTGGAAGGGCGTTTTCTTTAAAATATAGTAAAACCGTAATTTCCCAATTGCCTCTCCTCAATTTTTCTTGCAGGCCTTTGAGAACAGGTACACTGCATGTAACCTCTTGAATATTCCAATCATTTTTCAAACTAATTCTTAAACGTTCAAAGTCACTCTCAAGTGAATCAAGTTGCGGTTCTGAGACGTGAACGTAAAACGCTTTTACCGATGTATTAAGAGAGAAATCGCGCAAACTGGTTTCTTTTTTTATAATTTGTTTATGAATTTGACTATCCTCAGGAACATCTACTACTAAATCACCAAGAATTTTTGTCTGGCATCCAAGCCTTCTCTCTTCAGATAAATGAAATTTATTTCTATAGATAAGCTCAGTTTCGTTTCTTTCTGATACGCTTGTTTCTTTGGAACGAATATTTAACTTATTAAAGTCTCCAAAAGTTAACTCTACCTGACATTTTGAGCACCTGCCCCTTGCACCACAAATGCTATTTAAGTCTACAGAGAGTTTCTGGGCTGCCTCAAGTATAGTTGTTCCTTTTTTTACGCGCCCCCTTATTCCTGAGGGTGTGAATACAATAGTCGCTAAAGAATTTTTGTTTTCCATTTAATAATCTTATGTTCTTTGCCTACGTCTTCTTGAAGTTCTTACGCCAACGACCCCATCATCCACAACTCTATTACTTCTGATCCAGTTTGCCCCATTAGGATCATGGTTCATTAAAAAGTCTGCTGACCTTATGGCATTAATCTCATTTTCATTAGTAGGATTCATTATTGCACTTGTTAGGCCAGAGCAAATGGCCATTGATAAATAAGAAGCATTAATCCCATGTCTATTAGGCAGTCCAAAAGAAATATTAGATGCTCCACAAGTTGAGTTAACACCTATCTCACGAAGTTTTTTAACTAAGTCAAAAACTTGCAAACCAGCAGTCGCCATAGCACCAATAGGCATAACCAAAGGGTCTACAACAATATCACTCTTGGGTATTCCGTAATCAGCAGCTCTATTAATTATTTTTTTTGCTACTTTAAAACGTACTTCTGGATTTTCAGATATTCCTGTATCGTCATTAGATATAGCAACAACGGGTACATTATACTTTTTGACTAGTGGAAGAATTGTTTCCAATCTCTCTTCTTCGCCTGTGACGGAATTAAGAAGAGGACGTCCCTTTGCTGCCTCAAGACCAGCTTCCAAGGCAGCGGGTACAGAACTATCTATACAAATTGGAACATCAGTCAAACTTTGAACTAAGTTAATTAATTTTTTAATTAAAGGTGGTTCTGTAATATTGGGGTCAGGATTGTCATTATAGACAACACCAGCATTTACATCGAGAATATGAGCACCACACTTGACCTGATTGAGTGCGTCCTTTTCTACAGTTGAAAAATCCTCGTTTTGTAACTCTAGCGAAAGCTTTTTTCTTCCTGTAGGATTTATTCTTTCTCCAATTATGCAAAAAGGTTCGTCAAACCCAATTTTTACCGTTTTGGATAATGATTCAATTATTGTAACACTCATCTTTCCTCCTAAGCAGGTACATTAATATTTCTCGCAAACGCTGCACTGGCTTCTATTCCTCCCAAAGGAAAAAAATGCAACGAGTGTACATTTTTAAAAAGTTTGTTTTTATTGTATGAATTTAAAGTATCGACCATCTCTGTTGGTTCAAAAGGTAATAGTAGTTTCGTTAAATCCTTGGCTCTCTTTTTCAAGACTGATATTGACGGTCCAACTCCACACATAATCGCATACTTAATTAGAGTTTGTAGTCTCGTTGGTCCAGCCAAGCCTAAGCTTATCGGTAAATCAATTTGTTCTCTTTCCAGTACTTTTAACCATTCCATGACAGGTCGAAGATCGAAACAAAATTGAGTGGTTATTCCAATTTGCAATTTTGTGTTTAGTGCAAATTCTTGTTTTGCCTTAAGAGCATTAATAGTCTTTTCTAGAGTCCCATCTTCATCAATGTCTTTATTACCTTCTGGGTGGCCTGCGATTTGAATTTTTTTAAATGCATGTTTTTCAAAGATCCCAGTCTGTAACATTTGAATGGAATTAAATAGCTCTCCTTTTGGGCTTTTGCCATTTCCCG
>CAZOIZ010000111.1:0-3662 GCA_964580005.1 uncultured Rhodobacterales bacterium
GTAATTCCTGGTGGTGCCTCTGTGCCACTAATTCCTAAATCAGTTTGTGATGATGCTCTAATGGACTTCGATTGGCTTAAAGAACAGCGCTCTGGGCTCGGGACAGCAGCAGTTATTGTTATGGATCAGAGTGCCGATGTAATAAAAGCAATTTGGAGATTATCAAAATTTTATAAACATGAAAGTTGTGGTCAATGTACACCTTGCAGAGAAGGCACAGGTTGGATGATGAGAATTATGGAAAGACTTGTTAAGGGTCATGCTTCTATTGATGAGATAGATATGTTGATCGAGATTACTAAACAAGTTGAGGGTCATACTATTTGTGCTCTTGGTGATGCGGCGGCATGGCCAATACAGGGATTAATAAGGCACTTTAGAAGTGAGGTTGAGGATAGAATAATGAATTATTCAACTAGCAAAACTGTTCAAGCTGCAGAGTAGAGTTAAGATGACTACTAAAACAATTAAGATAAACGAAACAGTTTTAGATTTTGATGAAAACTTAACCATCATTCAAGCTTGTGAACTATCAGGAATACAAATACCTCGTTTTTGTTATCATGAAAGACTTTCGATAGCAGGCAACTGTAGAATGTGCTTAGTTGAGGTTGTCGGTGGTCCACCTAAGCCCACAGCGTCCTGTGCAATGCAGCTTAAAGATTTGAGACCAGGACCAAACGGAGAGCCGCCTCAAGTTTTAACAAATTCTGAAATGGTGGAAAATGCACGAAAAGGGGTGATGGAATTTCTTTTAATAAATCACCCTTTAGATTGTCCCATATGTGATCAGGGTGGAGAGTGTGATCTTCAAGACCAAGCGATGTCCTTTGGTTTAGGTAAATCTAGGTACACTGAGGATAAAAGAACTGTAGAAGATTGCGATCTTGGACCTTTGGTAGAAACCCATATGACCAGATGCATATCTTGTACTCGTTGTGTTAGATTTACAACAGAGGTTGCTGGAATTGATCAAATGGGGCAGACAGGTAGAGGAGAAGACTCTGAGATTGTAACTTATCTAAGTCAAACTTTAGATAGTGAGTTGCAGGGAAATATTATCGATCTTTGTCCGGTTGGTGCGTTAACTTCTAAGCCATATGCTTTTACAGCTAGGCCTTGGGAATTACAGAGGACAGAAACTATAGATGTGATGGACGGTACCGGGTGTAATATAAGAGTGGACTCAAAAGGAAATCGGGTCATGAGGATAACACCAAGAGAAAATCACGTTATTAATGAAGAGTGGATATCGGATAAAAGTAGATTTGTTTGGGATGGTATAAGGGTCCAGAGGCTAGACACGCCTTTAAAAAAAATAGATGGTAAGTTTATTCCTACAAGTTGGGAAGATGCGCTGTCAATAGCAGCCAAGAGAATAAAAAGTAGAAATATTACATTTGTGGCGGGAGACTTAATAAACACAGAAGCGTTATATATGGCTAGCAAGTTAAGCGATTATCTTGGCGGCATAAAAGTCCTTGGAGACTTTGATACAAGCTTTGAGTTTAATGGTAGATCTTGTTATGTAGGCAATGGAAAAATAGAAGATCTTGACAATGTTAATAACATTATTCTGCTAGGTACTAACCCCAGAAAAGAAGCATCTGTAATTAACGCAAGGATCAGAAAAGCTTGGTTAAACGGTACAAACGTTTATCGGTTAGGCCTTGAAGATAATTTAACCTTTGATGTAAAAGAGCTGGGACATTCTTTTTTTGATTTGCAAATTTTCCTAGATAAGGTGGGCTCGAAAAAATCGTTTTGGTCCGACACAATTTTTTTGGTTGGGTATAGTTTTTTAAATGCTAAGTCATCAGACTCTGCATTCAACCAGGTAAGATCACTTGTAGAAAAGTATAATTCTAAATTTCTTGTGCTACATCAAAACGCAAGTGCAGTAGGATCATTAGATTTAGGATTTAAAACTGACTATAACACTAAACAAAAATTGAATACGGAAACCGAGACAATTTACAATCTAGGCTGTGATACACTCACTCCTTATCAAAATAGCTTTGTAATTTATCAGGGCAGTCACGGAGATAAAGGCGCAAATTCTGCTGACCTTATACTTCCTTCGGCCTGTTACTTAGAGGAAGATGGTATTTTTGTGAATACAGAGGGAAGAACGCAATACGCAAGAAAAGCTATCCAACCGCCGGGTAAAGCTAAAGAAAATTGGAGGATAATTCGGGCACTATCAGAGAAGTTAGGGTTTGTTCCAAACTGGTTAGACCTTAATGGATTGAGAACTGATTTATTTAAAGAAAACCCATTATTTTCAATGCCAAATAAAATAATCGAAGTGCCATGGGAAACCGTCGAAAAGCAAAAGAAATTAGTTTCAAAAACTCCGTTAGAAGGCTACATCAAGAATTACTATCTTTCTAATAGCATTTGTCGGGCAAGTAAAACGATGGGTACTCTAGCCAGAGCCAGAAATTCTTTAAACTTTAAAGAGGCAAGCTAAATGCCTTTTTTTGATACAAATATCGGCATTTTACTCATAGTCACAGGCCAATGCTTTTTGGTGATGTTGTGTGTATTGGCAAGCTTAGCTTTCATAATGTATGGTGAAAGAAAAGTTTGGGGCCTATTACAGTTAAGAAGGGGACCAAACGTTGTTGGTCCCTTTGGAATATTACAAAGTTTTGCTGATTTATTGAAACATGTTTTTAAAGAAATAATCGTGCCAACTGAATCTGACAAAGTAGTTTTTTTCTTGGCACCCCTTATAAGCTTCGTATTAGCGCTAATAGCATGGGTCGTAGTGCCATTCGATGATGGCTGGGTGATTTCGAACATTAATATTGGAATATTATATTTGTTTGCCGTCTCGAGTTTAGAGGTGTATGGGGTCATTATGGGAGGCTGGGCGTCAAATTCTAAATACCCGTTTTTAGGAAGCCTTAGGTCAGCGTCTCAAATGATATCTTATGAAGTTTCAATTGGTTTTATAATAATCGGAGTTATTATTTCGGCTGGATCACTTAATTTGAGTGAAATCGTTCTGGCTCAGAAAGGTGATTACGGACTGTTAAACTGGTTTTGGCTTCCACATTTACCTATGGTGTTCTTTTTTCTTGTATCAGCTTTAGCTGAAACGAACAGGCCCCCATTTGATTTGCCTGAGGCTGAAGCAGAACTTGTTGCAGGATACCAAGTCGAATATACCTCAACTCCCTATCTACTTTTTATGATTGGTGAACTAAGCGCAGTCTTATTGATGACCGCGTTAATTACGATCCTTTTTTTTGGAGGATGGCTGTCACCGGTACCCTTTTTGCCTGACGGATTTTTTTGGATGCTTAGCAAAATGTTGTTGTTTTTTTTCGTTTTTTCTTTAATCAAGGGTCTCGTGCCCAGATATAGGTATGATCAATTAATGAGGCTAGGTTGGAAAGTTATGCTACCAGTTTCACTTGGATGGGTGGTTTTTGTTTCTTTTATGGCCCATTTTAAACTTTTGAATTACGCAAGGTGGTAATTCCATATGGTATATAAATTAAAATATTTTTTAAAATACTTACTTTGGTTAGACTTTTTTAAGGCATCAGGTCTTGCTTTTAAATACTTTTTCAAGAAGAAAGCTACTATAAATTATCCATACGAAAAAGGACGCATTTCACCGAGGTTTCGAGGTGAGCATGCTCTCCGAA
>CAZOIZ010000112.1:0-3654 GCA_964580005.1 uncultured Rhodobacterales bacterium
GTGGTAAATATTAATATGGCGATCATCATTTTGTATTGCGGCATAAGTGCTTTTCACTTGCTGTTCGGGGCCCTCCAGAAGCTGTAGAAAAATATCAGAACGACAAATTAAGGCACCAGTGATATCCCTTTTTCTATTGTTTGCTCTTGAAGCAATAAGTATAGCTGACAAAATTTCCAAACTATATCCGAAGGGTTTTGAGCAATAAACGAGCTGCATTAGTTTCATTAGAGTTTCCTTGTCAACTTATAAACCCAGTATCCTACAGTTTCATGTATATAGATACGCCAAAGATTAATACTACCTTGCATGTTTCCTGGACCCCAGTATATCGAGTTTGCTGTTCGGAAATCAACAGGTATCGGTTTGAAGTTCATCTCAGGGCATTCTTTCTCAAAGGTGGCGATAGCTCTTTTCATATGGCTAGCTGAAGTTACGATACCCCACTTTTTAATTTGAAGCCTGTTAATGATCTCCTTACTGTAAACAGCATTTTCAAAAGTATTTCGTGAGCGACTTTCAAACAGAATATTAGTGGAATCTGTATTTAAAGCTTCAATTAATTGCTCTATTATCTCCGCTTCTGATAATCCTTCGTGGAATATTTTTCCAGAAAAGCCTGTAAAAATGATAGTTCCCTCAGGTTTTTGTTTAAGAAATTCAAATCCCTTTAATATCCTCTCCGAACCCTCTCCTAATGTGTAATCATTTCTGTCTTTAGCCACTTTACCAGAGCCAGTTCCTCCACCCAATATAACTAAGCCTTCTAATTCAAGAAAGACTCTCTCATTATAGACGTGTGGATCTTCAATAGTTTTTAAAAGAAATTCAGGTAAGGGTTTGTATAACAATATGAACCAAAAAAGAATAAACCAAAACGTACCTGTAAATTTGGTTCGCTTTGCTCTAGCAACAATAACAATAAATAGAAGAAATGAAATTAGTAAGAGGTTTAGAGGGTCTAAAAAAAAACTTAATATTTTTGAAAAAATAAAAAACAAGTAATCAGCTCTTTACTAAAAACTTATAAGAAAGTTCTTCAAAATATTCAAAACCTTTGAGCAGAGAGGGCGTATAACAGGGGAGTATTTGTGTCAGGAAAACGCCAGCTAAATCGTTTCTGTAATCTACCCAAAAGTATGTATTTAAAACACCGGCCCAGCTTCCACTATCTGCTGAGCGTCCTGTTTTTAGTGGTTGATTATTTAGAAGAAGACCATATCCCCAAGATTTCTCGATATTGGGATAAATATCGTAATCTGAAGCTAAACCTTTATTAAAACTTTTTAAAGGGGAAATTCGAAAATTGCCTATTTGGTTTCTAAACATTTGCGGAACTATAGAGCTTTTTTTACCAGCCTTCATGCTTTTCAACAAAAATTGAAGAATCTTTAAATAGTCATTTAAGGTTGACGTTATGCCTCCCCCACCATAGTGGAAGGGGTTTAACCCTAGGGTCATTTTGCTACTAATGTTGGAATAAACTTCTTCCGAGTCTTTAAAATATACTAATGCTAGGTTCTCTCTACTTGACTGACTTGGATTAAAAGAGGTTTGCTCTAAGTTTAAAGGATGACAAAGATACTTTTTGAGATTTTCATCTAGGCAATTTCCAGTAATAGCTTCAATAGCCTTGCCCAGCCAGCCAAAGGAGATGCCATAACCCCATCGACTGCCAGGCTTGAATACCAATGGGGCTTTTAAAAAAGCATCATCACCATTTTTCATGGGAGCAATTTTCTTTTTTGATAGTAAGTCTGAAACTATTGGATCGTGATGTTCGTATGCATGACCAGATGTACAGCTTAATAGATGATGAAAAGAAATAGGCACGTCATTTTTTTTATATTGAATTTCACTTCCTTCCTTATAAGCAATCTTTAAATCATTGATTTCAGGAAGGTACGTGCCAACATTATCATGAAGGTCAATTCCATTATCATCAAGTACGGCCAATGTAAGATAGGCTGTTATAGGCTTAGTCATTGAAGCCATTCTAAATAATTGATTTCTATTTTGAGATAAATTTGGAAACTCCGGATTCCTGAAAATACCTTGAAGAGAAATGGAATCACTACTTGTTATGCCATAGTCAACAAACGGTATATTCAACCTCAGAAACGTAGTGTTGATCTCTTTCTCAAAGCTATCCATTAGATTGAGGGGATTTCAATTTATTTGAAATCTCAACAGTTCTCTGCATCTGTCTTAGGACAGGCTTTTCGATCAACTTTCCATCGACCATCACAAGACCAGTATTTGCATCTTCAAAAATACTAAGTATTCGTTCTGCTTTTTTTACCTCTTCATCATTAGGGGAAAATATGTCATTAATTATTGGAACTTGCTTTGGGTTAATGGAACCTTTCCCTGTGAAGCCTAAGTTACGTGCTTGCTCACAGTAGCGTTTAAGGCCATCAATATCGCTGAGATCAAGATAGGGACCGTCTATTGCATCAAGACCTTCTTTTGCAGCAGCATGTACCACTCGTGAACGTGCATACAATAAATCTTCCCATGTTAGTTTGCATCGAAGCTCTGCTGCCATATCAATTAAGCCAAAAAACAAAGTTTTTATTCTTTTACTTGCGCCCGCAATTTTAAAAACATTTTCTAAACCTTTATTAGTTTCAATGATTGGATGTAGATCACAGTCCTTATTTGCCTCTGATAATAGATCGTCTACAATAATAATTTCTTCTGCATCCATAACTTTCGGAAGCATTAATGCGGGAGGAGGCTTTTCACTTTTTAAAACGGCTTGCAGGTCTTCTAAGCCAAATTGCGTACGTATACTATTAATCCTAAGAATACGCTCTACATTTTTAAAGCCCTTGTCATCCTCAAAAAGATTTAAGGCATGCTTTCTGGCCTCCGCTTTATCATGAGGTGCAATACCATCCTCCAACTCTACACATACCATGTCAACACCACAGGCGAGAGCTTTGGGGAACATTTCGGGTTTTAACCCAGGCGTAAAAATAAAACTTCGTCTTGCTCTAATGCTCAAAATAAATCTCCTTTTTTGTACAGCTTCTTTAGTTTTATATCGGATTCCAGTGCTCTCGCAGACCATTTTTCAAAAACGCGTTTGATTTTCCCGGCAGGAAGGTCTAATTGGGACATAGGAATCCCACCATTTACTACCTCCCCATAATATTTAATTAGACAGTCATTAAATTGAAAATAAGCCATGCCTGGAACAGCAACTTTCAAGTTCTCAGAACCGGCCAGTGTGGAGGTGAAGGAGAAGCGATATCTCGCGTATCCTTTACTCTCATTGCTTAGCAGGTCATACATTTCCCAGGAAAAATTTTTTGCGTCTCTATGGAAATGAGTAGGAAGCATCATAGCGATATTTTCTCTTCCCTTAAATTCACCATAAATATAATCGTCATATATCCCGTCAATTGTAAACAAAGACGCTAATTTTTCTCCATCGTTATTTTCAACTGATGTTGTAAAAGTTTTTACAATTTCACTAAATTCCAAAGTCGAGCCCTCCATGACAAATCTTAACAAGCGAATTTAAATACTTATAGGGAAAAATAATATTTATGTTGTATGCTAACCAAAGTTCTAATTTTGAATTATTAAATAGGGGGCAATAATGCAATTTGAGACAATTACTTTTGAGATTAAAGATAGAGTCGG
>CAZOIZ010000113.1:0-3646 GCA_964580005.1 uncultured Rhodobacterales bacterium
AGACTTTCTTGATGAAGGTCAAGGTAACATAGTGTTGCTTATACACTCGACTGCGGCGGGGAATAAGCAATGGCGAAAATTAATAGAGTATTTATCTCCAAACTATCGCGTACTTGCCCCGAATTTATTTGGATATGGAGCTACGCCTAAATGGCCTGGAAAACGTGATCAATCTTTGAGTGACCAAGTGGATTTGCTAAGAAGTTTTTTTGAGCAAAACGAAAGTTTATCAATTGTAGGACATTCATTTGGAGGAAGCGTGGCAATGATGGCTGCAAGACAATATCCTGAAAAGATAAAAAAGCTTATACTGATTGAACCAAACCCATTTTATTTGTTGAGGCATCACTCTGATCCTGAAAGCTATCAAGAAGCGCTTAACCTACGTAATATTATAAAAACTAATTTTACTAATAAGACATGGGTACAAGCTGCTGAGCAGTTTGCCGATTACTGGAATGGATCTGGGACTTGGAAACAAATGGATGAGCTCCGTAGAAAAAAATTCGCAGAAGCCTTAAAGCCAAATTTTCATGAATGGGCTTGCGTCATTAATGAAACCACTAGACTTGAAGAATGGAGAGATATTCTCCCGCCAAGTACTCATATTTTGTTTAGCGAGAAAACGGTCAACTCCATTAAAAAAATCGTAACTATTTTCGAAGAAACAATGCCGAATTGGACATTCCACTCATACAGTGAAGGAACACATATGGCTCCCTTGACACATCCGAGTGTTGTAAATCCCATAATTTACAAAATATTAAAGGAATTATAGCTCGTTCAGAGAAGATTGAGCCCAAAATGTTTAGCTATAAATGCTAAAACAGCGAAACTTACCCCAGTTATTGCAATACAAATTAATAGTGAGAGCCAAAACCCAGTCACTTTGTAGATAAAAGGAAAGGCTAAAAACATTGGTAGTGTTGGAATAACATACCAAAATGTGTACCAAGCGTGATTAGCTATTTTTTCATCACTTTGCCGTTCAAAATACAGCCACACTAGTGCCATTATGGTAATTAAAGGTAGTGCACCAATTAATCCGCCAAGCTTATCATTTCTTTTTGCTACCTCTGATATTATCACAACGACCAGTGCTGTGGTGAGGTATTTAGTTATAATCCAAGACAAAGCGGCACCCTATTATTTCTCGAGAACATTAAATAACTTCATTAAAATTAGACCCATTAATCATCAAATAGTTGACTAACCCAAAAGTAGTTTTGGCATCATCTCGCCATCAGAAATGAATTTAGAATTATTGATATCATCGTAGTCAAAATTTGAATATTCACCAGGATAAAGATAACAGACAATCCCACTTCCGATAGCTGCTTTTTGATTAACCTTTGTATCTTCTATAGCAATCGTCTGCTCTGAATTAAGCTTCAATTGAGACAAAACATATTCGTAAACTTCGCTTGAGGGTTTTGGTTTTGAAACAGTTTCACACGAGGTGATAATATCAAAATCTTCAAAATTAATATAATTTGAAAGTGATTTTTTAATAATATCAATTGTATAAGGTGTTGTAGTGGTCACAAACCCAACCTTACCGCCGTTATCTTTACATTTTCTCAGAGCTTCCAGACACCCAATCCTAGGCTTCAAACCAACCCCAATTAACTCTTCAAACACACTCTGTTTATCTCTATGGATTTGCTCCACCAATTCAGCACTGAGTTGATTATTACTAAATTCTAATAAACGTTTTTTACCCCCTGGGTCTTTTAACAAATCACAATAAGTACCTATATTCCAATGCCAATCTACACCGTTCATGCTCAATGCTCGGTTGAATGATTGCCTTTGCAATTCCGACGTTTCAACTAAAACTCCAATGGATCCAAAAAGTAAATTGGAAGTCAAAATATTTTCTCCTCAAAAAAAATTTAATTTTTTCTATACCTAAAGATTAATCTGCTAGATCTAAGATGAGCGCAATTAACCAACACTACTGATTGGGAAAATTAGCCTAACAATAGGTAAATTCAACATTGTGAAGAGAAATACAAAATTTTAATTTAAATTAGAGAAAGAAAAACCTATAATAAGTTAATCTGAAAAATTTGATACTTATTTTGAAAAATTACCCTACTTTTTATAGAAGTATAGTGCATCCACAGTGCAACAAAGACAAACTACATTTGTCAATTTCTCTTCAAACACTAAAATACTTAATACCGAGAAGATCATTCCAGGCAGTGAAAAAATCAAAAACATGAGAAAGTTTAACAATGTCAGATAGTGAGTTTACATTTTTTGGTCAGAAAGTTGAAAAAATTACCCTAGCCATTGGTTTAGCAATGATAATCTGGGGGGGTGTTGTTACTATGATAAGCGACAGCCAATCTCTCACATCTTTGATACCCTCTGCCCTTGGGCTACCAATGCTTGTGTTTGGATACCTAGCCATTAGGTATGAACATAGAAAATCACTTTTTATGCATTTAGCTGTAGTTGTGGGTTTAATAATGTTTATTGGAGGTTTAGACATTATCAGAACTTTGCTCGGAAATGGCACAGTTTTTAAAAATTTTTGGGCAGATCTATCAAAGCTTTTTCTATTAGTATTTGGTGGATTTCATACATACCTTTGCATAAAATCTTTTCGCCAAATTCGAAAAATTCGAGAAAGCAAATAAGTTTTTGCTATCAGTTCAGCTCCAACGTAAATTTGATCGCTGTAGTAAATTTAAAACTTAGTTATAGATATCGATCCTAATAATATACAATAACATCTTTGTATTCGCGACAAGTTATGTATTTTAAACCAGTAAGGTAGCTAAACAGAGAATTTAACTCGTCTGTAATGAGTAAATAGAATCGCCACCCGAGTTTTGAAAAGTTTTAATTAAAAATTGGAGCTCCATAATGCGATTAATGAAAACAATAAGGTTTAGACCAAAACCCGAATTCATGGACCGCTTTTTAAATGATTATAACGAGATTACTGAGAAAGCGCTTTTGAAAGGTACAATTGACTCCTATTTCACGGCCGTTATTGAAGACGAGGTTGTTTATGTTGGTATTTTTAACAAAAAAGAAAACTCTGAAAACGTGGTAGAAAAGGGTTTGGATTGGCTCGAAAACTACAGAAATATGCTTCAACCCTATTCAGGATCCAATAATATCGCTTTGGTCGAAATTGGGCCAATAAAGGGAGAAAGTTCAAAAATTACTGGTTAATGATCATTAGGAGTTTTGAACTGAAAAAATAAACATGGCACTCGCGTTAAGGGAAGTTGCCACTCGCAGTAATGAAAAATATGTAAGATAAGCTATTCTCTTCTTAGCTCATAACTTTGCAACAAAATCGATCATCGCCGACTTCCCATTGTGACCAGGACCTTCTGATATTGTGGCTTCATATTTTTCTAGTAAATGGATTTCTGAATTGGTAAACGAATGAGTAAAAGTCGCTTCCGTATACATTAAAGATACGTCCTTTGGACCGCCGGTTCCATAATGTATTTGCTCTGGAGTATATCCATGGATCAATATCGTCCCACCTTTTTTTGTCGCTGAGCGCAATCCCATAAATGCTTCTTCAATTGATTCAGGTGGGATAAATTGAAAACATATGCCAATAATATTGTCATACTGTTTTTTTGACCAATCAATATCAAAAAAGTTCTCTAAC
>CAZOIZ010000114.1:0-3624 GCA_964580005.1 uncultured Rhodobacterales bacterium
TGGATAACAGTGGTCCTTCCAGCACCAGACTGCCCTATAACTAAAATTAATTCATACTTGTTGACCAATAGTTACCCTCTATTTTATTTTTATTCTACACTAAATGATAAGTTTAAAAAAAATAAACAACGGTACCTAACGACGATGTATTTTTAATTGTTTTTTTACTTTATTTATGATTAATCAAGATACTGTAACAATTTGTAACAGTCAAACGAGAGCGAATCTTTGTGATGCTATCAGACAAAACGGGAGTATCGTAAAATTAGTAAAGTGTACAAAAATTTAAGTGAAATTGAACTGGTCGAAGAGGCCATTAAGAATCGCGAAGGAAAGTTAGGGAAAGGTGGTTCTTTAATCGTGTTTACCGGGGAAAAGACCGGTAGATCTCCTAAAGACAAACATGTTGTGAGAGAAAAAAACACAGAAGAGAAGATCTGGTGGGAAAATAACCGGCCAATGTCACCTGCCCATTTTAATATACTTCATGAGGACATGTTAGAGCATCAAAAAGGTAAAAGGTGTTACTCACAAGCTTTGCAAGCTTCAATGAACACAAATGAGTTTTTCAATATTGAAGTTACAACAGAATTAGCTTGGCACAGTTTATTTATAAGACATTTGTTGAAAGTTCCATCGAAGGAGTTGCTAAATAATTTTAAGCCCGATTTCAAAATTTTAAATTGTCCTTCCTTTTTTTCTAATCCTGATCGGCATGGTTGTGTGTCAAAGACAACTATTGCTATAAGTTTTGAAAAAAAGCTCGTTCTGATTTGTGGCACAGGGTACGCAGGTGAGAACAAAAAGTCTGTTTTTACACTCTTAAACTTTTTACTTCCTGAAAGATCTACAATGCCGATGCATTGCTCTGCAAACCACTCTATTTCAAATGAAGATGACGTAGCACTGTTCTTTGGCTTGTCGGGAACAGGAAAGACAACCCTTTCGGCAGACCCAGACAGAGTTTTGATTGGTGATGATGAACACGGTTGGAGTGACACCGGAGTATTCAATATTGAAGGCGGCTGTTACGCAAAAACAATTAATTTAAGCTATGAAGACGAACCACAAATTTTCTCAACCACTGAAAAATTTTCTACAGTAATTGAAAACATGAATTACGATCCAAGCGATCGATCACTAAAATTTTCAGACTCTTCTATTACAGAAAATATGAGATGTGCCTACCCGATTTCTTACATTAAGAATTCATCAAAATCTGGATATGGTGGAGTTCCTAAAAATATAATTTTGTTAACATGCGATGCCTTCGGCGTATTACCACCTGTTGCTAAACTAACCGCAGCAGAGGCCGTTTTCTATTTCCTTTCTGGTTTCACGTCAAAGGTTGCGGGAACTGAAGAAGGAATCAAGGAACCTGTTCCCACTTTCTCAACTTGTTTTGGCGCACCATTCATGCCTCAAAAACCGGAAGTATACGGACAACTTTTATGGAGCAAGATCCATAGCACTGAACCCGTCTGTTGGTTGCTTAATACCGGATGGAGCGGTGGAAGCTATGGGGAAGGGAAAAGAATATCAATAGAGTTAACTCGAAAGATCCTAAAGTTTATTTTAAGCAATAAAAAAGAGTTACAAACGCGGAAAGACCAGTTTTTTAATTTTTGTGTTCCGATAGAAATAGATGGTGTTCCTAAAAACTTACTTAACCCTAGGGAGAATTGGGCAAATGCGAGTGATTATGATAGGTCGGCAACTGAATTAAAATCAATGTTTGTGAATAATTTCCAACAGTTTTCTTCAATTAATGAAAAGGTAGATGGCGTTTACAATCGCTTAAAAAATGACTAACTCTATGGACCTTATCGGAGTAGACGGTACATCTTCTGGCTGGATTGCATCAATAGGAAGCTCAAGAGACAAATGTTTATCCACCATAAAATTTTCTGAAGACCTCAATAAACTTTTGTCAGACTACCCTGATAGTATAGTAGTGATAGATATGCCAATCGAGTTAAATAAGAAAAACTACTTGAGAACATGTGACGTTTTGGCCAAGAAATATCTAGGGAAAGCATTTCAATCCTCGATATTTATTCCACCGTTAAAGAGAGTTCTTAAATGCAATACTTATCAAGAAGCTAATGAGCTTAGCAAGAAGATAGCAGGAAAGGGCTTATCAAAGCAATCGTGGCACTTAAAAAGTAAAATTAGCGAGGTACAAGAAATATCTAAGTTATCTAATAAAATTTATGAGGGGCATCCCGAGTGCAGTTTCAAAATGCTAAAAAAAGAAACTCTAAAGGCAAAAAAAAAGTCAGTGTCAGGAATTTTTGAAAGATTAGATCTCTTAAAAAGAGTAGGTTTAGATCCTTTATCAGTGAGCTTGAAGTTAGAAAATAATTCTTCAATAAAGATCGATGATGTTTTGGACTCTATGGTTCTATTTATAACGGCGTTAAGGATAGTTGAGGGAAATCACTTATGTCTAGAAAAGATAGAAATTACAGACGGTGATAATAATGGAAAAATTTTTATATAAATTTAATTTGAATTTATGGGCAAAACTAACATATAACATTCAGGTGTCTAAGGAGAAACCACAGTGAATATATCTACGCCAGTTGATGAAAAAATTAAGAATGACTTGGTGATCGATGATGGAGAGATTATCAAAAAATCGCTAGTAGTCGCTGAAAAATTAGATGTTTACCTAAATGATTTAAAGGTTGTAATAAAAAATAACTTCAGCAACTCAACAGAAGACAACAAGTATCAAAGCAAGCTACATGGACTTGCATGGGTAGCAACATATGTCGAAGCTCTAAAGCAAATGTCCATATGGGCCAATGAACTCTTTAAAAGTAAAAGCTTTAAAATAACAGAACGAACAATATTAATTTTGAGCTTTAATGAATATTTAAACCAGCTTTTTGGTGGTATAATGATGTCTCAAAACGAAATTATTAGGCCCATCGACCTTGATTACAAAAAAGAGGCGCTGGAGAAATTAGATTGCGAAGATGTTTTATTTTTTAGGGATGAAATTGATGTCGATCATCTTAGATCACAATTAATTGAACTAATTATAAGAAATGAAAGCACTTCTTTCATTGGTAACGATGGTTTAAACGAAGATCAAACAATAATTAGACGAGAATTTCATAAGTTTGCTAAAGACAAAATAGAACCCTTTGCACATGAGTGGCATCTTAGAGATGAACTTATACCTTTGAGCATAATTAAAGAACTCGCTGATTTGGGCGTATTTGGGTTAACCATTCCAGAAGAGTATGGGGGTACCGGTCTTGACAAAATTACAATGTGTGTAGTCTCTGAGGAACTTTCAAGAGGGTACATCGGCGTTGGAAGCCTCGCTACTAGGACCGATATTGCCTCTGAATTGATCCTCTGCGGTGGTTCTAGAGAACAGAAAGAGCATTGGTTACCAAAAATATCTTCTGGTGAAATTATGCCCACAGCAGTTTTTACAGAACCAAATACTGGATCAGATCTAGGCAATCTGCAAACACGTGCTACTTTGGATGGGGAAGAATATAGTATTACGGGGAACAAAACGTGGATAACGCATGCATCTAGAGCCAACCTAATGACTTTATTAGCTCGTTCAGACAGGAACAAAGTTGGTTATAAAGGATTGTC
>CAZOIZ010000115.1:0-3615 GCA_964580005.1 uncultured Rhodobacterales bacterium
GACTTAATGATGGTTGCAGGAAAAGAGATAGAAGGTTGCATCCAAAGATTGGCACAAATGGCGAGAGCGGCAGGAATACATCTCATAATGGCCACTCAAAGGCCTTCGGTAGATGTTATAACTGGAACGATAAAGGCAAACTTTCCTACAAGAATTTCTTTCCAGGTAACATCAAAAATCGATAGTCGAACAATTTTAGGAGAGATGGGAGCTGAACAACTTCTTGGAATGGGCGATATGCTTTATATGGCTAATGGTGGTAAAGTGACCCGCGTTCACGGTCCTTTTGTATCTGATGCAGAAGTAGAGGAAATTGTGTCTCATTTGAAGAGGCAAGGCGCGCCTGAGTACCGGGAAGAAATATTGGACGCCAAAAATATTGAAAATAACGATAGCTTTTATGATCCATCCACTACAAGTGGTAGTAGCAATGAGGAGGATCTTCTTGAGGAGGCCTTAGAAATCGTAAGAAGAGATAGAAAGTGCTCAACATCATATATTCAACGAAAATTATCTATTGGATATAACAGAGCAGCCAAGATAGTAGAAGCGCTAGAGGAAAAAGGTTTTGTTACTCCTGCAAACCATGTGGGGAAACGTGATGTATTAATTCCGGAAAACGTTATATGATGCATTATGTATTTTAGAAAAAAGTTTCTTGGGACAATTTTCAGTATCTTTATTATCTTAATTTTTTCAACTGAAGTGACGCTACCAAAAAACAAAAGCTTAAAACTTATTAAGGACTATCTTGGGGATATTAAGTCTCTCCAAGCAGAATTCTCTCAGACTAATAAGATGGGAGATATTATGACAGGAATTTTTTTTTTAAAAAAGCCAGGGAAAATTCGTCTTTCCTATGACCCTCCACAGAACTTACAAATTGTTTCAAAACAACAGGCAGTATTAATATTTGATCCCAAAAATGGGGGTAGCGGACCTCTAACATACCCCTTAAATTCTACACCTCTTGGCTTCTTAATTAAAAGTGACTTGGACTTATTTATAAATGAAAATGGTGAGAGTCTCGAGCTAGGTGATTTGATAATTTTTAAAGTTCGCAATCCGCAATACAATCTTAGTATTGAATTTAATAAAAACCCCGTATCACTAGTAGGATGGGAATTCGAAAATCAAATGGGAGAAATAATAAAAATCAGGCTAAACAATATACAAAAAAATAATTACATATCGGATGAAATTTTTAAAACTGATAAGGACTTTGAGGCCTTCAGAAAGCAGCAAGGATAGGAACATGATCAGAAGGTCTTTCCCAGCCCCTAGCTTCTGAAAAAATATGGGCTTTTCTTAATTTAGATTTTAAATCTTGGCTTGCCCATATATGGTCTAAGCGTCTTCCACGATTTGAAACCTTCCAATCTCGTGCTCTATATGACCACCAAGTATATAATTTTCCAGTCGGTTTTATTTCTCTGAATGTATCAATCCAATTTCCACTTTTTTTTATCTCTAATAAAAGATCTGTTTCTATTTTTGTATGTGAAACCACGTTTAGCAAAGCTTTGTGACTCCAAACGTCATCTGGCAATGGAGCTATATTGAAGTCTCCTACAATTATAGTTTTCTTTTGCCCACCTTTAAAAAATTTATCCTTAATTTCGGAAAGGAAACTTATTTTATGCTCAAACTTTGGATTCAATTTTTTATCAGGCAAATCTCCCCCAGCGGGAATATAAAGATTATGCAATTTTATGCCATCTTCAAGCTCAATACCAATGTGCCGAGCATCGTCTTTTCCACAAAAATTAAATTTCTCAACGTTTACTATTTTTTGTTTTGATAAAATCAAAACACCGTTATACGACTTTTCTCCCTTAAAAGCCGCAAATTTATATCCTAATTTTTTGAAGTTTTCTAGTGGCAGCTTTTCATCAGTACATTTCGTTTCTTGAAGACACATTATGTCTGGGTCAGCTAGCCTTAAGAATTTTGACACTAACTCAACTCTCAGTCTGACTGAGTTTATATTCCATGACGCTATTGCAAGTGGTTTCAATTTTCTTTACCTGTAAGTTCACTATTCAAATAGTATCTTCCTTTAATATTCATTATGAAATTGTTAATAAGAAGGTTTTCTTTTATTTTTTTCCGAAGCCTAAAAAGATGCGTTTCAAAAGTATGCGTTTCCGTATTTGGATTTAACATCCATACTTTTGACATCACTTCTTCTTTAGTTATTCCTCTATCGGAAGCATTAAGCAAAGATACTATTATGTCGCTTTCTTTCTCTGTTAAATCAACGGTCTTTTTATCTTTGTAAAATAATTTTCTCTCAGAAATTATAAAGCTAATGCACCCAAGGGTCTTCTTATTCTCTCTCTTACTTTTCAACCTTTCGAATGTTGAATACAATACTTCAACAAGCTCTATGAACCTAAAAGGTCGCTGTAGATAAATATTATTCTTTGGTAGTAATTCGAATTTCCTTTCAGTAATTAATATTTTCTCTACCTCTTTTAATTTATTTTTTTGTATCTTTGTTTCTTGTAAAAATTTTTTAAATTGGCCTAATTTATAATCACTTACTATCACATCAAGCTCTTCACTGTTTTCTAAACTATAATCCTTTAAAATTAATCTTATCCCATTTTCGAAATTGTAATCTTGCAATAAGCTCTTCAAGCTCTCTCCAAAAAATGTATTTGATGTTATGATAGCTAATCTCAAATTTTTTACCTTACGCTAATTATAATTATTGGATATACATCGACTAAAAATTTCCTTAGCATCAATCTAACATGAAAATTGAAATTCTAAACCATTTGAAAAAATAAAAATGTTTTTAAGCACATCCGAAATATCGTCCAGATTGATATCAGATTTAAGATTAGGCCTACCTATCATTTTAAATGATGTAGAGCAATTTTTTTTAGTTGCAGCTATAGAAACATTATATTCAGAGAAACTAGAAAAGATTAATGAGATTACAGAAAACGTCAAATTTGAGATAGCTATAACAAATAGAAGAGCAAAGGTGTTAAAAGCTAGGATATATAATGGATCGGTAACTAGACTTTCAATAAAAGAACATATAAGTGTACAATTACTCCATGCTATTGCAGATCCTTCAAAGGATCTAGATTACCCATTTAAGGGCCCATTTCATAGTGAAAGGGACGGTAACTTCAATGTTGCTAGTGTATCACTATCCCTATGTAAAAAAGCAAGACTGTTACCAGCATCAATACTGATAAAAATACCAAAAAGTGTAAGAGAAAAATTAGTGTCTTCTCAAATCTCTGTATCTGATATTAAGGATTTAAAGTTTAAAAATGACGACACAAACTTTTTGCCAACTTTGAGCTCCGCTCAACTACCAATAGCCGGGCAACAAAATATAAATCTTACTGTCTTCAGAGAAGTAACAGATCTAATTGAACACTATGCTATAGTATTTGGAAATCCTAAGGCAACTCAACCCGCTTTAACACGCGTACACTCAGCTTGTTTTACAGGTGATTTACTTGGTTCAGAAAAATGTGATTGCGGGGAGCAATTTAGTGTCTCTATGGAAAAAATGAAAAATGAGGGGAATGGGGTTTTGTTATATTTAAACCAGGAAGGTAGAGGAATTGGCTTAGCTAACAAAATGAG
>CAZOIZ010000116.1:0-3568 GCA_964580005.1 uncultured Rhodobacterales bacterium
GAGAAACTATCGAAGATACGGCAAGAGTTCTTGAAAGATACGCAGATATGGTAATCATAAGATGTTTTGGACATGATCAGCTGATCAAGTATGCAAATATATCTAAAGTACCAGTAATAAATGCTCTTACCGATTATAGTCATCCGTGCCAAGTTATAGCAGATTTAATTACTGTCAAAGAATACCTAAAAAATTTTGAGAATATAAAAGTTTCTTGGTTTGGTGACTGTAATAATGTCTTACAAAGTTGGATAGAAGCTTCTGTCTTACTAAATTTTGAATTAAATATAGCTTGTCCAGAGGGTATAAAACCTGATGAGGAAATAATATCATGGGCTCTTGAAAGAAATAATAATATTTCTGTAACTCATAATCCTTATAAAGCTGCCGAAGGTGCTAATTGTATTATTACTGACACATGGAGGTCAATGGGTGATCAAAATCCATTTCCCGAAGATCAATTCACACCATTTCAAGTGAATAAAAAAATAATGAAATTAGCAGATAAAAAAGCGATTTTTATGCATTGTTTACCTGCTTATCGAAATAAAGAAGTAAGTTCCGAAGTGCTAGAAGGAAAACAATCAGTTGTATTTGACGAAGCTGAGAATAGACTACATGCACAAAAGGCAATTATGCATTTTTGTATTACATAAAAAATTTGAGTAACTTATATTTCTGAAATGACTTTGAATAATCACGTAATTCCATTCCAATTAGGTAATAATAAAGTTAGAGGTAATATAGTAAGACTTCAAACCGTTGTTTATGACATAATAAAGCGCCATGGATATCCAGCAAATGTTGAAAGTATATTTGCTGACACACTTACTATTACGGCATGTTTGGGATGTAGAATGAAGCATGATGGTGTTTTCACAATTCAAGCTAAAGGTACGGGAGATGTTAATACATTATTTTCTGATATAACAAGCGATGGGTTTCTTAGGGGGTATGTTGGTCTAAGTTCAGATTTTTCGAGCATACAAAGTAACTTAAACTCTTTAATGGGTTCAGGGCATATTTCATTTACTTTAGATCAAGGAAAATATACCAAAAGATATCAAGGAATAGTCTCTCTTGAGGAACCAAGTATGTCCAAATCAGCGGAACTTTACTTTAATAATTCTGAACAATTAGAAACAAAATTTCTTACTTTCAATTATTATGATCTTGAAAAAAGTAATAGAAAAAAATTATTTTCAGCCGGTCTTATAATGCTTCAAAGAATGCCTGACAAAAACAGCTTTGATGAAGAAATTAATGAAGAATTTTGGGGAAATTCGCTCAATTTTTTATCTACATTAGGAAAAGAAGAATTTTTATCAACTAATATAACTTCAGAAGAAATTCTTTATAGATTATTTAACGAGTTAGAGATCACAGTATATGATAAAATAATTATTAGAGATCAATGTAGATGTTCGGAAGAAAAGATTAAACTTGCCATAAACAATTTAAGTAAAAAAGAATTAGAAGATATTGCGGATCAAAATGGAAATGTGAAGGTTGTTTGTGAATTTTGTAAAAAAGAAAGAATATTTTCTAGTTAAAAGTTGATCTTAACTTTTCCAAAATAATGGTGAGAACATTACTAGTATTGCAAAAATTTCTAAACGACCTAGTATCATTCCGGCACATAAAAATAATTTTCCTAGATCTGGGATCGATTGATATGATCCTGATGGACCAATTATGTTACCTAACCCAGGGCCAACGTTTCCAATAGCAGAAGCTGCTCCTGAAATCGCAGTAATTAAATCAAGTCCTAATCCTCCCAGCAAACAAGCAATTATTGCAAATGATATGATATATAAAAAGAAAAAACCCATTACTGACTCAGCTACATTTTCTGGAATTGGTTTTTGGTTATAATAAGATACTACAACTGCGTGCGGTCTTATTAGTTTGGAAACTTGTCCTTTTGCATTTGCAATCAAAACTTGTATCCTTGCCATTCTTAAACCACAAGTAGTAGAACCAGCACAACCTCCTACAAACATAAGAATTAATAAAATAGTCGTAGGAAAACCACCCCAATTATTAAAATCAGATGTCCCAAAACCTGTTCCTGTAATGATTGAAATTACATTAAAAGAAGCTAACCTTAAAGCTTCAAAATATGGGATATTATTTGAACTTAAATATAATGACATGATCAAAACTATGAAGAAAACCAAGGTCAAAAACAGTTTAACTTGGTCATCTTTAATTAGATTTTTTATACCATTTTTGGTTATAGTTAAGTAGTGAACAAATGGAAGAGATCCAACTAACATTCCAAAAATGATTATAATTTCTATAGTGGAAGAATTAAATGCCGCTAAAGATTCAGATTTTGTTGAGTATCCGCCGGTTGCTAGAGTTGTCATTGCATGTGCGATAGAGTCAAAAATCGACATTCCAGCACCCCACAACATAAATGCCCATACAATTGTTAAGGTTATATAAACAATACTAATCCCTGCAGCAAAGCTTGCTGCTTTAGGCACAACTTTGTCAGGTGTTTCATATGACTCGGTTTTAAATAGTTGCATACCACCAATTGATAACATTGGTAATACAGCCAAAGCCATAACAATAATACCAACTCCACCAAGCCATTGAAGAAGGGCTCGCCAAATTAAAATTCCATGGGATTTTGTTTCCAAACTTTCTATTACGGTTGCACCTGTAGTTGTTATTCCAGATGTTGACTCAAAAAAAGCGTCAATAAAACCCATATCAATATCGGACAATAAAAAGGGCAATGATCCAAATAAGGCAATTGATATCCATGCGCTATTTGTAAGTAAAAATGCTTGTCTCAACTCCAAATGTTCAGTTGTACTTCCTTTATTAGTTAGGAAAAGTATGGAACCTATAAATAACGTAGCCATAGAAGACCCAACAAATGCAGGCCAATTTTTACCGCCATAAAACCAATCTACAATAGCTGGTATTAACATAAAAACAGAAAGTATGCATAACAACATTCCTATGAGATAAACTATTGGTGAAAATTTCATGATTTATTCTATAAGCTTTATTAAAGACAATTAAATTTAAATTTCCTTAAGTTGCCATTTTCAAAAATCTATCTTGTAAATTTGTATCTTCTAAAAAACAACCACTAAAAAGATTTGTAGTCATTGTTACATCATTTTTTAAAACACCTCTAGTGCTCATACAGTGATGTTCTGCGTCAATAAAAACTGCTGTTCCTTTTGGTAACAGGGTTTTATCAATACAATTTAATATCTGTGCAGTCATTGTTTCTTGAGTTTGGAGCCTTTTGGCATAAAGATCTAACACTCTTGCTAGTTTTGAAATTCCGACAACTCTTTTATCTGGATAATAACCGATTGAAGCTCTTCCAATTATTGGAACCATGTGGTGTTCACAATGACTTTCAAAATTGATATTTTTTAACAAAACAATGTCGTTATAACCTTCTATATCTTCAAAAGTTTTAGATAAAAATATTTCAGGATCTTGGCTGTAACCTGCATAAAATTCATTAAATGATTTTATTACTCTTTTAGGAGTTTCTAACAAACCTTCTCTTTCAGGATCTTCACCTATATAT
>CAZOIZ010000117.1:0-3556 GCA_964580005.1 uncultured Rhodobacterales bacterium
ATTTAGATCCTGATAATCCAGATGCAATTATAGTTTTAAGTCGTTCTTTTAATTTGAAAAAAGAATATGATAAAAGATTATCTTTGATGGAAAAAGCTGTTAAGATAAATCCTAATCATGCTGCTGCAAATTATGATTATGGTCTTGCTCTTACAAATATAAAAGACTTTGAAAAGGCTAAAGAGCATGCGCTAAAAGCCCTTGAATTGACGCCCTCAGGTCCAGATAGAGAACGGTACATTCAGGGTGGATTATGGTTAATCCATATTGGTTTAAAAGATTATGATGAAGCTATAAAAAGTATGGAGTATATGCTTGAGAAAAATCCAGATTTTACTGGTGCATATGGTTTTATGGCTAGTTTACACGCTCTAAAAGGTAATATTGATATTGCCAAAGGTCATTTGGCAAAATACCAAGAATTAAGACCAAAAGTTAAAACTTTGAAAGACTATGAAAAAGTAGCGCCCACCATTGTCAAAGAAATTATTTTGGATGGCTTAGAAAAGGCTGGGATGCCTAAAGAGTAGATTTAACCAATACCCCATTTATGTAACCATTCGTAAAAACTTAATGATTTTTTTGTTTTAGGTGAGGTAATTTTTTTTTCTACTGATTTGGTTTTTTTTCTAGTATTTGTTTTTTTTGAATTTTTTTTAGTTGCCATAATAATCTCAAAGTTAAAATATTTGTACGTAATATATAAATTAAGTTTTAAAAATCAAATTAAAAAACTTAAAATAATTGGAATATAAAAAATAGATAAAACCGTAGAAAGAACCACTAAACTTGCTACTTCACCAGGATTTCTTTTATATTTTTCAGACAAAAGATAAGATGTTACGGCAACCGGGGTTGTTAATTGTAAAATTAAAATTGCAGTAGGAACGTCTGGAAAATTAAAAAACAGAGCTATACCAATAGATACAGCTAAGCATATTAATGTTCTGTAAATAACAACATAAAATGACATATAGAAATTTTTTAGCTTAAGCGTTGCAACGGAGACGCCTAATGTTATTAGCATTAGAGGAATAGCCATCTGCCCTATTAGTTCAATAGAGTTTGTTATAAAACCTGGTGTTTTTATCCCACTAAATAGTGAAATACCTCCCAAAAAGCAGCTTATTATAATAGGTGACTTTATTATTTCCTTATAATTTGAATTACCACTTAGGACCCAAATACCAAAAGTAAATGAGTAGATGGCCATAACGGTAAAAATAATTATTGCATAATTTAATCCTACAGTACCAAATGAAAAATATGCAAGTGGCAACCCTAGATTACCTGTATTACCAAATATCATTGGTGGTAAATAAGTTGCATTATCTATTTTGATTAATTTAATAAATATATAGCAAAAAACTGTTAATATTACATACGTTAAAATAGTTCCAAAAATTATTGAGTTTAATAGTTGACTTTCAATGTTAGTATTCATTAAGGAAGTAAATATTAAGGAAGGGAGTGCAATATTCATGGTTAATCTTGTTACAAAATCAATTGGATAATCAAAGTTCCACTTAGACCAGACAAAACCAACTAAACTTAACAAGAAAACTGGAAAAATGATTTTTAAAACAGCTAAAAATAATAACATTATGAAAAAAAGGTAAAAAACGATAATTTTATCGACATATATTTAAAACTTTATGCATATAAATTAAAAAAAATATTGATCTTTTAACATAACTTAATAGTTAATTATTATATAAATTTTATTTATTGTTTAATAACATTAATTTTTATTAATTCTTTGGGAGAGAATATATGAAAAATATAAAAAGACGTGATTTTATTAAAAAGGCTGGTGTAGGAGCTGCAGGTGGTGTCGTAGCTGCCTCAACTTTAGCAACTCCTGCAATAGCTCAAAATAAGCGTACCTTAACGATGGTTACTTCTGTGCCACATGGTTTCGCAGTTTTTGATGATGCAGCAGTTACATTTGCAAAATATGTCACTGACATGACAGATGGTCAACTTACAATTGAAAAGAAAGCCGCAGGCGAGTTAGTAGGAGCTTTTGAAGTTTTTGATGCAGTTTCATCAGGTCAAGCTGATATCTATCATTCTGCAGAATATTATTTTGGTGGCCAGCATCCTGGATATTACTATATGACTTCAGTTCCTTATGGTCTAACAGCTGAAGAGTTTTACGCATGGTATTATCATGGTGGTGGCCATGATTTGCATTCAGAACTAGGCAAAATTTTTAATATGAAATCTTTTATTGCTGGAAATACTGGAATGCAGCCTGGTGGTTGGTATAACAAAGAAATTAACTCAGCTGATGATTTTAATGGTCTTAAATTCAGAATGCCAGGAATTGGTGGTCAAGCATTAGCCCTGACTGGTGCTTCAGTTCAAGTGCTACCAGGTGGTGAAATCTACCAAGCGTTAGCTTCCGGAGCAATAGATGGTGCCGAATGGATAGGACCTTTTGCTGATGAAAAAATGGGCTTTCAGGAAATTTGTAAATTTTATTATACTGCAGGTTATCATGAGCCAGGATCAGCTTTATGTGCAGCTTTTAATCTTGATGTATATGAGAGTTTAACTGCCACACAGAAAAGAATGGTTGAAATTGCAGCTCAAGCAACTTCTTTAAATAACTACTCACTAGGTCTTGCTAATAATGGTGCTGCTCTTAAGAGAATTGTTGCTCAGGGAGTCAAACTTATGGAATTTCCAGAAAATGTTTGGGATCTATTTGGTGAATCAGCAGTTAAAGCTATGGATAAGTATATGGATGACAGTCTGTATGCACAAATTCGAGAAAGCTATGAAATCAGCTTAAGAGGCACAACCTCTTGGCTTGACAGGGCTGATAGAACTTATGTTAAGCAAAGAGCTAGAGTTTATAATCTTTAATTAAATAATCATGCAAAGCCCAAATTTTTGGGCTTTGTTTTTTTTAACAATAATAAATTAAAACAATGAGTTTTTTTAATGATGTATTTGGGTTATTATACTGGGTAATAACCCAAATATTTTTTTCATTTTATAATTTATTTTATGCAATCACTCATCCTCTATCTTGGTTAAATTGGAGTGATAAAGAAGCCTTAATGAAATTTATTTATTACGGTGGATCACAAGAACTATTTTTTGTTTTTATAACATTATTTTTATTTATTACGATTATTGGCAACTTTTATCATAAACTATTATGGTTTTTTGTAAGAGTTTTAGAAAAATTTTGTAATAAAATTGGACATATATTTGCTTGGGCAGGACTGATAATGGTTATACAGCAAATTATGGTTGTTTTTATACAAAGGATATTTACAAGAGCAGAAATATCAATTGGTTTTGGAATACCATTTGAGTTTGACATCAGCTGGTTTGCTGAAGAATTAAAGTTGTATAATGCGATGGTTATCTGTCTTTGTGTTTCATATACATTTATTCAACAAGGACACGTAAGAGTAGATATCTTTTATTCAAGGGTCAGTTTTCATACAAAAAAAATAATCGACATGTTTGGCTCATTATTTTTTATGGTTCCTATGGCTGTCATATTATGGATGTATAGTTGGTTTTTTATGTGGCG
>CAZOIZ010000118.1:0-3547 GCA_964580005.1 uncultured Rhodobacterales bacterium
ACAAATGGGTGGTGGCCACCAACACTTAGTCCCAAAGCGCGGGCAAATTCAGCCGATTTCTCGGGGTCGTGAATATGCTCTTGGCCCCCTTCCATGTCACTTAGCAATGGTTAGGATTTACCAATTTTTTCCGTTGTTGTAGCATCTTTAGTCGATATGCAAAATCGAATGCCCTTCGCAAGGGTTCTCAGGGGATAGCGAGTTTAATGGGACTCAGTACATCGGTTGGATTGCATCTGGACGGGTTAACTGGTAAGCCCACCGAACCCTGTCTAATCGGTATCATTAGTCTGAGCCTCATCATAATCCCCAATGAATTGGTGCTATTCTATTTGCTGCCCAATAGGCCATGGACGCATCATAGGGTTAGCTGTGTAGCCCTATGATTCGTATCTGTTGCATAGGGTACCCAATAGGTCACGGCCGAATCATAGGGCTACCCAGCCAACCCTATGCTTCAGATGCGGGCTAAGGGGGTCTTGACGCCGCAGTTAGAACCAACCCCTTTCTTTCGCAATGTATGTGTCATAGAACTCCTGGTCCGTTTTTCTAAGGTAAATGAAGGCCTCGGCAATGGAAATGACAAATGATATGAAGGGTGGGAAAATCAACAACAATCCCACCGTGCCAGCCAGAAACATGAGAGTTCCTTGGGATTTGTATCCCAAATAGAATTTGTGGGCCCCAATAAACCCGAGTAGTACAGCAATGATGGCTGATATGAGTCGGTCGCCAGTGTCTATGAAGGACCCGTCCGCAGCAACTATGTGGATGCCGAGTATGTCATCCCGGACTATGACCCTTTTTGCTTGGGCATCATCTGGTATGAAGAACACCATGTGGCCGACGAGCCCCCTTCCTTCAATTTGTTTGGTATTGACCAGAATGTCTTCGGTGATGAGGTTGTAACTCGAGCCATCCTCTCCGCGAATCGTACCTACGCCCCCACTCATGTCGATTATGAGGCCCTCAATCTGCTTCGGGTCATAGTACTCCTCCTGCCCCCCGGTCTCCTGGACAGAATTTTCAAGACTGCTGAACCACCATGGTAGTTTGTTATCATCATCAGGGGGCATCGGCTTCCTCCTCGTTCATGTCACCACACTCAGATCTATTTTAGAAACGACTTGATGTATTCCGCTTGATGATCCTTGCGGCGGAATCCGCCATAGAGGTATGCGATGATGAAAAGGGCGCCACAGAAGCTCGGCGTCAATGTTTCCAAACCACCGTCGTTAGAGGGGTCGCTGAATGCCCACAATGGAAGAACGAATATGAAGTAGATGAGCCCTATCTGGCCTAGCCTTGCTATTGGTATTAATAGTGCTTGAAGGAGGGGCCTTTGGTGCCATGGCAGAAGCTTATAGTAGAGACGATGCTTATGCCAGGCGAGGCTGGATAGGGAGGAGGAGGGAGTCCTAACCTCAAGTTCGAGTATGTCCTCCTTCAGCCTCTCGTCGTCCTTCATCGACGTGCTGATCCCGAGGGCCCTTGCGGCCAGCCGCAGGTCATCGCTTGGGAGCCAATCGAGATAGCGTGCAACATCCTTTGATACCCGATTGAGTTTCTTATTGTGATGGTTGTCTTCATATCCGGGCCTCGGGTCGAAGGTTGGCCTCCCATAGGTGTAATCTGAAAAGAAGAAATCACTGTAGGTCCGTGACATGAAAACCTTATCGTTGGTCCCGAATGACAGCCACAATTTGGAGTACTCTTCCGTCCCTCTGAGTCTTAGAAAGGCCTCGAACTCCCTCAGTTTGTAGTTCAGGTAATGCTCATGGAAGGCGATCGAGTCCGCCAGAGTGGCATAGAAGGGGTAATCATCGGGATCCTTGAGGTATCCCAGATCGTGATCCTCGAGAAATTCGTGGATGGTGGCCCAAAATTCTGGGATTCCAAGGGACTCATTTACCCAGCCGGACCTTAGCCTCCAGTAATCCTCCATACTCTGCGCGCCCTTGATAGGTTCGCCCCATTGCTTATGATTAGGGTCAACCAGCCATCCGAGTGGCATGTCCGCCGTGAATTGGGGGTCAAACTCCCCACTAGTGTAGCTGTACATGTTTTCGATGTATCTGTGGAACTCCGGATTCACGAAATCCACATACCTTCCATCCACCCATCCATCTCCATTGCGATCCTTTCCAAACCACGGCCTGAAGGCACCATCGTTGTCCTGATGAATGAGCAGGGATTGCCAGAACCCCATCCCACCAGCCGTGAAACCCTTCATGAGGGGGTAGGAAAACGGTATTATGTAAAAAAGGGTGATGCCGACAATCAACCCAATCGGTTCTCCATGCCATTCAAGTGGATTCCATCCCAATGAGTTCGGGTCCTCAATGGCCATTAATACGGGTAGCAGCATCCACAACCAGAATAACAACTGGGCGGGTAGGCCTGATACTCTATCGCCAAGAGCACTCCTCACAAGTCTGATGGCCGATAGGACAGAGTGCTGGGTGCAGTGCCATAGCCATCTTCTCTTCGAGGCCGCGATCCTCCGCTCCTCGATCATGAAAGCATGGAGCTCGAGATGTGCTGCGGTGTTCCATGTGAATAGGTCATGAAGCTCATCATCCGACACCTTCTTTTTGGTGAAGAGGTTCTTCACGTAGTCCTCGGTTATCAGCCTCCCGTTGGAGGCTACATATGACTCCTCGAGGGTGCCGCAGAAGCCCGACTCCTTGAATTTGATCTCCATCATCACATCCCTCTTTCATCGAACATAACTTACCTGTGGAACTCCCAGATTTCCGAGGGATCATCTATCTTCCCGAATGTCTTCTTGAGGAAGTCTATCATTGGTATGGTGTCCGCATCAATCCGTAATTTTGTTTCCCTAACGGTAATTCCATCGCGTTTTTCTTCGAGAATGAACAGAGTATCAGGATCATTACGGGCACTAAACGAACCGTAATCAGGGCGGTTTGGATCATCCATGGTCATGGTCACGGTCCACGTACTGTCAGCGGGCCCAATGTACAAGGTCGATCGGTAGATGCAATCACGATACGGATCCAAGAGATGGTGCCAATTTTTTACACTGGCATCTGAGAACACCTCGATATCGGGATTATCCAAACTGGGAACACTCATATGAAAGATAAAGTGTCTTTTACGCTCCCCTTTGAACACTAATTGATTTTCACTGAACCACACGTCAGCCTTTTTTCTTTCTGTCTCTGGCTGGAGTTTGTATCCGATCCTGATGGCGATGAACAGGAGGGGGGGGATCGTCAACCATCTGGTTATGGAGGTCACGAGGCCGTCCAACCTGGGGTCATCATATCCTCTGAGTATCAATGATTCAGCGTGGTCCTCGGGATCCACATATACCTCGATCTCCGTTCCATTCTGGTATGAACTCGGTGGTGCCCGCGTGATGAACGAATAGCGATCTGATGTGTAACTCTCGTTGTCGATGGAGTATGAATAGGTCACGACAGACCATGAGCTCGTGTAGCAAGTTCCGTTGATGCAGGTCGTTTCAGAATCCTCTATCACCGAGTCCACCACTGCCTCGGTTGGAGTCCAATCGCGTGTA
>CAZOIZ010000119.1:0-3546 GCA_964580005.1 uncultured Rhodobacterales bacterium
CTTATCTGTAATTATGGGAATTACATTGAGACACCATCTCAATGTGTAAAGCCCGCCCCGATGAAGTACTGGGCATAGGTTAAAAATATGCAAAATATTACCTAAGCTTTATGAGGCTGAAAAATAGGTAGCGATTCCTATTACTATGTAATATAGTAGTATCAATAGGTACTGATACTATTGCCTAATTTTAAAGGCTAGATTTTTTGGAGTTTGATAGCTGTTCTGAAATACACCCCGGTTCTTCATAGATCGCTCCTTAGTTCATCTGTTATCTGGAGAAATCTCCTATGGATCATCCAACACCAAGATTTTTTGAACATAAAAATAAAGTGCTGGCTCATCTAGAATGGGAGGCTATTAGATACATCCACTTCAAGGGTAACCATCTCGACATCAGTAACGCTTATCCGAAATATGAGAAGCGTCAGTCCTACTGGCTCGAACCGTTCAATACGTCGGCAAGCGAGGAACAACGTCATATCCGCCAGCAAGTTATGCAGCGCGACATTTCAACCTTGGAAGATTTTTATGCTCTTTTGAGGCCGTTTCTCAAACCTCGCGCTAGAGGCAAAGCACTCAAAGACAAAAAAGTGAGAACTGCTCAGGCCGCTTTTCAGAAAGCACAACTAGGAGATGCTTTTATAGACAATAGACCATTGATGATAGCGGCGAGGAAGAGTGCGTTCGAGTTAGCAGAAAGGAACGCTTGTGGTACTCAAGTTGAGCTTAAAGTTAACAGACTTATTGAAGAGCACTGTCAAAATAATTCGCTTAGTGCGGCGCAAAGTCAGACGTTGTTTCACTTCATTCAACGACAAGTTCAAAAACACTTAAACTTGGGTACAGTTGAGAGACGAATAATCGATGCCGACGACAAGACCCTCTATTTCATGTGGGGGAAAATTAAATGTAACTGCCCAGTTGGCGATACCATTGCTTGGCCAACAGCGCGAGCAGCAAAAGAGGCTCATTGTTCACGTGCACTTGTCGCCCCAATTATGAAAAAGCTGATATCACTTGGAGCCATAACTCTTATTCAAGCGGGGAAGGCTGGTCGCAACTCTGGAAGAGCGGCGATTTACAGGCGAGAGGTTTAATAAGCGACCGATCTAATATGTCTAAAATCTAGACTGGGTCCTCAATCTAAAAGCTTCACATTTACTAGCTCTATAGCCTCTATAAAAAACAGATATTTGGAAGGGGGCGGGAATAACTTTACTCTGTTTGGGTTTAAATGGAGATTGTGATGCATTTCGCTTTTGACGAATTTGGAGATATCAGGGACGGGGTCCGCGCTGTCTGCGCTGATTTTCCCGATGAATATCATCGCAAGGTGGATCATGACCGCGCCTATCCCGAGGCATTTGTCGATGCGCTAACAAAAGCTGGTTGGATGGCGGCGCTGATCCCTGAGGAATATGGCGGATCGGGCCTGTCCCTTACCGCTGCTAGCGTGATCATGGAAGAGATCAACCGCGCCGGTGGCAATTCAGGTGCTTGCCACGGTCAGATGTACAATATGAACACGTTGATCCGGCATGGATCCGAAGAGCAGCGCCAGACCTATCTTCCAAAGATTGCCAGTGGTGAGTTGCGCCTGCAGTCAATGGGCGTGACCGAGCCGACAACTGGCACCGATACCACCAAGATCAAGACTACTGCGGTGCGCAAAGGCGATCGCTATGTCATCAACGGACAGAAGGTCTGGATCAGCCGGGTGAAATACTCCGACCTGATGATTTTGCTTGCTCGGACTACACCATTGGACGAGGTGAAGAAAAAATCTGAGGGGCTTTCGATCTTTCTAGTCGACATCCATGAGGCTGTGAAATCGGGCATGACGGTGCGTCCGATCGACAACATGGTGAATCATCAGACGAATGAGTTGTTCTTCGACAATCTGGAAATACCGGCGGAAAATCTGATTGGTGAGGAAGGCATGGGGTTCAAATACATCATGACCGGACTCAATGCCGAGCGCGCCCTGATTGCGGCGGAGTGTATCGGTGACGGCTATTGGTTTATCGACCGGGTTTCGGCCTATGCTAGCGACAGACAGGTTTTTGGCCGTCCCATTGGCCAGAATCAAGGGGTGCAGTTCCCGATTGCTGAGGCCTTTATCGAAGTCGAAGCTGCCGATCTGATGCGCTACAAGGCCTGTGCGCTATTCGACGAGGACAAGCCCTGTGGCGCTGAGGCCAATATGGCGAAATATCTCGCTGCGAAGGCGTCATGGGAGGCCGGCAACGCCTGTATCCAGTTCCATGGCGGTTTCGGTTTTGCCTGCGAATATGACATCGAGCGCAAATTCCGTGAGACACGGCTTTATCAGGTGGCTCCGATCTCGACCAACCTGATCCTCAGCTATATCGCCGAGCATGTGCTCGGCATGCCGAGATCTTTCTGAAGCAAGGGAAAGACCTGTTCATGGACCTTGATATCGATCATCTTCGCGGCTGGATCGGCAAGGAGGAGTGCCGCAGCGAAGTGCTGTCACCGGCTCTGGTCGAGCGCTTCTACGCCACACTAGGCAGCTTGAAACCGGCAATTGAAGGTGAGGAAGCGCCGCTGATGGTCCATTTCTGTCTGGCACAGCCTGTCGCCGGTCTTGACCGCCTGGGACCGGATGGTCACCCGATGCGCGGCGGCTTTCTGCCGCCGGTACCTCTTCCCCGCCGCATGTGGGCCGGTGGCAAAATCGATTTCAAGGCCCCGCTGCTGATCGGCAGTCAGATAACCCGCCGTTCCACTATCACAGACATCGAGGTCAAATCAGGCCGGTCGGGGATGCTGTGCTTCGTCACGGTGATGCATGAATACAGCTGCGACGAGCAGCTCTGTGTTCGTGAACGCCAGGATGTGGTCTATCGCGACCCGCCGGCAGATGAAAACGGAGTCCCAGCAACACTGGAGGAGCCAGCCCCCAAAGGCACCCGTCATCAGCATTTCACGCCAACGCCCACAATTCTGTTCCGCTTTTCGGCGATCACCTTTAACGGACACCGCATCCATTACGATGCGCCCTATGCCCGTGACGTTGAAGGCTATGGTGGTCTCGTGGTGCATGGTCCATTGCAGGCCACATTGATGGCGCATCTGGCAGCTGATCTTGCCGGCAAAGCCCCTGCCAGTTTCAGCTTTCGTGGGAAGTCGCCGTTGTTTGACGATGTGCCGTTTGGCATTCATGCCACTGAAAAAGGACATGGTATGTCCCTTTGGACCGCGCGTGATGGCGGGCCAGTAGCGATGCAGGCCGAGGCCAGCTGGTAGCAAATGGCCCCGTGATTCGACGAAACTACAGGAATGGCAAACGTCTATATCTACCCTTTAATGGCCCTGCCTTAAGTGCTAGCCGCCAGCATTGCGCTGGCAATGTCGCGCGCGCCAAGCTGTCCAAGGCGCGGGTGAAGATCCCATATGGCAGTGCTCGCATCACCAATGATCGTCGATGATTTGCGTTGCAGTTTTTCAGCAAGAACCTCAGGGGCGAACGGGTCTGCCAAGTCGAACCACACTGGAATGGCGCGACCATCTGTAAGGCTG
>CAZOIZ010000120.1:0-3512 GCA_964580005.1 uncultured Rhodobacterales bacterium
GTATTGTAGCTATTCTTTTGACAATTTCTGGTTGTATTTTCTCGTCAAGCATAACTAGTACATCAGAGCCCTGAGCAGGCTCAAGATAAGAAATTATAAGAGCAATGATCTGTGGGTGTTCATCTTGTATCAATTCCGCAATTGCTCTAGAGTCCATCCACTCTAATATTTCAATAGCATTATTACTTTCTGATGGTGTAATACGTCCCAAAATAGATTGTGCTCTATCTTGTCCTAAAGCTTTGTTCAAAACATTTTGAATGTAATTTCCTGCACCTAATCCTAGGCTTGTTTGTTCCTTAATAATTGCAAGAAACTCATCTAAAACTTTGTTAACGGTATCTTGGTCTAATCCTTCAACTGAATACATTGCGCTACCGAGGTGTTGAACTTCTTTCGGAGTTAAATTTTTAAGGATTTCTGAAGCCTCATCCTCACCTAAAAGCATCATCAATATTGCTGATTTCTGCGTTCCAGTAAGTTTGTCAAAAACCTTAGTTTTATCTTCTCTTTCTTGCTCAGCCATATTTAATTCCTACCCGCTATCTTATTCTACTTATAATTTGGTTTAATTCATATCTCTTTGTATCATGTTTTTAAACACGTTTGAAACTCGACCGGACTCATCTTGTACAATCATTCTTATAACCGCAACTTTGTCGTCATAGGTATTTGCTGTATCAAGCATTTCAGCAGAAATAGCTTGCTTTTTGGGTTTTAGCTTGGCTTTTATATCTTCTAAGCTTTCACCTTCTTTCACTTCGATTGTATCTAGATCTATGTCATCATCCATTCCGGATACAACCTCACCAGCAACTCCTGCTCCAACCGGTACAAGCATCCTGCTTAATAGTGGTCTTATTACTCCAAGCGCTACAATAGCTAATATGGAAATTGTTATGAGTTGTTTTATTAAGTTTTTAATCAGAGGAATTTCATGCCACGTAACTTCCACTCCTTCAAGAGTCGATATAAAGGGAGCACTGCTTACTGTAAGCTTATCACCTCTCTCTTCATCAATACCCACTGCGCTAGTGATTAACTGTTTAATCTCTTCAATTTTCTCATCAGATAAAGGCTGAGAAATCTCTAACCCAGTTTCAGGATCAATAGCTTTAGGACTTCTTAGAAGTACAGCAGCATTAATTTTAATTATTTTTGTTGATGGTGCCATTGTGGTAGCTATTCGTTTGCTCACTTCGTAATTTTTGATATCGCTAGACGACCTATTTCTTATTTGCCCTTGTGAGTCCCCAGCTACTGGTGTTTGGCTTAATTCTGCCTCAGTGGGAGCAGTATTTGACACTGCACCGGGAATGCCTTTTGCCGGTAAATCTGTAGTTAAATCTAAAGTGCTCTGCTCACTTCTAAGCGCTGTACCATCAGGGTCCACTATCTCTTCAGTAATCTCACTCTTCGTAAAATCAATATCAATATTGACTTGAGTGCTCACATTTCCTGGTCCAACGATCGGGGTTACTAAAGATGTGATGCGGCTTCTATAAATATTTTCAAGTTTCACTCTATGTTCTAATTGTGCATCGTTTAGCATGCTGTCTGGGTCATCTAAAGATTTTGAGAGAAGTTTACCATTTTGATCAATGACAGTTACGTCTTCCTTTGTCATATTGGGAATTGACGATGATACCAAGTGAATAATAGCATTTACTTGCCCACTCGCCATCGATCTTCCGTTTGGTAGCTGAACGAATACTGATGCGGTAGGGGGTAGTTGGTTTCTCACAAAGACCGATTTTTCTGGAAGTGCTAAATGAACTCGAGCTGAAATGACTCCTTCGATTTCTCTGATTGATTTTGCAAGCTCAATTTCTTGGGTTTGTTTAAGCCTCATAAGCTCTACAGACCTACTAGAGCCCATTGGTAAGTCTGTTAGTGTTGAATAACCATCAGGGGCGCTACTAGGCAATCCTTGAGCTGCCAAACTTATCCTAGACCGGTGGTAATCTTCAACAGGTACCAGTATTTCTCCCGTAGTAGGGTCTAGACTGACATCGACGCCAAGGTTCTTCAATGCGTCTTGTACTTTTGATTTCTCAGAATCCGGTAGAGATGCATAAAGAGTTGTTCTTTCAGGTTGCTGTAAAAGTGAGTAAACAAATAATCCCAGTGCTAAAACTACGACAGCAATTACAGCAGGTAATGACCTTTGAACACTGGGTTGGTTGGCTATTTGTTGAACATTGGATAGAAATTGACCAGCTTGTGGAATTAAACCCGTTCCTTGCTGTGTTTGCTGAGTACCTGTGAATTCTGTTGTATCTGCCATTTTTTATACCTTTAAATTTGATTAGACGGGCATGCTCATAATATCTTTATAGGCTGAAAGCACCTTATTTCTTGTATTAAGTGTTAATTGAAAACCTAATGACGATATTTGTTGATTAATCATTACCTTTGTTAAGTCATTTTCTATGCCAAGCTCAAAGTTCCGTGTTGTATCAGCAGCGATTTTTTGTGCGTCTGCCACTGAGTCGAGAGCTCTCTCCATTTTTGCACCAAAATTCCCAGTACTTTTATCATGACCTAACGTGTTGTTCGTACTTTCAATGATCTGCTTGTGATTAGATAATACTTTATTTGTTATGGATCCTATCTGGGACATTTGAAACCTCAAATTGCTAGCTGTTGTGTGTTTTCATCGTTTAAAGAATTTGATGAAATGTTCAAAGGATTGTTGTCGATAACAATATCATTTGAACTAATTTCTTTTTCTGTGCAAAGAACCAAGGCTCTTTGTACGATATTTTCCAGTTCTCTAACATTTCCTGGCCAGTTATGGTCTAATAGCGTTTCCAGCGCAGATGTGTTAAGCCAAGGAAGTTCATCAACTGATTTACAATGTCTATACAGTAGGGCTGTTGTTAAGGGAATAATATCACTTTTCCTATCAACTAGGTGTGAAGTAGCTAGAGGAAAAACGTTTAGTCTATAGTAGAGATCTTCTCTAAAAGTCCCTTTTTTTATTTCTTCAAGCATATTTCTGTTAGTAGTAGCTATTACTCTTACATCCACAGGTAAATCTTTTTGTGAACCAATGGGCGTTACTATTTTCTCCTGTAAAACTCTAAGTATTTTTGCTTGTAGACTAAGGGGCATTTCACTTATTTCATCTAATAGTAATGTTCCACCGTCTGCGGCTCTGAAAATCCCCTTATTCGGGTTAGAAGCACCTGTAAACGCACCTTTCTCATGGCCAAATAGTATTGCCTCCAGCATATTTTCAGGAATTGCTGCACAGTTTATTCCCACAAATGGACTATCGCATCTTGAAGAATTATTATGAATAAACTTCGACAGAACTTCTTTGCCGGTACCAGTGGGCCCATTTATAAATACTGTAACATCTGTTTTTGCCACTTTCTCAGCAAGCTGCACCAATTTTTTAGTACTGCTATCTCCTGCAATAAATTGATTATTCTTTGCTACCAAGGTTGCAATGATTTGAAAACCGTAATTATTAGTAGTGTCTTCGCCGTCGTTACAATCAGGAA
>CAZOIZ010000121.1:0-3466 GCA_964580005.1 uncultured Rhodobacterales bacterium
GGACAATGCTGATACCCTTGGTCCTTTTGTCTTTAGGCGCAGTTTTTTTTGGTTCTTTTTTTGAATTTGATTTCACAAGCGCAAAGTACCAAATTTTTTCAGACTCTATACTTCTGTCGAAAGAAAATACTATCCTAAAGGACTTTCACTATGTTCCGGTAATAGTGAAATTGGCACCGTTTTTTGCAATGCTTATCGGTCTGTCAATAGCTATCTATTTCTATGTTATAAATCCTAGTGTTCCGAAAGCATTGGCAAATCAGCAGCCTATTTTATATAAGTTCTTTCTTAACAAGTGGTATTTTGATGAACTGTATAACATTATATTTGTCGTCTCAGCCAAAAAGATAGGCAATTTTTTCTGGAAAGTAGGAGATATAAAAATGATCAATGGTTCTATACATGGAATAGGCTTATCCGTTATACCATACCTTGTAGCCGTTGCGAGTAGGCTGCAGTCTGGCTTTGTCTTTCACTATGCGCTTATCATGATTATCGGCTTCACTGCAATAATGTCGTTTTTTATAATCTCTTTTTACAGTTTATAAATGAACTACATCCTATCCCTTATAACTTTCTTGCCATTACTTGGAGCAATCGTGGTAGGTCTATTTGTTCAAGGTTCGGATACGCGGTCATCTGAAAATGCAAAAAGAGTGAGCTTTGTAACTTCAATCATCGTGTTCATTTTAAGTTTAGTAATGTTAAGCGAGTTTGATAAAAACTCCTCAGACTTTCAGTTTGTTGAAGAATTTTTATGGCTTGGTTTTTTTAATTATAAACTTGGTGTAGATGGAATTTCGGTAATATTAATATTGTTAACAACTGGTATGATGCCTTTAGTATTTCTATCGAGTTGGACGACGGATAAAAGAGTTAAAGAATATTTAATTTCTTTTTTGATCTTGGAAACGTTAATGATAGGTGTTTTCGTTTCGTTAGATATTTTTTTATTTTATGTGTTTTTTGAGGCTGGATTAATCCCGATGTTCCTTATTATTGGTATATGGGGTGGCAAAGAAAGAGTTTTCGCGTCATTTAAATTTTTTCTATATACCCTGCTTGGTTCAATTTTGATGCTTATCGCAATGATTATCATGTGGGATATTTCTGGAACAACTGATATTACAAAGCTTTTAAACTATGAATTTGAAAGTGAACCATTTTACATTTTAGGGGTTTATATTCCCTCAGGAATGCAAACTCTTTTGTGGTTGGGATTTTTTGCCTCTTTTGCAGTAAAGCTTCCAATGTTTCCAGTTCACACGTGGCTACCTGATGCTCACGTGCAGGCTCCAACAAGCGGGTCCGTATTATTGGCCGCCATATTGCTTAAAATGGGGGGCTATGGCTTTATCAGGTTTAGTATTCCGATGTTTTATGATGCATCATTATATTTTCAGAGCTTTATTTTTAATCTCTCTGTTATTGCTATAATTTATACATCTCTGGTGGCGTTGGTTCAAACGGATATGAAAAAGTTGATTGCTTATTCTTCAGTAGCCCATATGGGTTTTGTAACTATTGGTCTGTTCTCATTTAACCAACAGGGCATCGATGGGGCTATATTCCAAATGGTAAGTCATGGCTTTATTTCTGCAGCTTTATTTCTTGTGGTAGGAGTAGTCTATGAAAGAACTCATACAAGAGAAATTCTAGCATTTGGTGGCCTTATTAACAGAATGCCAAATTATGCGATGGTATTTATGGTTCTGACTTTAGCCAATGTTGGACTACCGGGAACATCAGGGTTTATAGGCGAATTTCTTTCGCTCGTCGGTGTTTTTCAGGTTGAGCCCCTTTATGCAATCTTTGGTGCTATTGGCGTCATACTTTCTGCCTGCTATGGTCTTCTGTTGTATAAAAAGGTCATATTAGGAGAACTTATAAAAGAGAATTTAAAAAGAATAAACGATCTCTCGTTAAGAGAAAAATTTTGCCTTTACCCGTTAGTTTTGCTAATCGTAATGTTTGGCATTTATCCGAAACCTATATTAGAAACATATGGCGCTACTGTTGCTGATTACATACTAAAGTTGAATTAAAAGTGATATGTCTGAGAATTTAAAATTTATTACTCCTGAATTGTTTTTGGTTATATTCAACTTGAGTTTTTTGTGTTTTATGCTTTTTGTCAAATCATCTGCTATTTTGTTAAATTGTAATAAAATAGCAGCTTTAGCATTAATGGTAACAGCTGTGCTTGTTCACTTTAACCGTGTTGATGCTGATCCCATTATTAATGGGTTTTATACCAGTAATGAATTCACGGCTTTTTTCAAAATGTTGATACTGTTTTTGTCATCTGTAATTCTTTATTTAAGCGATTCTTATTTAAAAAAAAATGACTTATTAAAATATGAGTTTCCAATTCTAATCAATTTTTCGGTTTTTGGAATGCTGGTTGTTATTTCATCAAACGATTTAATGACATTATATTTAGGTATAGAAATACAATCTCTTTCATTATACATAATAGCAGCTTATCGAAGGGATAACTTGAAATCAACAGAAGCTGGCCTAAAGTACTTTATTCTTGGAGCATTGTCGTCTGGATTACTTTTGTATGGTATATCCTTAATTTACGGCGCCACGGGATCTACGCAATTTCATATTATTTACGGGTCAATTATGTACTCTGAAAGAGTGCTTGGCTTGCAAATTGGCATGGTATTTTTATTATCGGCAATTGCTTTTAAATTTGCTGCTTTCCCTTTTCATATGTGGACACCTGATGTTTATGATGGATCACCCACTCCCGTAACAGCATTCATGGCTATTGTTCCAAAATTAGCTATTGGTGCAATATTAGCTAAAGTTTTATTTGATGTTTTTGGAGGGATATCAGATAAGTGGCAGTTGGTACTTGTTTTTCTTTCAGGAGGATCTATGGTTATTGGCGCATTCGGTGCTATTGCCCAAACAAATATAAAGAGATTACTTGGATACTCTTCGATTGGTCATGTTGGGTTCGCATTAATGGGCTTGGCTGCAGTATCCCCGGAGGGATTAAGTGGCTTCATAATTTATTTGTTTCTCTATTCAATAATGATGTTAGGAATTTTTGCTTTTATATTAAATATGGAAAAGAATGGGGTGCTTGTCACCGATATATATTTGCTAGCAAAGTATTCCGAAAATAACCCCGCTATTTCATTTGCTTTTTCTTTAATTCTATTTTCGCTGGCTGGTATTCCACCCTTGGCCGGATTTATTTGTAAACTTTATGTAATGATGGCAATAATCAATTCAGGGCTTGTGTATCTTGCATTAGTTGGGGCAATCGTGTCAGTGATAGGAGCATTTTATTATTTAAGAATTGTTTATATTATTTATTTTTCTGAGTCTGAAGACAAAATAGATGCAAACATACCCACCGGTCACTTACTTGTTCTTTTTCTTTCCTCAACCGCGATTGTTGTTGGTACTTATAATTTACTGGGCATTGAGCCCTTAACCCGTGCAG
>CAZOIZ010000122.1:0-3420 GCA_964580005.1 uncultured Rhodobacterales bacterium
ACACAGCTAAAGATGCTGATAGTGGTATCGGCAATGTAAGTATTGAGTTCAGAAATGAAACAGGTGTGAGAATTTATGGCTATGATTATGAAGACGACGGAGTTATTTCTCTCAATTTGAGTAGTAATCTACCGAATGGTCTATACTCTTTTTATAGAATGTCAGTGAGTGACGATACTAATAGCAGCAACTCCAAAACATTTTACGACAACGGTGTGTCTCAATTTTATGATACTGAATTTAGAGAAACTGTTTATAATATTTATGATGTAAAGCTGCGTGATCTAAAGCTTAATGTGGTTGAAGGTACTGAAGTACAAACAGATTTCACGCCTCCTGAGCTTAAGTCAATAAAAATGACCAGTAATGAAGTTGAGCAAGGCGAACAAATTAATATAAATTATAAAGCGTCAGATTTGGGTTCAGGCATTGAGCAGGGTTACATTACTTTCAAAAATCACGAAAATGGAAATACAATATATGGATACGATTATGATGCTGATGGAATAATTTCTATAAAAGTTAATTCTAACCAGGCAACGGGTGAATATAAGTTTCAGTCATTTAGAGTTACAGATAATGCTTATCAAGAAAACTCTATAACCTATCAATCTGATGGCCGCTCAAGTTTTCATGATCAAGTAGAAAATCAGACTGTTTATAATATTTATGATGTCGATGTCGATAATGGAGCTGAAGATACCAATGGAGTGAAACTCAGCGATTTAACTATTATTATCGGTGCTCAAACAGAAAAACCCAACAGAGATTCAGATAAAGAGGCCCCAGTTTTAGCTTCATTCGCACCACGTGATGAAAATGCTTATGCCGGTGAAATGTATCACATTGATTATGTTGCTGAAGATATAGTTTCCGGACTTGCCAACATTCAAATGCGTTTTGAAACAGAGCAGGGTCATTCAATAAGTTTTTCTGACAGTGATGACGATGGGATGCTTTCGCAAAGACTTTCCGTAAATCAAATGAATGGTGAGTATTTTTTAAAGACTATTACTCTCCGAGACAAGGCTACTGAGGCAAACTACATAACTTATAATGATAACGGAGTTGCACATTACAATGACAAGGATTTAGATCGAACCTTAAATGAATTTCATAAATTAGATTTTAGCCAATACAAGTTTACTGTTAAGGGAGGAGAAAAACCTCAGACTGACTTTACAGCACCGGAACTAGTGGACTTCAAATTAAGTGCAGACAGTGTATTGGCAGGCGATGAGATAAGAATATCCTATAATGCTACTGATAAAGAAACAGGTATCGGAAATATATATTTCCGTTTTCGGACAGAGAATGGACAATCTTTTTCCATAACAGACGGCGAAGATGATGGAGTGGCCATCAAAAATATGAGTTCAAGCCAGATGGATGGAGTTTATAATCTGTATTCCATCGACTTAAGAGATAACGCTAATCAAAGTAATTCCAAAACCTTCTATTCCGAAGGTCATTACAGGTACCGGGATCATGAGAGGAATGCAGAACTGTGGGGTGATCACAATTTTGACTTTTCAAAATACGCGATAACAGTCTCAGGCGGCACGCCGATCCAAACTGATTTCACGCCACCCGAATTACTATCTATCCAGACAGAGCAAACAGAAGTTGCGGCAGGAGATTTTTATAGCCTGAAATATACGGCAAGTGATGATGTTTCCAGAATAAGTGATGCTCGATTTTACTTTAAAAATGAAAATGGAAACTCTATTTCTTTTTCCGACAGCGGGGATGGAATTGCTTCCAAAAAAATCAGTACCGGCCAGACGACAGGCACTTATTTATTAGATTATATTAATTTATATGACGCGGCTTACTCCAGAAATGATATTAGATATAAGAGTGACGGAACAACCGAGTATTATGACGACCAAAACCGCATCAACGTTATCGATAAACATAATTTTGATTTCAGTTCTCATTCATTTACCGTCACGAAAGCTGAAACAAATACCGAGCTCGATAATACCCCACCAAATTTAAAAAACTTGGCAATATATTCTGCCGACAAAGTTATGGATCTTTCAGATACAAAAATCGATACACCTTCTGCTGAACTTCCGGATCCAACCTTTGCAGGCATAAATCAAGTTTCGTTGACAGCAGGTGATAGATTATTTGTTCATTACAATGCTAAAGATTTAGGTGAGGGCTTAAATAATGCACGTGCATATTTTAAAAATGAAGCAGGTCAGACCTTTTCATTATCTGACAGCGATGACGACGGTATTATGTCAAGTCGGCTCAGCTCAAATCAAGTCAATGGGAAGTACACCTTAGATTATATTAGGCTGGAAGATTTTGCCTATAACGATAATTATGTTTATTACAGATCGGATGGAAGGGTTGAAATTTACGATCGGCAAAACGGACAATGGATATACGATACTCACGATTTTCCACTCAGTAATTTAACCGTCGAATTTTCTGGTGGATTTGCGCCTCAAACAGATTTTACAGCGCCAGAACTACAATCGATTAGTCTGAAAGCAACGACTGTAGGCGTGGGAGAGAGGCTAAATGTTTCCTATCAGGCCTCAGATTTAGAAACTGGCCTTAATAACATTAGAATTTATTTCAAAAATGAAACTGGCCACTCGTTTTCCTTAAGTGACAGCGATGATGACGGCATCATGACAGGGCGGTTAGGAACAAATATTTCAAATGGCGAGTATCACGTTGATTATATCCGGTTAGAAGACGATGCTTACAGTGACAACTATGCTTATTATCGAAAATCTGGTGTTATCGAAATTTATGATCGACAAAATGGACAATGGAAATACAAAGCGCATGATTTTGATTTAGAAAACATGAAAATCAAGATAACTGGAAGTGAGTTTAGCCCACAGACAGATTTTGAACCTCCTGACTTGACTGCCGTATCACTCGAGGAGGTTTCAGTCGCTGCAGGGTCTAGGCTCAATGTAAAGTATGAAGCTTCCGATATTGGAGAGGGCTTAGCTAACGCGCGAATTTACTTTAAAAACTCTGCGGGAAATACTTTCAGCATTTCGGATAGTGATGATGACGGGATTATGACCGGGCGAGTTAGTACAAGTCAGCCCGTCGGTGAATATTTTGTTGACTACATCCGGTTAGAAGATAACGCGCAAAGCGATAATTACACTTATTATAGAAGCGGAGGCTTGCAAGAAACGTACTATAGAAATGATATTAGTTGGTTTTACTCAAAACATGAAATTGAATTAGATACTCTTTCGGTAAAAATAACGGAAAGTGCTGGCAATCAAACTCAGACAGATTTTACACCTCCAGAATTTACGTCATTAGTGATAGATACTTCTGAGGTCACTGCGGGAGATCGCTTTCGCTTAGATTACGTTGCATCAGATGCAGATTCTGATTTTCAATCGGCTCAGTTCCGTTTTCGCCATGAGA
>CAZOIZ010000123.1:0-3416 GCA_964580005.1 uncultured Rhodobacterales bacterium
TTGCTTATGGTTATCCTGTAACTGCTTTTGTATCTGTGAGATTAGAGAATCAAACCGATCAAATTTTAAAATCATTCGAAAAAGAAATAACATCTCTAGATGCTGTTATGGACTGTTGGTTAGTAACCGGAAATAGAGATTATTTATTAAGAGTTGTTGCTACTGATCTAAAAAACTATGAAATTTTCATGAGAGAAGAACTTACAAAAGTCAAAGGAATTGCGTCAATAGAAACAAATTTTGCCTTAGGAAGAGTAAAAACAAAAAATAACTTACCTTTAAATTCTTTATAATTAAGGATGTTCCAAAATTGATAAAAAGTTTGAAAAGTATAAATGCCGGAGATCTTAATATTAGCTACTTCGAGGCTGGCTCAAAAAACAGTGTTCCTGTAATTCTTCTTCATGGCTTCCCATACGATATTCACGCTTTCAAAGAAGTAGTACCATTATTATTAGACTCAAATTGTAGGGTTATTGTTCCCTACTTAAGGGGTTATGGAAGAACATATTTTTTACAGAATGACACTTTACGTTCAGGCCAACAAGCTGCGCTTGGTTTTGATTTATTAAAATTAATGGATGCCCTTAAAATAAATAATGCAATTTTAGGAGGTTACGATTGGGGTGGCAGAGCAGCATGCATTGTTGCTGCTCTATATCCTGAAAGGTGCTTAGGCTTAGTTTCATGTAATGGTTATAATATTCAAGATATTAAAAACTCGTTAACACCTGTTAATCCAGAGGCTGAACAAAAATTGTGGTATCAATATTTTTTTCATAACGAAAGAGGCCGTAATGGCCTTAATAATAAACGTCATGAATATATAAACTATTTATGGAAAACCTGGTCTCCATCATGGAACTATAGTAACGAGGTATATGACTTAAGCGCAAACTCATTTGAAAATTCTGACTTTGTAGACGTAGTGATTCATAGTTATAAACATAGATTTGGGATGATTAAAGGAGATTTAAAGTTTGACAAAATTGAAGACCAATTATCAAAACAACCAATAATCTCAACGCTAAGTATTACTTTAGATGGAGAAACTGATGGTGTTACAGGACTATCAAATATTTCTAAAATTAAAAAAAAATTTTCAAATCACATAAGACACCAAGTCTTACCAAATGTAGGGCATAATGTGCCTCAAGAAGATCCACAAAATTTTTCAAGAGCCGTTTTAGAAATAAGATCCATGAGCTGATTCTATATATTAGCAATCTTTGTTGGCAAACCAAATTCGTTTCTGCATATTTCAGCCAAAAGCTTAATACCTTCGTCAATTTCTCTTATAGAGGGATTACCAAAACAAAGTCGCATTTTATGTTTACCGTTTGCATTAATAGACCATTCATTACCTGGATTTATTGCAACACCTTCTCTTAACGCTAATTCATAAAGACGGAACGTGTCTACTTTCTCAGGCATATCAACCCAAATAAAAATTCCTCCATCTGGTTTATTATAGTCTGCAGATGAACCAAAATATTTATCAAAAGCATAGCACATAGCTTCTGATTTTTTTTGTAGCTCTGATCTAAGCATTTTTAAATGAGAGTTAAAATTTATTTTGCAAAACTCTGCAAGTGCCATCTGTTCCAAAGAACCTGTTCCTGCGTCAGTTTTATATGGTAAAATTCTAGATAAAATACTCCAATCTGCAATCAAATAGCCAACCCTCAAAGCTGGCGCAATTGATTTTGAAAAGGAGCCACAATAAATTACATAACCATCTGCATCAAAAGATTTAATTGCTGGAGGCCTTTCCTTTTCAAAAAGGAGATCAGCATAACAATCATCTTCAAAAATTGGAATTTCAAATTTTTTTGATAAATCTATAAGAATTTCTCTTTTTTGCACTGACATCACGGATCCAGTTGGATTTTGAATTGTTGGAATTGTGTAAATATATCTTGGTTTAATTTTCTTTTTTTGGAGATCTAATAAAGTTTGCTCTAGAATTACCACATTCATTCCATCATGCTCTAGGGGAATACCAATCATGTTAACTCCCAACCTTCTTAATCTTGAAATAGTTCCACCATAATTCTCTTCCTCTATTATAACTGTATCCCCTTTTCTAAGAAGAGTTTCGTTTACTAAATCTAAAGCTTGTAAAGATCCAGAAACAACGAGGATTTCATTTTCTCTACTTACAATTTTAGCGCTATGATTTAGTTGTTTAGATATAAACTTTCTTAATGGCAGATAACCTTGTGGACCACTTTCAAGCCCATATTTAGAAAGAGTCTTTCCTTCTCTCAAAATTATTTTTTCTATAGACTCTTTCAGGGATTTTATTGGTATGCTCTCACTATCATTGTGACCCCCAATAAAGTTATATTTAGGATAACCCTTCCATTCAACTGCTGGACTAAGAGAATCTGAATGTAAAAATTTTTCAACATTAAACATTTTATGCCTCCAATTATCTAGATTATATAAAAGTTTCTTTTTGTAAAATAATTATAAAAACTTATAGTTATATAAAAATTATAGAGAGCTAATGTTAACAGTAGAAAAATGGAAGAGTGTTATTAATTCTAATAGAAGACTTGTCGAGAACGGTCGTTGGATAAACATGACATTTACTTTTGGAATCGAAGATAAAGACTATTTGTTTCATATAATTAATGGCAAAGTTCAATCTATAGATGAAAGAAGTGTTTTAACTAAGAGTGGAGTTTTTAAAATTCACGGAAAAACAAAAGTTTGGGATAAACATTGGCTAGAATTACCTCCACGTGATTACCATGATATTTTTTCTATGCTTGCAAAAAATCTTGTAAATATTGATGGAGATTTAACCCCATTCATCCAAAACCTGCAATATTTCAAAGACCTTATTGCTTCATATCGTCAAATTAAAAATAGGTATCAATAATAATGAAAAAAATAAGTTTAGAATTTGAAGATATTATTGGTAGATATTTTAATCTTAAGGTCAAAAAACATAATTATAGAATTTATGTTGAAGAAGCTGGAAAAGGTACCCCTCTATTGTGCCTTCATACCGCAGGTTCTGATGGAAGACAGTTTCGTCATATTTTAAACGACAAAAAAATCACTAATAATTACAGAGTTATAGTATTCGATTTACCATGGCACGGCAAATCCAACCCTCCAGAGGGCTATGAACTAAATGATTATAAATTAACTACTAATTTATATAAACAAATTATAATGTCTTTTTGCAAACAGTATGAATTAAAATCTCCTGTAATAATGGGATGCTCCATGGGAGGTAGGGTTGTATTACATCTTGCCCTTGAACAAAGTAATTATTTCAAAGCAGTAATTGCCTTAGAAGGTGCTGACAAGCTTGAACCTTATTACGACTTAGATTGGCTTTATAGACCTGATGTTCATGGCGGATTAGTTCAAGCTGCTTTCGTTTCTTCACAAATAGC
>CAZOIZ010000124.1:0-3387 GCA_964580005.1 uncultured Rhodobacterales bacterium
TCCAACCCTTAGCTGAAAAATATTCACAAATCGCTGCTCCAATGCCTGAAGATGAACCAGTTATAAGTATAGATTTCATAAGTAACAAATTATATTTTCTGATTTGATAGAGTGCTACCTTTATGTTTAAAATAAAACTATATTTATGAAATTACTATTCCAATCGACTACCCTTTTTATAATACTTTCTTTCTTTGTTAGTACTGATGTTTTCTCTGAAAAAATACAATACAGTGGATTATCTTATGTCTCTGGTAATAGTGAATTACAAGACTTATATCCAAATACAATTAAAGCTGAAAAAGACCTAAGAGAATTAATTTTCTCTTATCTCAAAGACAACGAAGATTTAAATCCTAATTTATATCTTGGCACATCTGATTCGTTCAGAGATGGAACACTTTCACTCATTATTGCTATAGATAGCGAAAGAGTTGTTTCTTTATATAATGAATTAACTAATAAGTGCATTAGGACATACAATCTAGGCGCCCAAATAATTACATTCAGTACACAAGATCAACAAATATTATCAATTGAACCCCATATGGCAAGAAAAATTTATGTTGATGAACCAAAAAATAGTTCCTGTAACAATTTAGATCCACAATTAAATAAATTACGTTTTATTGGCGATATGTATTTTGGATTTGATATTCCATCCAAAGATTATGATTTATATCTTTCATTAAGCGATGATAAGTTAATTTCAACACTAAAAATGAAGTCGCTTGAAACTAAATCATTTTCCAGCGAAAAAACATTTTTGAGACCAATACTTGATAAAGTGCTTTTGACCAATCCAAATGATTACATTAATACTAACCGAATTGTTGGTATAGATGAGATAAATCTTTCAGAGGCAGCTATTGAGTTACTCTCTGGACAACGAGAATTCAAGCAAAATCACTTTTATACAGATTTTTTTGGTGACTTTATGCAGGAAGCATATAAGAAGCGGGTTGGACAAGAATTTACAAAGTGGTTTTCTGAAACTTACGACTATCCTTTAATACCCTATGTTAAAGGTAAGGCCTTAGGAAAAGATATAGCAATAAAATTTGCTGATTCAACTGAGGTTTTTAAGCTCACATTGCCAGATCTCGATTTTGGGTTTGTTATAAAAGTTAGAGGATTCAAGAAAGTTAAGTTAGGTGAATCAAAATTGAGAGAGGCATATGTTTGGGGTGCATATAGTACTATTGAATTTCATAATGTCGGGATTGAGAAAATTACCTCAATAAAACTTAAAAATGCTTACTCCAGAGAAGTTAATAAGGGAGATCTCATTGACGATTGGGATTATTTTGATTTATCTCTTTACAGTACCCTAAAAGATTATCCAGAAAACTTAGAAACTTTAGATAAAAAATGGCTTTCTGAGTCAAGCTCAATGTCATCAAAGGATTTTAAAAAACATGCTAATATAATTAAGGAGAAATTAAAGCTATGAAAAAATTAATATCTTTATCGTTATTATTTATTGCAACATTCTTTTCTTATAATCTTTTATCACAAACAGTTACAGAGAAGGGGATTGGCACCGTCAAATTAGATAGAAGTACATGCAGAGATGGTCAACCTGCTGACAGAAAAAAACAATTAAATGCAATAGAAAAAGCAAAAACTTCTGCTTGGGTAAAATATACTTCAACTTTCAATTCTGAAAAAATAAGTGCATATGACAAATGGTTTTCAAGTGACGCCCTTCGAAGTCCTATAAAAGAATTTATTATTGATTATGTTGTTCTATCTAGTGATTGCTCAAAAAGTGACAGGACTTTTACAGTTGTAATAAGAGCAAATATAAATGAAGCAAAGCTTAACAATGCGCTTCGATCAAGCTCGGGGTCCTCACAAACTCAGAAAAATCTTCAAGGACAGGGAATAGTAGTACTAGTTGTTCCAAGAAAGACAACTGAAGCAAAATCTTTTGATGCTAGAGTTACGAAACAGTCAATGACAAAAAATAGTCTTGAGGCTGATGAGCTTATTGTAGCTGATGAAAACTCAACATCAATTACCGAAAGTTCAACACAAAGACAATCTGTGACGACCGGAGGAAGTACTTCATCTAAGGCAACCCAAAGAACTTATGAAATTGGTGATATAAATGATGCAAATGCCCAAATTAATAATGTTCTTGCGCCACTTGGTATGAGAACATTCAATGCAGCAAGATTGGAGAGTATGGCTCAAAGATATGGTTATGAACCTTTCCTTAATGAAGTGCTCAATCAATTTTCTGGTAAAGCTGGAGATTTAGGTGCAAATATTTCGCCACAAAAACAGAACGAAATCATAGATATCATTATCGATGTGGGGCAAGGAAGATTAAACTATTTTCTGCTTGGAACTGTCGATTATAGTGTGCCAAGAGATGATCCAGATACAGGCGCAAAAAAATCAGATGTCTTAGTAAATATTCAGTTATTCAGAATAGATGACTTTTTTGGTGCTGAGTCAGTTGCGTCTGTTGGTCCAGAAATCAAGAGTGCTTTTGGTGAAACCGATGTACTTGCACAAACTGCAGCTTTGAAAAAAGCGTTTGTTGAAGCAACTAACTCTTTGATTTTTAAATTATAGTTTTTTTTATAGGAGGAAAAAATGAGAAAGAAACTAATAGGGTATATGTTTTTACTGAGCTTTGTATTTGTAAATACTGCTGAAGCTCAATTCAAAGACTTAAAAAAATTAAATCCACTAGGTGGAGGTGATGAAAAAGAATCACCTGTTGATGTAGAAGGAGCTCAAGCTAAATTATTAGATGCTCTAGCAGATGCACTGGGTGATGTTTATGCTGCCCAAGCAATAATTGCAGAAGCTCAAGGAAACAAAGAGCTAGCTGCAACATATTCCAACACCTCTAAAGATCTATCAGGTGGTGGTGTTGATGAAGAGACTCTTAAAGGAGCAGTTTTAGATGTTGCAGAAACTACTAAAGCTAACCAAGAAGTTTTTAATAAAAAAGAACAAATGGATAGTGAATCCAAAAAACTTTATGCTAAAGCTCTTTTACCTTATGCAAAATCAGTTGCAAAAACAGCGAAACTTAGTGAGCCAATTTCTGATTTTATGGATCAGGCGCAAAACTCTATTAAGAGTATAAGAAATCCAATGGAAATTAGAAAATTAAAGAGTACGCTCGATACCGGACTTTTTGTTGGTAAAAACGTTCCTAAGCTTATTGTATCTCTAGGTAAATCTTCCAAAGATCTTTTAACTTATGCAAAAGATAACGGAATTGATACTAGCAATGCTTCATCTGCGTTAGGTGACGACGAGTTTTAGTAGTATATAAATGATTGCTAGATATCTATTGTTTTTAACTATTGTATTTGCTGGAAATATTCCAGCAAATACAGAAATAGTAAAGGTTGAAGTCGA
>CAZOIZ010000125.1:0-1606 GCA_964580005.1 uncultured Rhodobacterales bacterium
TCAATATTCCTTAAATCAATAGTAGTTTTGTTAGTTGGACAGTTTTAATTTCAGGTTTTGCACCAAGCCTAACTAATTCGCCATTAATTGTTTTAAGAATCTCTAATTGTAATGTTTCTTTACCTTGATTTGTTTCAAGTTGTTCCTTTGTTTTCGTTCTCATCAATGCTAAAATGGAGGACCTCAAGGCTGGCTCAAACTCCTTGAAGTTTTCAAAATATGCTTCAGCATTCAATTTTCCCATAAATATTGAAACGGCTATTTCGATAGTTAGTATGCCGGAGCCATTTTTTAAGTCCGTTGCCAAGGCGCCCGTAAACGAATGATAAAAGTGTTGAGGCCCTATAAATGGGATGTCCGAACCCTGTAATATTTCCTCTTCATTCTTCTCAGCTGGGTCAATTTCTTCAATGGAATTACTCTTTGAGTTTTGATCACTTTTATCATTTATTAGCGCGACAATTTCCTCTCTAGATAGCGGTGGTTGCACCAACAAATTGTGCATCATGATAAAAATTATGAAAACAATTAAAGCTGGTAGAATGTAGAGAACTACGGATTTCCATGGTATTTTACGTTTCTTTCTTTTTTTAGGCTTTATATCTCCATCTGCCTCTGTTTCCGTATTTTCTAAATCGTCTGACATGTCTGAAACATACTCTTTATTTCAATAATCTGACAAAAATAACGACTATTTTAAAAAAAAGTTTATTTCCTAAATAATCAAAAAATTTGTCGTTTAGAGTAATTGTCTCTAGTAATCGTGAGTAGAATTTATGAAAAAAGATAGTAACAAGATAATTATGAAGACCAATGATATGGGTTCAGTAGATCACGACAACAAAGACTTTGAAATATTCAAAAGTAGAGTGGCTAATGCTGTCTTAGACTACATGGAGTCGCAAAGTGACTCTGACCTTATAGAATGCTTAGAAAAAGGTAACATTTTCTTAACAAACATTGCTATACAAATGGAAAGTGTCGTTAGCATACAAAAACAGCCGTTCAAAGACCAAAATGAAATGATTGAAGTCGTTGATGATCTCTTTTCAGCGAACCAACAAAAACTATCTAATACAATTCACTGATTGCATTATTATTATTTACGATGGGAGCTTTAAGTATAAGCCATCTTGGTAAACAAATGATATTTTTGGAGATAGTAATTTTGTAGCAATTTTACAACAGTTTGTAGAAGTCATAAAAGTTACTAATAAAATTTTTGTTCAGTCGTAAAAGTCTATGGGTAAGTTGAAGGAGAGTATCTTATGCGTATTGTAGTATTAATTGTTTTTTATTTATTTTTAACGGCATGTCAGGGAACAAATCCCTACGGATTAACCACAGCGTCAATAGGAGAGAGCGTAGTTTCGTCTGCCACAGGGCAAGCAGGTACTGGCGTAACACCGGTCAAGGGGATTAAATATGTTTCATTGCATCCAGACAGACTTTTGCGAGACGAAAGAAGTTGTACTGAGGTTATTAAACTATCGTATGCCTCCAATATAAATTATTCTGAAGCAATTATAGGGCTCAGAAACAGAGCTTTATTGGTAGGAGGAAATGCTATTTCTATAATTGGATGGGCAGAAAGTGCAACATCATC
>CAZOIZ010000125.1:1706-3384 GCA_964580005.1 uncultured Rhodobacterales bacterium
TTAATTTGACCTTCAAACTCTCTAAGTCGCTTATAAACGCTCAATAGTTCTATAATAGTTGGCCAAGCTTTGAGTAAGTATTGCATTGAACCTTCCACTCTACCGAATGCTCTAATTATTTGTTGCATCACCCCTAGCGTAACTACTCCAGCTACAATTGCTGGTGCAAGGAACACATATGCACTCAATACGTTTGCTTGTAAGTATGCAATTCTACCTATATTAAAGTAAAGATAACGCAAATATGATTTAAAATGAATGCCTCGTACACCATCAAACAGCTCTTCTATTGTTTTTGGTCTTACAGTTTCGTCATCTTCTGCAATAACTAATACTTTCCGATATGCAGCCTCTTTCTTCTGCAAGTCATATTCAACTCCAACTAGGCTGAGTAACCACCCTAAACCAATAAGGAATAAAGTACCCCCTACTGACCAGACAATCGCACCTGTAATCAATCCGTATTGCCAATCTCCAAAAAAGAAAATTGGAATACCAACTGACAACCCAAATAGGATGGGAATAAACTGAACAAGTACCATTATACTTTCAATGAAACTCGTACCAAGCCCTTCCATAATTCTTGAAAACTTAATCGTATCTTCTTGTACACGTTGAGCGGCACCTTCAATAGAACGTGCTTTTTCGTATACTGAATGGTACCATTCTACCATTGCAGTACGCCATCTAAACAAAAAGTGCGCGGTAAAAAAACTAACTGCAACTGCGATTGCTACATATATACCCGCCAGATATATAAAACTAAACAAGCTTGCCCAATACTCCTCTAAAGTTACAGCATTAGGTGTCGCTAGAGCTTTTTGAATCATATCATAGAATTCGCCAAACCATTCATTGATTTTAACATCAATTTCGACTTGAATCCAAAGGGATGATAAAATCAATGTAGACCCTAACCAAGCCCACAAAGCCCATTTTCTCGTTGTGAAAAATCTAAACACGTAAAACCTTTCTTTTTTTGTTATCAATAAACTCCTTATTTATATTGCTTAGCATATTGATTCATCCTTTTTTAACGAAAAGAATTGCGTTCTACCATCTTGCTTGTTTTTAACCTCTGTTAGTATGTAATTGTTGTTTAAACAGAAATGCTTTAAATCTATTTCCGCCATAGGATCATCAGCGATAATGAGAGCCTCACTACCTTTCCTGAGTGATTTAATATTTTTTTGAACCTTTAATAAAGGTAACGGGCATCGTAGTCCCGACGTGTTGATGACAAGTGAATACTTTTGCTGGCTTTTCATAAATAGACCTACAAGACACAAATTGGTAGACAATGCTGCAGAGATAAACAAGTATTTATATATGGATGCATATCGAAAAAAAGTCAATTTTTTAACGCCGGAAAAAAATATTTCTAAGTTGGTGTCAAAGGTAAGAGTTTTTAATGAGGAAAATAAGGTAAAATATATTAATTTAATCGATGAAAAAATATTAACTATTTACCTCAATTCTCAGGAAGTACTTACTGCCTTAACGGTCTGTGATTACCCAGAGTATTTGGCTGTTGGGTTTCTTCATAATCAAAATATTATCAATTCAAAAGATGAAATCAGGGGAGTTGAATTTAATCAAGAACTCTCAGCCGTTGTGGTTAGGACATTCAAAAAAACTCTTTTTGAGGACAAAAATGTTAGGAGAATAAAAACATCTG
>CAZOIZ010000126.1:0-3383 GCA_964580005.1 uncultured Rhodobacterales bacterium
TCCAACCCTTAGCTGAAAAATATTCACAAATCGCTGCTCCAATGCCTGAAGATGAGCCAGTTATAAGTATAGATTTCATAAATAACAAATTATATTTTCTGATTTGATAGAGTGCTACCTTTATGTTTAAAATAAACCTGTAATTATGAATTTTTTACAGAAAAGTTGTTTCTTAGTTTTTTGCATTTCAAGCTTATATTCATATTCTGATGCAATCCAATACAGTGGCCTATCCTATATTTCTCGCAATAACGATCTTCAAGACTTATATCCAAATACAATCAAAGGAGAGAAAGAATTAAGAAAAATTATTTTCTCATATCTTCAAGATAATCTAACTAAAAATTCTCAACTGAGGTTGCAAGCTTCTGACTCTTTTAAAGATGGAACTCTTTCATTAATAATTGCCGTTGATAATGAGAGAGTTAGCAGTCTTTATAATGAAAACACTAAGAAGTGCATAAGAACATATAGTTTGGGTGCACAGATAATTACTTTTAGTTCCAAAGATCAACAGATTTTATCTGTTCAGCCATATGCAGCAAGAAAAGTTTATCTTGATCCTCCACAAAATAATTCTTGCGATTATAGAAACACAAGATTGGAGCAGATACGCTTTATTGGAGATTTTTATTTAGGTATGGACATTCCTTCTAAAGATTATGATTTATATCTTTCTTTGAGTGACACTGAAATGATTTCTAAGCTTACAGAAACATCATTAATAACAAAATCTTTCTCAAGGGATGGTTCTTTTTTGAGACCAATTTTTAATAATATTCTTTCTGCAAACTCAAATGATCTAATGAACAGAAAGAATGTTGTTGGAATAGAAGAAATAAATCTAGGTAAAACAGCCTTAAAGCAACTTTCAGGCCAAGGTGAGTTTAAAGAGAACCATTTTTATATAGATTTTTTTGGCGAATTTATGGAGGAAGCATATAAATCTTGGGTTGGACAAGAGTACACTAAATGGTTTTCTGAAACTTACGATTATCCTCTAATACCTTATGTTAAGGGGAAAGCCTTAGGAAAGGATCTAGCAATTAAATTTGCTGACTCTACTGATGTGCTGGAATTAAAACTTCCAGATTTAGATTATGGCTTCGTTATTAATATCAAGGGATTTAAAAAAATAAAGTTAGATGAATCTAAACTTAGGGAGTCTTATGCATGGGGAGCGTTTAGTTCTATTGAGTTTAATATTCCTGGAATGAAAAATATTACTTCTATTGATCTTAAGCATGTTGAGACAGATGAGGTAAATAAAGCTGATACCGCTGATGATTGGGTATATTTTGGCTTGTCAATGAATAGAACGCTCAAAGATTATCCTCAAAATGTAAAACAGTTAGATAAGAAGTGGCTAACAAAATCAAGTAAGATGTCATCAAGAGATTTCAAAAAAAATAGCAAATTAATTCTGGAGAAACTAGAAAAATGAAAAAATTTATATCCAACTTGATTATTTTTATGGTCTTTATCTCTTTTGACTTGAGTGCTCAGACAGTTACCGAAAAAGGGATTGGCACCGTCAAATTAGATAGAAGTACATGCAGAGATGGTCAACCTGCTGACAGAAAAAAACAATTAAATGCAATAGAAAAAGCAAAAACTTCTGCTTGGGTAAAATATACCTCCACTTTTTCTTCTGACAAGATGCAAGCACTTAATAAGGTAGGAAATTCCTTTGTATTAAATGATTACATCATTGATTACGTTGTGCTATCAAGCGATTGTTCAAAAAAAGATAGGGCTTTTACTGTTATCATTAGAGTAAACATCAATGAAGCAAAACTGAACAACATACTCCGATCAAGCTCAGGGTCTTCTCAAAATCAGCAAAATCTTCAAGGTCAAGGAATAGTCGTTTTGGTTGTTCCAAGAAAGACAACTGAAGCACAATCATTTGATGCCAGAGTAACAAGGCAATCAATGACAAAAAAAAGTCTTGAAGCTGATGAGTTGATCGCAAGCGATGAAAATTCAACATCAATTACTGAAAGCTCCACACAAAGAGAATCTGTCACAACTGGAGGAAGTACATCTACCAAGGCAACTAAAAGAACTTATGAAATTGGTGATATTAACGATGCAAATGCACAAATAAATAATGTCCTTGCACCATTGGGTATGAGAACATTTAATGCAGCTAGACTTGAAAGTATGGCGCAAAGGTATGGCTATGAACCTTTCTTAAATGAAGTCCTCAATCAATTTTCTGGGAATTCGGGAGACTTAGGTGCAAACATATCACCACAAAAACAAAATGAAATTATTGATATTATTATTGATGTGGGACAAGGAAGGTTGAATTACTTCCTTCTTGGAACGGTTGATTATAGTGTGCCAAGAGATGATCCAGATACAGGCGCAAAAAAATCAGATGTGTTAGTAAATATTCAGTTATTTAAAATAGATGATTTTTTTGGGGCTGAATCAGTAGCATCTGTTGGTCCAGAAATAAAGAGTGCTTTTGGCGAGACAGACGTGCTTGCACAAACAGCAGCTTTAAAAAAAGCTTTTGTTGAAGCAACAAACTCTTTAATTTTTAAATTATAGTTTTTTTATAGGAGGAAAAAATGGAAAAGAAACTAATCGGATATTTATTCTTATTGAGCTTTGTATTTGTAAATACTGCTGATGCTCAATTTAAGGACTTAAAAAAATTAAATCCACTTGGTGGCGGAGATAAGCAAGAATCACAAGAATCAGCAGTTGATATAGATACTGCACAAGCTAACTTAATAGCTGCTGTTTCAGATGCGCTAGTCGATGTTCTTACAGCTCAGGCAATGATTGCAGAAGCTCAGGGCAATGGCGAACTTGCAGCTACTTTAAAAAATACTTCTAGTGCTATAACAGGCGGAGATGGCAGTAGTGAAGATATTCAAGGTGCTGTTACTTTGTCGGAAGAAGCTAGAGAGGTGATGGATTCTGTAGTTGAAGAAAAAGGAGAGCTAGATGATGATGCAAAAGCTCTATATGCTAAGGCTTTAGTGCCCTATGTAAAAGCAGTTGCCAAGACTGCAAAGTTAAGTGAGCCTATTTCTGATTTTATGAATTCGGCACAAAATTCTCTTAAAAGCATCAGAAATCCAATGGAAATAAGAAAACTAAAAAGCACTCTTGATACAGGACTTTTTGTTGGTAAGAATGTTCCTAAACTTATTGTTTCTCTTGGGAAATCTTCTGTAGGCCTCATAACTTTTGCAAAAAAAAATGGCTTGGATACATCAGAAGTAAAAGCAGCTAGAGAGATGGGTGATGGCGATGATCTGGAAATGTAAATAATAAATGATCGCTCGATATTTATTGCTTTTAATATTTGTATTTGCTGGAAATATTCCAGCAAATACAGAAATAGTAAAGGTTGAAGTCGA
>CAZOIZ010000127.1:0-3361 GCA_964580005.1 uncultured Rhodobacterales bacterium
CTATTGAAGGAAGCAAGGTCAGTGCAGTCATTAATGCAAGGATCTGGAGGGATAATGAGTACGTTGTTTCTTCCTCACCATTGCTTTGAATTTTCAAAGCGGGAAGACCATCGGCAAAGCTTGATAGGCCATTTTGTGCTAAGGCTGCGCTATCGCCAAGAGATATAAATAGAGCTGGTATTAATATTATTATAGCTTTGAACTTCATCTCTTTAAACCTAACTTTGGGTTCATCTTTCGCGCATTAGATATTGCAGCTGACAATATATTGGGCGTGCCCTTTTGTTCTCTCTCATTGCCTGTAACTTCGTGCTTGTCTCTCACAAGTTTTTTAAGCTCTACATTTCGTTTAATGCTGTTTGTATTCTTGCCTTCATGAGGAATAATTGTTGGCGAGGATCCTTTTGCAGAGCAATAAAGGTACTCTGTACCATCAACCCTTATTAATCTAATTCGCTCAGAGTTACTCAGTGCAAACTCTTCAATCAAGATCACCCTTTTCTTTTTATTTAAACGATCCTGGAAATTGAACTTATTATTCTTCAGTAACTGTTGTAGCAGAATAAGAGTACCTAAAAATAGTAATACAACAACTATCTGAGTTAAGCTTATATCTTGAACCTGCATATGTACCTCCTTTCTAAATAGAAAGGCAAGTATCATGCCAAAGGATTTATTTTCTTAAGCAGTATGTTTTTATAAGAAAAAAAGAGTTTTTCACTCTCAATAGTCAAAAAGTTGACTTAATTATTTGACGCTTTCAATTCTTTTCTGGGGATCTACGATCTCAACAAACCTTATCCCAAATCTTTCCCCAACCATCACTACTTCACCTTTGGCTATCATTGTTCCATTAATTAAAATATCTAAAGGGTCTCCTGCCAGTCTGTCTAGTTCTATAACTGATCCTTCGTTTAGTCTAAGTAACTCTTTAATTTTTAGCTCAGCACTCCCTACTTCAACGGTGAGTCTAACATCGATATTTTCTAAAACCCGAAGATTGTCTGCTGAAGCAGAATTTTGATCTTTGTCTTCTGTATTAGCTGATTGCTCTTCAGTTTTTTCTTCTATATTCTCTTCTTCGCCCATTGCATAACCCCATATGTTATTTACTTAGTCTCTTCTTTATGTTCACTGCAGCTTGCCCAGAGAGTTCTCCTAGTTCACTGAGAAATACTAATTGATCTTCAATTAATACTTCAATGCCTTCACCCACATATATAGGAAAGGTATCGCCTGTTTTAGTCTGGAGCAATTTATTCATTGGTACAGTTGGCTCACTTAAGCGGCAACTGACATTTAAAGGGATCTCCATTACCATCCGTTCTAGTTTTTCTTTCCATGTAAAATCATCATCGATCACTTCACTTTGAACTCTTGATCTAAGCTGTGAGGCAATAGGTTTGAGTGTTTGTAGAGGATAGATTATATCAAAAGTTGCTGCGTCAACACCAGGTAATTGAACTACAAATGAACATATAATTACCATCTCTGCATTATCGACAAATGATGCAAATTGGGGGTTCACCTCTCTACTCTGTTCAGTAAGAGTGATCGGCATAAGATCATGCCATGCTCTTTCAAGCATCCTGTTAAGACCTTCTGATACGATTTCTATTAAGCGCTCTTCGGTACTGGTAAATTCAGCCCTTTTTTCTTTTATCGCCTCAATTTGCCCGCCATAATACGAATTTGTCAGAATTGATATGAAGTTCGGATCCATAACCAGCAACATATTCCCTCTAAGTTCTTCTAATCTGTTTGAAGTTAAACTCATAAAACTTTCGATCCCAGATGAGTACTCATCAAATGTTTTTACTTCGGGGGGAAAAGAGGATATTCGGGGAAGAATTCTAAGCATTGGAAGAAAAACACTTCGAGCTTGTCGAGCAAATCTTTCGTTAACAAGCCTAAGAGCATAATAGTCTCCAAGTAATGATAGCTCATCTGACCCAAACTTATAAGGTCTGACGTTAGCGGCTTCTGATACATCGGAGGATGATGAGCTTCCATTCTCATCGGACTGCAAACCCTCAATTAATGCATCAACTTCTTCACTAGATAATTTTCTTGATGATACCACTTAAGCCCTCGATCTCTTCTTATTGAAGCATAAAGGAAGTGAAATGAACATTCTCAATCCCCCCAAATCCTTCTAATGCCTCTAATTTTGTGTTTAATTCTGCAGCAATGGCTTTTGCAAGTGCATCTCTTCCTGATTTACCTTCAATATCCTGCTCAGAAAATTCGCTCATAACTGCCAAAATGCTTGACCTTAACGATAATTGATGATCTTCCACATTATTTATTACGTTTTCATCATATTGTGTAGACACTCCAATTCCAGCTTGCAAAAATTTTCTTGAGCCTCTCAAGTTTGTTGTAAAGTTACCTGGGAACTCGTAGTAAGTGGTTATAAATTTCTCCACCTCAGGCGCTTCCTTTTTTTGTGGCCCAGAATTTGCCGCTTCTTCTGCAGCTTTTGCTTCTTCGGCCTCCTTCATTTTTCTTTCAATTATTTCTTCTATTTCCGCTGAGGGATCAGCAGGCTTACCACCAAATAAAAAATATCCAGTTCCTACCCCTACGCCTATCAAAGCAATAGCTCCTAAAGCCATCATTATGATTTTCATTAGGCCACCTTTTTTAGGTTCTTCTTCTTTCTCTTCTTCTGCCATTTTGCCTGTCCTTTTTATTATGCTATGAGGTTAAGACCCTCATTTTCACTATTCACTTTCTTTATATCTTCCATTGGTCTGGAGCTATCATCGATATTAATCTTTTTTACTGTTGAAGCAAGCTTATGCCCGTGCTCTTTTCCTTTTTGATTTCCTCCAAATTGATTAGCTCGCGTTTGAAGTGATGCTAGCTTCAATCCCGAAATTTCCATCATTTGTGATAATTTCGACTCTGCATCTGATAGGAGAGCAGCGGCGTTGGAGCTTTCAGTAATAATACTAATCTTGGCTATAGTATCTTGCATGTTAATCGTAACATTCAGTCTACCCAGACTTTTTGGGGTCAGCGATATTTCTATCTCCTCTACCCCATCTATAATAGATTTTTCTATTTTTTCTATAAGCTTATTTCCCCAGCTTTTTGACAACATATTTAAGTTTTGGAGTAATTTATCATTACTCTCTTGGTTAAAGAGGGAAGGGTTCTGAGTGTTATTAGACACCACATTTGAACTTGCATCTAGTTTGTTTGTAAAAACCAAAGTTTGTCTAAGTAAATTATTTTCTGAATTTAAATCCTTAGGAAGATTGGTATTTGTTGAGGTCTGAGTTAAAGCATCCGTCTTAAATTCAGAAGTCTTATTTGCTGTATTGTTAGATAGGTCTGGTTTTTTTTCCGAACC
>CAZOIZ010000128.1:0-3345 GCA_964580005.1 uncultured Rhodobacterales bacterium
AGAAGATATATGTCAAAAAAAACTATGAAAATATGAAAGCATAAGTTAATTTATGGCAGAGGTTGAAAATGTTTAGAATAAAACAGAGAAATACACCAGAAGGTCCGTGTTTCACATGTAGATTAATAAGATCATTTATAATGGCCACTGTGATGCTAATAGTTTTGGGACTAGTGGCAAGCGATAGACTGTACTTAATGAAATTTATTTCTACAGAATTGATAGCAGCCATTATTATGGTGCTTGGACTAATTTTATTCTTATTCAAGCTTTGGCAGTGGAAAACAGATAAGATTGAAAAGAAAATGTAAGCTAAAAATGTTATCTATCGCGTACTAACCTTACCGCTAGCTCTTTAATTGGAGAAAATCTATTAAAAGAGAAACCGGTATGAAAATTAATACTTACATAGAACTTACTGTTAAAAATACTTTGGTCACCCGTCCAGTAGGGGGCATTGTCTGTATTAGGAAAAATATCCTCATTTATTTTTGGAGAGGAGCACTCTTTACAAACTATCGACTTGAGCTCTGATTTTGATGGTAATCGCCATTGGCCACCAAGCTGCTCATTAGCGATAACTAAAGCTTCTGGAACCATATCTAAAGAAAGATTAACAATTTTTCCAACACATTCATTGCCATCCCACCTCTGGCCTACCGAGCATCTTAACCAGTCAATTTTTTTTTCCATGTCCACAACAATGTGCTCTTTCAAAATAAATCTGCTATCACTGGCATGTATAGTAGATCCGGCGAAAATAAAAATTAAACATAAAGCTATCAGTCGTAAATTTGTCATTACATTAGTTCTCTTGTATTTGTTTGTAACACGATTATATTGTTAAACAAGTTCGATGCCAAATTTTCTTAAATTTTTAAAATAGTTCTATTTTTTTGGTATTATAATTGCAGTAATCTTTGTCGCAGGTAAGAAAACGTAATAAGCATAAAGGAAAAACTATGGATATAGCCTCTCTTCTAGGATTAATTGGAGCGCTTGGATTTATTATATACGCGATGGTTTCAGGTGGAGGCGTTGGTCCCTTTATAGACGTTCCTTCATTAGCTATTGTTTTTGGTGGAACTTTCTTTTGTGTCATGTATACCTGTCCTTTGCCGACCTTTCTTGGCTCTTTTGGAGTTATGGCCAAGGCTTTCTTTCCGCCTGTAAAACCTCAGGATGAATTAGTCACAAAAATGGTTGAATTGGCTGGAATTGCAAGAAAAGATGGTATGATGGCACTTGAAGGCCAAGATGTACCTGATAAGTTTTTTTCTAAAGGATTGCAGATGTTAGTTGATGGGGCTGACGAAGCTAAGCTCACTACTCAATTAAATCAAGAAATAAAAGCCATGAAGGCGCGCCATGAGTCAAATCAAAATGTTGTTAAGGCTTGGATAGATATCGCTCCAGCCATGGGTATGATCGGCACACTTGTCGGACTAGTTTTAATGTTGGGAAATATGGCAGACCCAAAGGCTATTGGACCAGCTATGGCTGTTGCTCTTTTGACCACTCTCTACGGAGCTTTTATCGCGAATGTTTTATTTTTGCCAATGATAACTTCTTTAGAAGGTTACACCGCATATGAGGTTACTTACAGAGAAATGGTCGTTATGGGTCTGAGGAACATAGCAAGAGGTGAATCTCCTAGAAATATTCAGGATCAGATGGTAGCTAATTTACCCCCAGCCGTTCAACAGAAGCTTGAAGCTGCCGCATAACAAGAATATCAAGGAATCGCAAAGTGGCAGAAGAAGTAGAAGCAGAGATAGAAGAGGAGGAAGAGGAGTGTCCTAAGTGTCCCCCAGTTGGAGCGCCGGCTTGGATGGCAACCTTCGCTGACATGGCTACCCTTTTGATGGCTTTCTTTGTTCTAATTCTCTCATTTGCAGAATTTAACGTACCCAAATTTAAGCAAATATCCGGTTCATTGAAAAATGCATTTGGTGTTCAGCGACTAGTGCCCGTTGTTGAACAACCAAAAGGGACCACCGTATTATCCCTAAACTTCAGTCCTTCACCTAGTCCATCAGTTACAAAGCAGATGACTCAGCAGACCACTAACTTAGAGAAAAAAGAACTTGAAGTAAAAACGAAAGAGGATGAAGGAGGAGAAAAAGACAAAAGTGCTAAAGAACTAGTTGAAGCTCTTCAAGAAGCTGTCGACAAAGGAGAAATTAAAGTCGAAGCGGTTGGTGAAGCAGTGAAAGTGGAAATAGGTGATCAGGATACAGCTGCAAAGGACCTACCTAAGTTAATACAAGAAACATTGAAGGCTATTGAAGAGGCTAAGAATAAAACTGGAAATACTGATCAAGAAGTTCTTTTTGGTGGGCTTGAGGATAAATTAAAAGAACTGGCGTCACTAGCTCAAACAGAGGCGGATGGCGAAACTAAAGGATCGTCTATAGATACGGGTTCAGGAGTTGATGACAGTGAAAAGTCTTCAAAGGAAGCTTCAGCTGAACAAGCTGCTAATGAGCTTGAAGTGGCATTGAAAAATGAAATTGATAAGGGTCTGGTCAGTGTGGAAAGAAAAGATGGCAAGGTTTTTGTAACTGTTGGATCTGGAGGAGCTTTTTCATCAGGATCAGCAGAATTAACTTCCCAAGCCAGACAGATAATGGAAAAAATTGCTGACAAGGGGGTAGGGGAGACTGGGACAGTAACTGTTTCCGGACACACCGACAATGTTCCTTTAATGTTTGGTGGTAACTTTAGAGATAACTGGGATCTTGCCGCGGCAAGAGCCTCAAGCGTTGTGCAAGAGCTTGAGAAGGCAGGAAACATTAGCACAGATAGAATGAAAGCAGTCAGTTTTGGCGAGTCAAAGCCAATTGATACAAACGATACTTCTGTTGGTAGGGAAAAAAATAGAAGAATTGAAATAGAAATAAATTTTTGATCGAAACGTTATAGCAACTAAAGGTGACTACAAGCTTTTTATAGCATATCGTGCTCTACTAAAAATTTATGCGGTTTTTTCGCCATACAATGCAAATAAAAACTGACATAGATCCTTTTAGTTTTATGCTTTTAAATTTTGAGAAATCATCAAAAGATATGCCTGCTAATTTTAGAAGTTTAAATTTGGATGCGTTTCCTTATGGCTACTTAGACCTTATCAAAAATAAAGAGATATGGCCATGGATGTTAACAAACGCTATAACTATTGGTTTTAATGAAGCTTTAGTTTCACATGTTGAACAGTGATTTCAACAAGGAAATTTGGATCTTCGGAGGGAATGAAACAAGGGGATTCCGCTAACTTAATTAAAGAAGAAAGTGATCGAAATTTGAATAGGTCTATAATAAAAAAGGTTAAAAATCTCATTCATT
>CAZOIZ010000129.1:0-3344 GCA_964580005.1 uncultured Rhodobacterales bacterium
AGGAGATATTAATGAATGAACATAAAATAATTGAAGTTGAAAATGAAAAATCAGAATCTGAAGATAATTTAATAATAGAATCTGTAAATAAATTCTTAGAAAAAGACGTAAAGCCATATGTAAAGGAATTCGAATCACAGGATAAATATCCACAGGAGATTGCCGATAAAATGGCGGAGTTAGGACTATTTGGGGCAACCATTTCTCCTGAATATGGAGGCCTTGGTTTGTCAGCAGTTACTTATTCAAAAATTGTAGAAAATGTTTCAGCCGTATGGATGTCAGTATCTGGAATATTTAATTCACATCTCATAATGTGTGCAGCAGTTGAAAGATTTGGTACTGAAGAAATGAAAAGACTTTATCTTCCAAAGTTTGCAACAGGTGAGATTAGAGGAGGAATTGCATTAACTGAACCAGATTGTGGTACAGACCTTCAATCAATAAAAACCAAAGCAAAAAAAGTTGGGAATGATTATATTATCAACGGCACAAAAACGTGGATCACGAACTCAGTTCAAGGAACTATATTAGCTGTTTTAGTTAAAACTGACCCAGACATAACACCAGCTCATAAAGGTATGAGTTTAATTCTTGTTGAAAAGAAAGATGGATTTGTATCAAGAAAACTCAAAAAATTAGGCTATAGGGGCATTGATACAGGAGAAGTTCAGCTTGAAAATGTTAAAGTACCTATCTCCAACTTGATTGGCGAAACAGAAGGTAAGGGTCTTAAACAAATATTAGCTGGTCTTGAATTAGGAAGAATTAATGTGGCTGCTCGAGGAGTAGGGGTGGCTAGGGCATCTTTAGAAGATTCAATAGAATATTCAAAAGTAAGGAAAACTTTTGGGAAACCAATAAGTGAACATCAATCAATTCAAATTAAACTAGCTGAGATGGCAACAAAACTTGAAGCATCTAGATTGTTAACTGAACAAGCTGCAAAAGCTTATGACTCTGGTAACAGATCTGATTTGCAAGCTGGAATGGCAAAATTATTTGCTACTGAAACTGCGTTGTTTAATTCTACTGAAGCAATGAGAATTCACGGTGGCTTTGGATATTCTCCAGAATATAATATCGAAAGATATTACCGAGATGCTCCATTATTAGCTATTGGTGAAGGAACGAATGAGTTGCAGAAATTAATAATTGCTAAGCAACTTGTGTCAGAAGGTTAAATTATTTTAAACAACATATATTGCAAAACTGAACGAGACAACACCAGCAGCAAGTCCAACTATAGGCTTTTTTGAAAATAGTAAGAAAATTACTACTCCAATTAAAAACGGAATTATTCTTTCTATTAATTGAGTTTCAGCTAATGCACCAGTTGGAAATATAATAATGCGTGTCATTAAAGCAGTCGTCATTGCAAATGCTATTGAATTAATCCATTTCGCAAAAAAACTATCCTTTTCTACTTTGCTTGATAAAACTACGCCTAAAAACCTCCAAACAAAAATACCTGAACTAGCTACTAAAAGCATTAACCATGGCATTAATTCAGGAATAATCAATGAATCTTCATACATTTATTTTATCCTTTTTAAAATAATAACTAATCATCAATCCTGTTGAACCACCAATTAATCCAGCAATTATCAAACTCCAATCACCAATGTAAGGATATAAAATAGGACCAATTATTCCACCAGTGAAAACGGCCAATCTATAATGAATCTCAACAGCTCTTAGCATTAGTATAGTTAAATATAAAGGCATGATGAAAACAGGAATAGATACAACATCATTTGGTAAAAAATCATATAATTTATAACCAATAACCGTTGCTGATGATGTAAATAAAACTAGAGCTAAACTGAGACCTTGAAAAAATTTGAATAAATCTTTTTCATCTACTTCACTTTTTACTTTAGTCAATTCTGCCCAGCCAGTAGGGCTAATTAGGTGTGCCCAAAATAATTTTTTAATAAGTGAAAATTTATGTTGATTAATATTCATTAATGTTAATCCAGATAGAACTAAAAAAAATTGCCTCATATTTGCTAATAATACAGTAGTAAATAATAAGAACATTGGAGTACCAACTGAAAAAAGAGATACAAAGATTACCATTCCTGGCATGCTCCACAAGATTAATAGTGACCCAAGACAAAGATATAGATCAAGTCCTGCCTCTCCAGCAAAAACACCAAAGCCAAACATAGCAGCACTCATACCTATTCCAGGAAAGCCAAAACCTGTAAGAATTCCCTTTTTGAAAGCGTTAATTTTTTCCATTATAACATCTTATTTCTAATTTATATTTTTGCGATTAGATCTATTTCTACTGATGCTCCAACTGCTAGACCTGTAACACCAATACATGTTCGAGCTGGAAGTTTATCTTCATTGAAATAAGATTTATATATTTTATTAACTTTATCAAAATCTTGAAAATTTACTAAATATACTCTCACAAAAGCCACTCTCTCCAGAGAAGAACCACAATTGTCCAAAACATTAATCAGATTTTTCATAACTTGATGAGTTTGTTCTTCAACATTATTACTAACTAGTATATTTGGATTTTCTGGTAATGTTGGCATCTGCCCAGTAATAAAAATAAATTCACCTGCTTTAACAGCGTGACTAAAAGGACCTACTCTTTCAGGTCCATTTGCAAATACTAAATGTTCAATATCCAATCAATTACTCCAATAAAGATTAATGTTGTCAAAAAGGTTAATTCAAATAAACTTTGCATTAACAGGGGGATTTTTCAATGAGATTTAAAAACAAAACTGTGTTTATTACTGGAGCTGCAGGTGGGATTGGTCGTCAAACAGGACTTAGTTTTGCTAAAGAGGGTGCCAATGTAGCTGTTTCAGATTTAGATTTTGATATGGCAAGTAGAGTAGCTAAAGAAATAAAATCTGCTGGTGGTAACGCTGAGCCATTCAAATTAGATGTGACAAATCAAAATGAAACTATTGAAAATATGAAAAAGGCATATGAACATTTTGGGAGTTTAGATGTTGCATTTTGTAATGCAGGTATAAGAGAGATTGTGTCTCCATTAGAATTGTCTGTAGAAGAATGGAGAAAGGTTATTGATATAAATGTTACTGGGGTTTTCATCACTGCACAAACATTTGCAAAGCACTGTGTTGAAAAAAAAATAAAGGGTAATATTGTAATTACTTCATCAACTTTAAGTGTAACTGCAGCACCAAATAGGTGTGCTTACACTGCTTCAAAACACGCTACTGCTGGAATAACTAAGCAATTAGCTATAGATCTAGCAAAGTATGACATAAGAGTAAATGCTGTTGGGCCAGGAGTTATTAGAACTCCATTAACAGAAAGATATTTTCAAGATGAAGAAGCTTCTCAAA
>CAZOIZ010000130.1:0-3245 GCA_964580005.1 uncultured Rhodobacterales bacterium
TTTTTACCACCGCTGATTCTGCAACACTGACATGCCTTGACATTGCTCCAATTCTAAGCATTTCCCCTTCGTCGGTTATGGAATCAAGTTTACACCCCGAAATATCAATAAGTCCATCTGGGCTTGCAAGCCTTTGTTTAAGAGTTGGTATTAAAGTCATTCCACCCGCTAAGAACTTACCTTCACTCAAAGATTTAATAGCTTCTAAAGCCTCTGAGGTGCTGTTTGGTTTTACATACTTTGTAGAATACATCATGTCCTCCTTTATTCTGCCGCTACTGACTGGCTATCTTGTATTGCTTTCCAAACCTTTTGAGGAGTCGCTGGCATAGACATGTCTGTAACTCCTAGCGGTGACAAGGCATCAATAACTGCATTTATTATTGCGGGAGGTGAAGCTATTGCGCCTGCCTCTCCACATCCCTTTACACCTAGATCATTATGAGTGCAGGGAGTATTCGTATATCCAACCTTGAAGGAAGGCAGATCATCAGCTCTTGGCATACAATAATCCATATATGAAGCCGTCAAGAGCTGACCATTTTCGTCATAGTGAGCATTTTCTAGTAGTGCCTGTCCAATGCCCTGAGCAATTCCACCATGTACTTGTCCTTCAACAATCATTGGATTAATTAGATTTCCAAAATCATCACATGCAGCCCAATCTACTACCTCTACGACTCCAGTTGCTGGATCAACCTCCACCTCAGCAATATGAGCTCCCGAAGGATATGTAAAGTTTAATGGATCATAAAAAGCACTTTCTTCTAATCCAGGCTCCAGTGTCTCATGCGGATAATTGTGAGGGACGTAAGCAGCTAAAGCAATTTCTCCAAACGCCTTCTCTTTATCAGTTCCAGTTATAGCAAACTTTCCCTCATTGAATTCAACGTCCTCCACAGACGCTTCCATAAGATGCGCGGCGATCTTTTTACTTTTCTCAATAACTTTATCCAGAGCTTTGACCAATGCTGCACCTCCAACTGCCAGCGAACGGGATCCATACGTACCCATTCCAAACGAGTTTTTCTCACTATCCCCATGTATTAGATCTACATTAGCAAGTGGGACACCAAGCTTTTCTGAAACAATTTGGGCAAATGTCGTTGCATGCCCCTGGCCATGACTATGTGCTCCTGTGAACACTGTTATAGTACCAGTTGGATCAACCCTCACAGAAGCAGATTCGTAAAGACCGACTCTACTGCCTAGAGCTCCTGCGACTGCTGACGGTGCAATTCCACATGCCTCGATATAAGTTGATACACCTATTCCTCTGTACATTCCTCTCTTTGCCGCTTCAGACCTTCTATTCTCGAAATTCTTGTAGTCGATCATTTCCATAGCTTGATCTAATTGTGGCTCGTAATCACCAGTGTCATATTGTAGAGCAACCTGGGTCTGGTAGGGAAATGCATCTTTTGGAATAAAATTTAGTCGCCTAAATTCAGTTGGATCCATTCCCACCTCTCTTGCGGCAGCATCCATAGTTCTTTCCAAAAGATATGTCGCTTCAGGTCGACCTGCACCTCTATAAGCATCAACAGGCGCGGTAGTAGTAGCCATTCCCTTTACATTTGTGTAGATAGCTGGAATATCATAAACGCCTGAAAGAAGAGTACCATGTAAATAAGTTGGTACAGATACTGCGAATGCAGATAGGTAACTTCCCAAATTACAGATTGTGTCGACTCTCAATCCAACTATTTTGTTATTATCATCTAGAGCCAGTTGCACATTATTAATGTGATCTCTTCCGTGCGCGTCTGACAAAAATGCTTGTGTTCTATCAGCAGTCCATTTTATTGGTCTATTTATTTTTTTACTTGCCCAAGTACATACTGCTTCCTCAGCATAAACATAAATCTTAGATCCAAAACCACCTCCAACATCGGGTGCTACAACTCGTAGTTTTGACTCAGGAATCTGAAACATAAAAGCTGCAATTACCAACCTAGTCAACTGCGGGTTTTGCGAAGTAGTGTGAAGTGTGTAAGACTCCGAGATGTCATCATATTCTGCTAGGGCGGCTCGTGGTTCCATAGCATTAGGTACTAAGCGATTGTTTTTTACCTGCAATTTAATGACCCTTGATGCAGATTTTAATGCTTTGTCAGTGGAAGCCTCGTCTCCTAATTCCCAATCAAAATAGCAATTATCTGGGACCTCTTTATGGATCTCTACGCTGGACGAAGCGCTCTCCAAGTCTACAACAGCAGGTAACTCTTCGTATTCAACTTCTACAAGTTCTGCTGCCGATTTTGCTTGAGCTAACGTTTCCGCAATAACTACAGCTACATGGTCACCTACGTATCTTACTTTTCCATTAGCTAGAATGGGATGGGGAGGTTCTTTTGTTGGAGAGCCATCTCTACAAGGTACAACCCATCCACAAATTGGTCCGCCTATGCCATCAGCCGCCACATCTTCTCCGGTATATACAGCGACCACTCCAGATGCCACGGAGGCCGCCTTTGTATCAATTGATTTAATGTTTGCATGGGCGACATCTGACCGAACAAAATATGCATGAGTTTGTCCTGGTCGATTAATATCGTCCGTGTATCTTCCCTTTCCGGTCAAAAACTTTTTATCTTCTTTACGCGTAACTGATGCTCCAATTCCTTCTGACATCTTTTAACCTCCCATTTTTTCTGCGCCGGCTTTGACCGACTTTACGATGTTATGATAGCCAGTACATCGACAAATATTTCCTTCTAGGCCGTCCCTGATCTCTTTTTCACTGGCATTTTTATTTTTTGACACAAGTTCGATAGCGCTCATTACCATTCCAGGAGTACAGAAACCACATTGTAACCCATGGTTTTCTTGGAAGGCTTCTTGCATTGGATGAAGGGCGTCGCTTGTTCCAATTCCTTCGATTGTGGTAATGTCTGATCCTGTAGCCTGCGCGGCTAAAATAGTACATGCTTTCACCGAAACACCATCAACATGCACCACGCAGGCTCCACACTGACTTGTATCACAACCTACATGTGTTCCTGTAAGGCCTGCATTTTCTCTTATATAATCGACTAAGAGAGTATTATCCGCTACGTCATGTGTCTCTATTTTTCCATTTATAGTAAGGCTTATATTACCCATCTTTCCTTCTCCTATTAAACACTCAAGCACAGGTGGTTTATTAACCTGTTTAGTGATTGCAATTGCTTATTTTGATTTCCCAGTCAAAAATTGCTTAGATTTCTAATTGAAATTCTATAACTATAGACCGTAAAGTAAAG
>CAZOIZ010000131.1:0-3243 GCA_964580005.1 uncultured Rhodobacterales bacterium
CCCTCGACGCCTCCATATTCGTCAATAACAAGTGACATATGAATTCGCTCAGCTTGCATCTTTTGCAAGAGGGTCCCCAATGTCATAGAGGGGGGAACATATATTAAAGGTCTAATTAAATCAGTAATATTGAATTTTTTCTGTTTACCAAATCCGTTTCTAAGAGCCAAATCTTTCAAATGCACAAAACCAATTGGGTTATCAAGCGTACTTTTAAAAATAGGCAACCTAGTCAAGTTTGACTCTTTGAATATTTTCGTTAGTTCGGACAAGGTGATCTTGTCGGGTGCAGCCACGATATCTGCTTTTGGTATAGCCACATCGTCAACTCTCTGATTATGTAGATTAAAAGATATTTCTTTTTGAGCAATAAGTTTGTCCGATTGCTCTATAATTTTCTTCTCAGTGGGATTTTTTGTAATAAACAATCCTTCTAAAAATTTTGTCACAATTAACTTTAACATGAAAATTAAACTCTAATTAAATATTGTTAAACTTAGGTCTGTTTGTCAGAAAGGAATTTAAGACCCTAGTCTCCATCAACTGCATTCTTGAAGTCCTAACAGATATATCATGATCATAACCCAACAAGTGGAGTATTGCGTGTACTAAAAGTCTGTAGCAGTATATGTCGAAATTTATATTCTGGGAAAATGCTTCTCTCAAACATCGTTCATAAGATATTGCTATATCTCCTAAAAACAAATAATTATTTTTACTGTACGATTGATAATCTTGATCCAGGTAAAAAAAACAACGCATCGCAGGCCATGCTAAAACGTTCGTTGCTTTATTTTTTTTTCTGTATTTTTTATTAAGCTCTTTGATCTTGGCATCACTGCAAGCTAGAACCGATAGCGTAAAATCACTTAATCTTATCTGATGAATTTGAACAGTTTTAGACGCCAATAACCTAACTTTACTGGTTAAGTCAAAGCGTTTCCATCTGTAATCATTATAATTTACTGATACTCTAACCGTCATTTCTTTTTATTTCAGAGTTTTAGCTTTGTATTGCATTTTTTTCGTAAGCCCTAGCTATTTTTCTCACTAAAGAATGTCTTACGATATCGACATCTTTGAATTTAATAAAATCAATTTCTTTCATTTTCGATAACACTTCAGTTGCTTCAACCAATCCACTCTTAAATCCTTTAGGCAAGTCAATTTGAGTTATATCACCTGTAACAACCATCCTTGAACCCATACCGAGTCTAGTTAAAAACATTTTCATCTGGGAAGGCGACGCATTTTGGCCCTCGTCTAAAACGATGAATGAATCTTTTAGCGTCCTTCCTCGCATAAAGGCTAATGGTGCTATCTCTATTGAGCCCCTTTCATACATTTTTGATACAACTTTACCAGGCAAAAAATCATTTAACGCATCGTATAGAGGTTGCATATATGGATCGACTTTTTCTTTCATATCGCCTGGTAGAAAACCTAACCTTTCTCCTGCCTCGACAGCTGGTCTTGTTAAAACAATTTTTTCAACTAGTCCTTGAGAAAACAAAGAGACACCGACTGCAATTGCTAGGTATGTTTTTCCGGTTCCAGCTGGGCCAATTCCAAAAACCAACTCCTTACTTAGCATCGAGCTAACGAAAGAATTTTGGTTACTTGATTTAGCCTGCACTAATTTTTTTTGAGTTTTAATCTCTAAGTAATTTACTTTTTTATTCACACCTTCATCACTTACTTTATTATTTTTAAGTTGTTTGACTTTTTCATCTTCAATTTGCTGAAAATAAATATCCAACTCACGTTCATCTAACGTTTTTCCACGCTCAAGATCAGAGTATAAATCACTAATTAACTTTCTTGTAAGATAACAATCATCCTCAGCTCCGTAGATTGACAACGCATTTCCTCGACGCACTATCTGAACCCCAGCCCAGCTTTCAATCTTAGATAGATTTGTATCTAGTTGGCCACAGAGTTCTATCAGTAACTTGTTAGAACTGAACCGTAGAGTATCTGAGCTTTCTATGAAACCCATATTATTTATGTAATGACCTCATTTCTTGTATCTTATTATCATAAGAAAATTATTCAATATTTCGGTTACATTTTATTTTAAAACACCTTTCAAGGAGTGTGACATAACTGAATTGATTTTTACACTCCTTATCTCTCCGACCATATTCTCTTTACTTACCACAGTAACCGGCGAAAACTGCTCAGTTCTACCAACATATTCATCAATTCCCCTGCCAATTTTTTCAAACAACACTTTGTGTTTTCTGTTTTTCTGTTCCTTGAGAAAGGTTGTTTGTTGCTTATTTAATAAATCTTGTAATATGTGCAATCTTGTCTTCTTTAGGTTCTCATCAAGGTCTTCTTTTCTTGAAGCTGGTGTCCCAGGTCGGGACGAATAGTTGAAACTGTAAGCTTGGGAAAACTGAACTTTTTCACATAAATCAATTGTTTCTTGAAAATCTTTATCGGTTTCACCTGGATACCCAACTATGAAATCACTCGAAAAGCAAATATCTTTTCGCACGTATCTTAGTTTGTTAATTATTTCCACATATTCTTCAACAATATGACCCCGGTTCATAGACTTCAATATTCTATTGCTTCCTGATTGAACTGGAAGATGTAAAAAAGGCATTAATTTAGGAATTGTACCAAAGGCTTTTATCAATTCATCGGTCATATCCCTTGGATGAGAAGTCATAAAACGAATCCTCTTAATTTCATCTATCTCCGCTATTGAATAAATCAATGATGAAAAAATTATTCCCTTAAAGTTATATGAATTAACATTTTGTCCTAAAAGAATTACCTCTTTCACGCCTTTTTTCGCGCTTTCTTTTATCTCACTTAAAATATCGTTTTGACTTCTCGATACCTCTTTTCCTCTTGTGTACGGAACGACACAAAACGTACAGAATTTGTCACAGCCTTCTTGAATTGTTACAAAAGCCGATGGTTTAGGTTTTCCTACCAATGAAGCAACCCTATCAAATTTATCTGAAGCTTCAAAACTCGTTTCAATTATATTTCTCTCACCATCCTTTAACTTAGAAATAATCTCTGGGAATTTATGGTATGATTGAGGACCAACTATAAAGTCAACTGCTGGCTGTCTTTCAAATATTTCCAAAGACTCTGCCTGTGCCACGCAGCCAGTTACACCAATTTTCAAATCAGTTTTGTGATCTTTAAATTTCTTTATTCTACCAAGTTCTGAATAGACTTTCTCAGCAGCTTTCTCTCTAATATTACAAGTATTCAGTA
>CAZOIZ010000132.1:0-3220 GCA_964580005.1 uncultured Rhodobacterales bacterium
AAGATAAGAAGAACTGGGACTGTGAAGCGTTGAAATGGTTGATCTTAAAAGCTTTCAAAACAATCTCAATGACACCCTACAGGAATCGGTGCTGAGCCTCACAGAGGAGCATGGCCACATCATTTTCGAAATTCTACCCAATGCGATTGTTGACGTTGTTACATTTATAAAATCAAAAAAAGGGCTATCTTTTTCCACTTTAATCGACATAACGGCCATAGATTTTCCAGCAAAAGAAAAAAGATTTCAGTTAGTTTATCATTTTTTATCTATGACTGAAAATAGAAGATGTAAGATAGTTACAGCTGTATCTGATAAGGAGACGGTTAATAGTGTAACGTCCATCTTTGAGTGTGCTAATTGGTTTGAGCGTGAAATCTTCGATCTATTTGGAATAAAATTCTCATCTCACCCAGACTTAAGACGAATTTTGACAGACTATGGTTTCGAAGGACATCCATTAAGGAAGGATTTCCCTACAACAGGTTTTTTAGAAGTAAGATATGATGAGGTAGAAAAAAGGGTAATATATGAGCCAACTACTCTTACTCAAGGTTACAGAGACTTCGATTTTCTAAGTCCTTGGGACAATCCCAATGTTTACATAGATACTTCAAAAAATAATAAGAATTGAATAATGTTAGACAAGAAAAATACAGATAAAAATACCCTAACGATGAACTTTGGACCACAGCATCCCGCAGCGCATGGTGTTCTTCGTATGGTTCTTGAACTTGATGGAGAAATTGTAGAAAGGGTAGACCCACATATTGGATTACTTCACAGAGGCACAGAGAAGCTTATGGAGTCTAGAACGTATCTTCAAAATCTGCCTTATCTTGATAGATTGGATTATGTGGCTCCGATGAACCAAGAGCATGCGTGGTGTATTGCTCTGGAAACATTATGCGGTATCCAAATATCCAAAAGATCTTCAGATATTCGGGTTCTATTTTGCGAAATAGGAAGAGTGCTCAACCATCTGCTGAATATAACAACCCAGGGGATGGATGTTGGGGCGCTCACGCCAATTTTCTGGGGTTTTGAAGAGCGTGAAAAGCTTATGGAGTTTTATGAAAGGGCGAGTGGCGCTCGGCTTCACGCAGCCTATTTTAGACCGGGGGGTGTGCATCAAGATCTTCCAACAAAATTATTGGAGGACATTTTTGATTGGTCTGAAAGATTTCCAGAGAAGCTTGATGATCTAGAAGGCCTTCTTACAGAGAACAGAATATTTAAGCAACGCAATGTCGATATTGGTGTGGTGTCAAAAGAAGAAGCCATCGAGCTTGGATTCTCGGGAGTAATGCTTAGAGGGTCTGGGGTCCCATGGGACTTGAGGAGGTCCCAACCGTATGAGACATACAGCGAATATAAGTTTTCTATTCCAATTGGAAAAAATGGCGATTGTTATGATAGATATTTGTTGAGAATTCAAGAGATGAGAGAAAGTGTAAGTATAATTAAGCAAGCTATCAAAAAATTAGAGTATTCCATCGGCGATGATGTTTTGGTCAGAGGCAAATTCACCCCACCCAAACGCGATGATATGAAGAATTCTATGGAGGCATTAATTCACCATTTTAAGCTCTACACTGAGGGGTTTCGAGTGCCCAAAGGTAGTATCTATTCTTGCGTAGAGGCACCAAAGGGTGAATTCGGAGTATTTATCTTGTCTGATGGCACAAATCAGCCATATAGAGTAAAGCTAAGGGCTCCCGGATTTGTACATCTTTCAGCTATGGAACGAATAACTAGAGGCCATCAGCTAGCTGACGTTTCAGCCATTTTGGGTTCATTAGATATTGTTTTCGGGGAGATTGATAGGTAATGCTCAGAAGACTTTCAGTGAATCAACCTGAGAAATTTTCGTTCTCAAAGGCAAATCTCGAATGGGCTAAAGCGCAGTTAAAAAAGTACCCAAAAGGCAGGCAAGCTAGTGCCGTAATACCGTTATTATGGAGAGCACAAGAGCAAGAGGGGTGGGTATCAAAGCCAGCAATAGAATTTGTTGCTAACTTTTTAGATATGCCCGAGATTAGGGTTTTGGAAGTGGCTACATTTTACTTCATGTTTCATCTGAAACCTGTGGGATCTAAGGCCCACTTTCAAGTATGTGGTACGACGCCTTGCATGCTCAGGGGCTCCGAATCCTTGATTGATGTTTGCAAAGCTAGAATAAATGAAAAACAACATTCTCTTTCTGCTGATGGGTCTATGAGTTGGGAAGAGGTTGAGTGTTTGGGAGGTTGTGCAAATGCTCCACTTGTGCAAATCGGGTCAGATTATTTTGAAGATCTTGACAAAGATTCATTTGAAAAACTTATCTCTGATGTCGAGACAGATAAATCGCCAATTCCTGGCTCAAGAATAGGAAGGTTTTCGTCAGAACCTTCAAACATGACAAAAAAATACAGTAGAAAAAAATTGTCAAGTGAGAACGCTTCCATTGAAAGGTACAGGGGTTGAAATTTGCTTAAGGAGAAAGACAAAATATTTCCAAATATTCATGGTTTTCATGATCGATCTTTGAAAGGAGTGATGTCACGAGGTGGTTGGGTTGATACAAAAGCTATAATCTCAAGAGGTCCCGACGAGATAATAAAAACGATACAAGAATCAGGATTGAGAGGAAGGGGAGGGGCTGGATTTCCTACAGGTTTAAAATGGTCATTCATGCCAAAAAGTACAGAAAAGCCTAAATATTTGGTCATAAATGCAGACGAGTCTGAACCTGGAACCTGCAAGGATAGAGAAATACTTAGACATGAGCCACATAGCCTCTTAGAAGGCTGTTTGTTAGCAGGGGTAGCAATGGGCTGTACCGCTGCTTATATTTACATAAGAGGTGAGTATGTAAGAGAGAGAGAACAGCTCGAGGTTGCTATTTCTGAGGCATATGAGAACGGTTTTATTGGAAAAAATGCGTGTAAATCGGGGATAGCATTTGATGTATACAGTCATCATGGTGCAGGAGCGTACATATGTGGTGAAGAGACCGCTCTCTTGGAGTCGTTAGAGGGAAGGAAAGGTATGCCCCGAATGAAACCCCCATTCCCAGCGGGTTCAGGACTATATGGTTGTCCCACGACTGTAAACAATGTTGAGTCAATTGCAGTTGTTCCAACTATATTAAAAAGAGGAAGTAGCTGGTTTTCTAGCTTAGGAAGAAAAAATAACCATGGAACGAAGCTTTTCGCAATATCCGGACACGTCAATA
>CAZOIZ010000133.1:0-3214 GCA_964580005.1 uncultured Rhodobacterales bacterium
AATTTTTAATCTATTTAATCATTATTTTTCTCAAATGAGTAAATTAAAGCAAAAATAAAATGGCACGTTATTTTAAATGAAGCCGAGTAAATATAATAGTTGTTCATTATTATGGTGCCCAAGGAGAGACTCGAACTCTCACGGTATCACTACCGGCGGATTTTGAGTCCGCTGCGTCTACCATTCCGCCACTTGGGCACAAAAATTAAAAATATACTTGCTTTAACTTGCTTTCAACTTAAAAAGTCAAGAGTTCAATGAATTTAAGGAATTTATTATTTTTACAAGACTTAGAAATAGCATAAACATAAAAAGTGCATTGAATAGCCGAATGTCCACTTTGATATTATGTCTTTGGGCATTCTCGGAGGCTTTCATTTTTCCTATACCTCCCGACCCATTTTTGATAGCTCTAGTATTAGCAAACAAAAAAAAGTTTTTTTTGTACTGCATGCTATGTACCGCTTTCTCCATTTTAGGAGGTATAACCGGTTACTATATAGGTTTTATTTTCTGGGACGAAATAGGAGTTCATATAACTGAGTACTTCGCTTTGACAGATCAGATTAATAGTTTCAAAGAACTTTATAATGAAAATGGTTCTCTAGCTGTTTTTATAGCAGGAGTATCACCCATTCCATATAAACTTGTTACAATTATATCTGGGATAAGCTCAATGAATTTTTTTTACTTCTGTTTTTTCTCATTGCTTTCAAGAGGGTTGCGCTTTTTTCTTATCGGGGTTTTGATCTTTTGGTTTGGTTCCAGAGTTCAGAGTTTCGTTGAGAATAGACTTAGCCTACTAAGCTTAATAATAATAATCGTTGTTGTGATTATTTTTATTTTATTGAGATTCTTATGATTAAAAACTACTTAAACCATATCTCCCTCGGGGCAATCTCTTTGAGTATGATATTATTTGCTTTAACATCAGAGTATGTGTTCGGGTTTGCTCCTTGTTCTTTATGCTTAATACAGCGCTACCCGCACATACTTGTAACTATCACCTCGGTATGGCTAATTTTTTTTAGAACACAAAATGTCTTTTTGTATCCAGTTAATACATTGGTAATGGCATTAAGCATTATATTGGCGTCTTATCACGTGGGAGTTGAACAGAGTATCTTTCAAGGTCCCCAATCCTGTTCATCTTCAAATCTCTCTTTAGTGAGTGAGAAAAGTGCTGAAGCACTATTGAAGGAAATCTTAAATACTTCAGTCGTTAGATGCAATGAGGTTACATGGTCTTTCATGGGCCTATCAATGGCAACCTGGAACCTTATTCTATCGATCGCTCTTTTTATCGGCTGGTCAGTATCCACTATTAATTTTTTGAGATTTTTTCAACCAAAATCTTTTTCAAAATAAAGAAAGTCGCTCCATGATTTGTGCATATCACTAGGAGGAAATTTCTTTCCCTTATTTAGTAAAACTTCTGGAGATGGTTTGGTGGGTGTTTTCTTCAACTTAAATCCTGCTTGAGATGTCGTTTTCGCGGCTTTTCTCAGGTTACAAGATTGACAAGCGGCAACCACATTGTCCCAACGCGTTTTACCTCCTCGTGACTTCGGTACAACATGATCAAAAGTAAGATCTTTTCCCTTATAGCCACAATATTGACAGGTAAATTCATCTCGCAAAAATAAGGTGGCTCTAGTAAAGGGCACAGTTTTTGTAGGCACCACATAATTCTTAAGTACGATTACTGATGGAAGTGGAAGTGTTAATTTCTCTGATCGAACCACTTCTTCATATTCAGCTGCAACATTTACTCTTTCCAAGTATACTGCTTTAATAGCCTCTTGCCAGGGCCACAGAGAAAGTGGAAAGTAGGACAGTGGCCTATAATCAGCATTTAAAATTAATGCAGGTCGCTGTTTTGATTTTTCAAATATAGCAGGCTTTACATTGGCTTGGCTATCCAGCATAGACTTCTTTACTCCCAGATTGACGTATGCGACGTTAAATACATCCCATGATTATTAGATAATGTTTGTCACAAAAAAACTAGCTAAAAATATTTTTTATAAACTCTAGGGCCTTCGATAATCCATCTGGAGCAATCCCATGTCCAATATTCTTACTAGTATGAGTAGAGAATCTAACATTTATTCTATTCAAAACTTTTTCGGCATCATACATTGAAGAAATTGGCACTACCTCATCCGCATCCCCATGAATTAATATTACAGGGGGATAACTCTTTTTATCACTTTCTTCCAAGGTTTCAGGCATAAGAAGCCTCCCTGAGATACCAACAATACCCCCTAGGTCGTTCAACTGTCTCAAGCCAATGTTTAAAGAAATCATACACCCTTGGCTAAATCCAAGTAAAACAAAATCAGAGTAATCTAAATCAAATCGTTTTTTGTAACCGTCTATTAATTTAATTATTAATTTTTCTGAAGAGGCTAGTGCTTGCATCATATTAGGAATGGTTGATCCATCTATATCAGGTATCGGAAACCACTCATATCCAAAAGGAGATGCGCCACACTTTCTGGGAGCATCTGGCGACGCAAAAAAACAATCAGGTAACTGCTCTGATAAAGGATCGCTTAAAGAGAATAAATCAGCTCCATCAGCTCCATATCCATGCAGGAAGATAACAACTTTTTTCACCGATCCTGAACTAGGCATCTTCTCTTTTACGTTTAATTCATTTACCATAATGTAGTCTCCCTAGACTTAAAATTTCTATAAAAATGCCACAAAATTATTGCACATACCGATCTATAAGGCACCCAGCTTTCGGCTATTTTTCTCATCTCTTTTTCTATCGGCCTATTTTCCAAGTTTAGCAGATGTTTTGCAGCTTCTTGCAAAGCAAGATCACCTGCTGGAAAAATATCTAATCTTCTTAAGCTGAAAATACAGTAAATTTCCGCTGTCCATAATCCAATTCCTTTAATACCAGTCAAAACGTTTATAACGTCCTCGTTTTGCATTAACTCCATTTGATCAAAATCAAGTCCACTTTCGGCTAGGCTTTTTAGATAAGAAATTTTTTGTTTTGAAAAACCAAGGTCTCTTAATTGATTATCCGCTTGGTTATTTACAATTTCTTCGTCTTTGATGTCTGCATCTATAAAACGACCCCATATCGCCGCGGCTGAGGCTATAGAAAGTTGTTGCCCTACAATAGTTTTTTTTAGTGCCAGAGGTCCTTTCTCTCGTGGGTCAAAAGAAGGAAGTCCAAAGTTCCTTTCAACCA
>CAZOIZ010000134.1:0-3195 GCA_964580005.1 uncultured Rhodobacterales bacterium
AAAGCCATGCAATTTTAAAAATGGCTCTTGATAACGGAATAGATCACATTGACACCGCAAAAGTTTATGGCATGGGTCTATCTGAAGAAAGAATAGGTCAATTTTTAAATACCTTGAGCCCAAGTGATAGGCAATTTTTCAAAATAGCAACAAAGGGTGGGATAGACAGAAAAAATTTCGATGATAAAGGTACCGTCGTTTTTGACAATTCAAAAGAATTTTTAACTGAAGAATTAGATAACTCTCTAAAAAGGCTTGGTGTAGACTGTGTTGAGCTTTACTATGTTCATCGAAGAGAAGCAGATAGATCTATTGAAGAGGTAACAGAAACATTAGTTGAATTTATCAAATCCGGAAAAATCAAGCAATTTGGGTTTTCAGAAATTGCACCAACTTCTTTGGAAAAAGCGGCATCTATTCATCCCGTCGGTGCTGTACAGTCAGAATATTCTTTAAGTACACGATACCCAGAATTAGGCCTTTTACAAAGAACAAGAAGTTTAGGTACATCGCTCGTGGCGTTTAGTCCCATAGGTAGAAGCCTATTGACAGATAAGCCGCATAATGCAGAAACGGTTGAAAAAATGGAATTTCTTAAAGCAAATCCGCGTTTTATAGAACCAAACCTTTCTAACAATATACAAGCCACGGAAAAATTCCGTGAATATGCTGCCGATCTAGGGTGTAAAGCATCAGGTCTTGCAATTGCTTGGTTACTTAAAGTAGACACTCATGTTCTCCCTATACCAGGAACAAGGTCAGTATCTCATTTGCAGGAAATGATAGATGGTTGTGAGCTAAATTTAACAGACAGTGACATACAAGATATCGAAAAGATATTACCAGTCGGATGGGCACATGGTGATCGTTATTCAACCGGCCAGTGGTTTGGGCCTGAAAAATACTGTTAGGCTATGCTATCTTTATCTCACGCGGTTTGGCTGTCCCAAAAAATAGCAATGACCCTACTATTAAAATGTTTACCAAATTCCACATTATCCCATTTAAGATTGCCAGTTGATAGGAACTTGTCGCGTCAAAAATGACCCCAGAAATCCATCCTCCAAAGGCCATACCGATAACTGTAGCCATTATGACAATCCCGACGCGTGCACCCGCCTCTTGCGGTGGCATGTATTCCCTCACAATAATTGCGTAACTGGGTACTATACCACCCTGCGATAGACCGAATATTAAACTCACGATATAAAGAGAATTCATATCCGTTGTGGGGTAATACAAAACCAGGCCAATGCATTGGAGAGTCGATCCTAACAGCAAAGTTTTTACGCCACCAATAAAATCAACCAAAACACCTGATATAAGTCGAGAAATTACACCCCCCAGTAGCATTAAAGATAGCATTTCTGCTCCAACTTGTGACCCGTAACCCAGATCGACGCACATTGTAACCAAGTGTATTTGTGGCATTGACATAGCAACACAACAACAAATTCCTGCAACAATAAGAATTATTTGAAGCGTTAAAGGTTTAAAACGGGAAGCGGTTGACATTGCACTCGCTAGCTTTTCTTGATCATCGCTAAATTTTTTATCTAAACGTCTTCGGAGGAAAAACGATGCTGGTACAATTATTATTATGCACGACAGGGCAAGTAAAAAATAAGATATCCTCCATCCATAGTCACTGATTAAACCTCCAAGAAAAATTGGAAAGATAGCGCCAGAAATGTAATTTCCACTTGCAGTAATTGCAACAGCGATGCCGCGATATTTTTTAAACCAAAGAGAAATATCCGCTAACAAAGGACCGAAGCTTACCGCTGTACCTAGCCCAATAAAAAGATGAAAAAATGCTAACGCAAAAAATGAATCAAAAATTGATGCACAAACATAACCAAATGCGTTTAATAGTGATGCCAGTATTATTGCCCGCGTTATACCAAAGCGATCTACAATCCGGCCTAAAAACACGTTTCCTAATGCAAAGCCAAGCATAGTTAAAGTGTAGGGGATAGATAAAACCGACCTTGTGACATCAAATTCAGCCCCTAGATTAGGCATAATGACGACTATTGCCCACATCCCGGCATTTCCCACTATCGCTATAAAAAGAGTTATAATCAGACGGGTTAAAGAATAATAACTGTCTGGGTAGTATCGTGTGCTTGCGTTCAAAATTTTTCCTTACCCATATATTAAACAAGTGTTAAACAATAAGAATGCAATAACACAAGCAAATTTCTATTTTGTTATAGGTAGTGTGTCAAAACTTTTATATACTTGTTCCAATATTATTAAGTTTTAGTTTTGTATATTGAAAATTGAATCACGAAATCTTGACACATTTGGCGTAGCTAGTCTCTGTTTTTTCTCATTAATTTCTGGGTATAATCAAGTTGTAATGAAAGTTGTTAATGATGGCCTTCAGCCAGTATTTTGTGCCGGGTTAAGATCTTTATTTGCCGCCTTTCTTATATTGCTTTGGCTATTTTTTACGAATAAGAAAATTAAAGTAGACAGTGCATTACTACCAGCCATCATATTTTATGGGGTAATTTTTGGCGCTGAATTTATGTTTCTCTATATAGCGCTAGATCTAACATCTGTTATTAGAGTAACTATCATGTTCTACACAATGCCAATTTGGCTCGCTCTGATGAATCATTTTCTTCTAAAAAATGATAAATTATCCATAGCAAAAACGGTTGGACTTTTTGCTGCTATTATCGGAGTAATTATTTCTGTCAGTTCTTCGACAGCATCGAGTGGATTAAGAGGTTCTATTATAGGTGATATTTGTGCGCTTTTGGGTTCCATTGGCTGGGCATACTTTGCGTTTTATTCAAAAAATTCCAGGGTTAGTAGCGAGTCTCCAGATACTCTTATGTTTTATGCTTTTGTTGTATCAGCCCCAATGCTAATTATTCTCTCTATGTTCTACGGAGATTTCATAAGAGATCTTACCCTATTGCATTATGCCGGTTTCTCATTCCAAGTCTTATTCGCGTCGATAGGTTTTATATTGTGGGTCTGGCTTTTCAAACGCTACTCTGCGACTACAGTCGCAAGTTTTTCTTTCTTAACCCCAATAATGGGTATCTTTTTCGGTTGGCTGATTTTATCCGAGGAACTTTCAAACATATTATTCCTAGCAGGAATGCTAGTAACAGCAGGTATTTATCTAGTAACTAGGGCAGAAACAAAAATAACTGGCTAAAAAGTTAACGACCG
>CAZOIZ010000135.1:0-3186 GCA_964580005.1 uncultured Rhodobacterales bacterium
GCTGATGTTGTTGGCTATTCGAAGCATATGGAGAAAGATGAGAATGCTACTATAAAAAACTACAGCACATGCGAAAAAATCTTAAATAAGCTTCTTAAAAAATACAAAGGCTCAATATTTAACACTGCTGGAGATTCTGTTCTTGCTGAATTCCCAAGCGCCGTAAATGCTGTTGAGTGCGGTGTTGATTTCCAAAATGCGATTAAGAAAAGAAACGAGTTAGATAGTACCAAAGTTAAGCTAGAGTTCCGTCTCGGAATTAACATGGGCGATGTTGTAAAAAAGGAAGGCAATCTTATAGGAGATGGTGTCAATATTGCTGCCAGGTTGGAAGCCCTCGCTCAACCCAATGGCATATCTATTTCGAAAAGTGTATACGACTTTGTTGTCCCTAAGACTAAGATGACATTTAACGATCTTGGTGTGCAAAAAGTAAAACAGAATGAATTCCATGCTTTTGATATTCTTCTTGATCCTTCTCAAAAGCGGACTCTTAAGAAAAAGTCTAATTCAAAATTTTTAATTTTTGGGGTCGTCTCTGTTATTGTTCTAATTGCTATTTTCATCTTTACTATCAATCCCTATGGTGGAAAAAATACTGAATATACAAATAATCTTAACAACTTTGAGGCTAATGTTTTAGGAAGAACGCTATTAATTCTTCCGTTTGAAACTAACAGCTCAGAGAAATATGATTATATTGCTACTGGAATAACTGACCACTTGAGATCCACATTACCTGCTACAATTCTTCTTAATATTATACCTAGACAAAAGAGTGAAAATATTCAAAGGGAAAAGCTCGGACCTGAGTATTTGAAAAGAGAGCTAGATGTTAGTTATGTGCTGAGTGGTAGAATTTCTGTTGCAGGTGAAAAATTTCGTTTGAGTCTAGAACTATTAGATCTTCATGAAGATGCGATCCTTATGGCTACAAATCTAGAATTTGCGATAGACAAAATGTTTTTTGCTCAAGATGAAGTTGAAAAGTTCACCCGTAAAGAAATACAATCTAAATTAACTATGGGAAGTGTATTATCGTCAGAATATAACAAAAACTTTTCAGAAAGTGAACAATACGAAAGAATATTGAGATTAAGAGTAGAGGAAAATAAAATGCAGCCCTCCAAAACATACGAAGAAATGGAGGTTGAGTATAAGAAAATATATGAAAAACGTAAGAATAATCCCCTAGCAGCTTTTTTATATGCAAAGTCAATTAATATGAAAATTCGCTCAGGCGAGAGTAAAGACAGAATTGACGATGCTAAAACAATTAAGAAAATATTAGATGAGGCTATTCTACTGAATCCAGAAAATGCAGTGCTTCAGTCTTTCAGGTCGTTAATCCATGAGTCCTATTACAATATTTACGGCTTTAAGCCATTGATCCAAAGGGGAAAAAATAAAGAAGCAGTAAAAAATGCGGTCTTGCTCGAACCAGAAAATCATGATGTTCTCTACTGGTCCAGTAAATTTTACGCAGCTATTGGGAATGCAAAGAAGGCAGCACCACTCATTGAAAAAGCAATATTGATTGCTCCCTTCGGTTCAGACGAAAGAAAAGCGTTTCTTTGTAGAGTTTATCTTGGTGGCTTTGATTTTGAAAAAGCCGAAGAGACAGCTAAAGAACTTATAATTCTAGGTGATAAAAGATCAGTGTTCGTCGGCTCAATGTTTATGGCTTTTATAGAAGCAAAAACAAACAGGCTCTCTCAAGCCAAGAAGACTTTTCAGAGAATTTTAGACTCTGAGCAAATAACCAAGCAACAGGCGATAGCTCAATTTCGTAAATACTTTTCTGATAGGGACCCTTATTACTCCTTCGAATTCTACAATGTGTTAGAGTCTCTGAAAAAATAATTCGATATTTCGCTTGCAATATATGATTTATTGGATCTTCTAACTACTAAGGTAGATTAAAGAAATTAAATTCTTACACTTAGTATTTTACTTTGTTAGCCTGATTTAATACGATAACGAGGCTAAGTATGGGAGTGGTTGAAGATGAAAATAAATGAACTTTTTAATGTTTCTGGAAAGGTCGCGATAGTAACTGGTGGTTCTAGAGGCATAGGTGAAATGATATCTGCCGGCTTTCTTGCCAACGGAGTAAAAGTTTATATAACCGCTCGTAAAGAAGAACCCTTGGTGAAGAAAGCTGAAGAATTATCAAATAAATATAATGGCGTATGTATCCCGATTGCATGTGATCTAAGTAGCTCAGTAGGCATAGATTATTTCGTTAAGAGGTTTAGTGAAAAAGAGAAAGCTGTTGATTTTTTGATTAACAACGCGGGTGCTGCTTGGGGTGAGTCTTATGATAAATTTTCTGAGGTAGGCTGGGACAAAGTTATGGATTTGAATGTGAAATCTCTCTTCTTTTTAACTCAAAAGCTGACGGAAATGTTAAAGTTAAAGGCTTCCAGTGATGATCCGTCACGTGTTATAAATATTGGTTCTATTGATGGGCTCAATGTACCAGCATTTGAAACTTATTCATATAGCACATCCAAGGCAGCTGTTCATCATTTAACCCGCGTGATGGCAGCAAGGTTAGTAAAAGAAAATATACTTGTAAATGCAATAGCTCCTGGCCCATATCCTAGTCAAATGCTGGGCTCTGCAGTGGATCACGATTACAGCGAGACAGCACGGAAAAACCCTCGAAAAAGGGTAGGTATGCCCGAGGATATTGCTGGGTTAGTTATATTCCTATGCTCGCAGGCTGGTTCCTATGTTGTAGGTGAAACAATCGCATCCGACGGTGGAATAGTTAAAACTGCAGGCCATAATTTAGGATAAGGATCCCCCTGGGCATAAATCACAATGGTAAAGTCAAGCTGGCTTTAAGCCCTCCTAGATTTTTACTTTTTTTGAGATGTAGGTTACCTCCATGAATTTTTATAAGGTCTGATGCTATAGATAATCCAAGTCCTACCCCATGCGGTTTATTTAAATTTCTTGAGTGGTCTAGTCGAACAAATGGCTTCACAGCCTCTTTTATTTTGTCTGTAGGTATCCCAGGCCCGTTGTCTTCTACATTAATAAGCAACCGAGTTTGTTTTTCTACCATCGAAACTTTTATTTGAGACCCATAGCAATCTGCGTTCTCTATCAAATTATTTAACGCCCTTGATAAATTGTTTTGTCGTAAATGTACTTTTCTTTGAGGATTATTTAAAT
>CAZOIZ010000136.1:0-3152 GCA_964580005.1 uncultured Rhodobacterales bacterium
GGAATACTTGGTTTAAACCCTGGAAGTGGTTGGTTAACTGGATCTGCTTCATCAGTAATTGTATCTCCTACCTTACAATCACTAACATGTTTAATACCTGCAGTAATAAATCCGATTTCTCCAGAATTAAGTTCATTAACGTATTTAATTTTTGGTGTAAAAAACCCACAGCTTTCAACTTGATAGGTGGCTTTTGTACCCATCATTTTTAATTTCATCCCTTTTATTAAAGAACCTGATTTAACCCTCACCAAAATAATTACACCTAAATAGGTGTCGTACCAACTATCAATTAACATGGCCACTAACTTGTTAGAATTAAATTCTGATGGAGATGGAAGTCGTTCAACTATAGCCTCTAGTAACGCATCAACTCCATTACCAGTTTTAGCTGATACCAAAATAGCATTCGATGCATCTATACCAATAACATCTTCAATCTGTTTTTTAATCCTATCTGGTTCTGAAGACGGAAGATCAATTTTATTCAAAACTGGAATAATCTCATGATTAATATCAATTGCCTTATATACATTAGCAAGAGTTTGGGCCTCCACACCTTGAGAGGCATCAACAACTAAAAGTGAACCTTCACAGGAAGCTAATGATCTACTCACTTCATAAGAAAAGTCGACATGTCCTGGCGTATCCATTAAATTGAAATTATAAGTTTCTTTGTCTTTGGCTTTATAATTTAAATAAACTGTTTGTGCTTTTATAGTAATTCCTCGTTCTCTTTCAATTTCCATTGAATCAAGAACTTGCTCTTTCATTTCTCTATCAGATAATCCTCCGCAGCTTTGAATAATTCTATCTGCTAAGGTTGATTTACCATGATCAATGTGAGCAATAATAGAAAAATTTCTTATATTTCGCAGGCTCATATTACCTCAATTTTGCGTTGTACTTTTTTTTTACTTTTGAAATTATATTTTCAGAAATTTCATTTATTTCATCGTCTGTCAATGTTTTTTCATGAGATTGAATCGTCACTTCAAAACCAACAGCTTTTTTCTTTTCATTAATTTTTTCTCCCTGATAACTATCAAAAACTTTTACGTCCTTAATTAATTTATGATTGGTATTTTTTATTAATTTTATAATTTCTAGTGAAAAAATTTCTTTATCTATTTCAAATGAAAAATCCCTTTTTGACGCTTGATACTGTGATACAGTTAATGGGTTTTTTGATTTTTCTTTTTTGTTTAAAAACTTAAGCAATTTAGTTAAATTAAGTTCAAAAGCTACCAGCTTACTCTTTATATCAAATGAATTGAGAATAACTGGACTCACTTCACCTAAAAAGCCTACTGTCTGGTCTGAAATTAACAAAGAACCACTTTTTCCAGGGTGGTAGTAAGGTTTAGATTGTCGTAAAATATCAAAGTTATTAATATCCATATTTAAACAACTTAATACAGAAGATAAATCCGCCTTAATATCAAAAAAATCTATATTTCTTTCATTATCAATCCAACTTTTTTCATTCATTTTGCCAGACCTTACTACACAAATGTTATCGAATTGTTCGTTTGGTTCTTTTCCTAAAAAAACAGGTCCTAACTCAAAAAAAGAAAAGTTATCAAAGTTTTTATTAATATTTTTTTTTAAAGCTGAAATAATATTAGGTAATAAATTTGTTCTCATACAAGATAGTTCTGAACTTATAGGATTTGTTATTTTTAAAAATTTTTCTGTTTCTCCAAATAGTTTCTGTATTTTTTCATCTGTAAAAGACCACGTGATAATCTCAAAAATGTTTCTACTTACTAATAATTTTTTAATTTTATTTCTTAGCACTTGAATATCAGACATTTTCTTTTTATTTGAATTAATGTGTAAGTCAAAAGGAATACTAGGAATTTTTTCTAAACCGTATAAACGTGCAATTTCTTCTACAAGGTCTTCCTTAATTTTTATATCACTTCTCCAGGTAGGAGGAGTTACCACTAAGTTTTCATTTCCACTTAAACTACAACCAATTTTATTAAGTTTGTCATGAATAAATTGATTAGAAATTTCAATCCCCAGAACTCTCTCAAAAAAGGCTTTTTCAATTTCTATCGTTTTATTCTCATTTATCTTTAGACTATCTGTAACAATGCTTCCCGGCTCACCACCACAGTTTTTTAGTATCATCTCAGAGGCATACTCAATTCCATCATCAACAGAATCTGGGTCTATACCTCTTTCAAATCTATATCGAGCATCACTTTGGATGTTTAATTTTCTGCCGCTTTTTATTATGCTTGCTGGAGAAAAATATGCTGACTCTATCAAAACATTTTTTGTTTTATCATCACAAGCTGTTTTCTTACCTCCAAGAATCCCGGCTAAACTTATCACACCACTATCATCACAAATAACAACCATACCTTCATCAAGTTCATAATTTTCATCGTCCAGTCCAACAAACTTCTCACCTTTTTTTGAATGCCTAATTATCAAATTTCCCTCAATTTTATCATAATCAAAAACGTGCAGAGGCCGACAAAAATCTATTGTAATAAAATTGGTAACATCAACCAAAGATGATATGACCTTGAGACCTGTTTTTTTGAATCTTTTAATTAAATTTGCTGATGAGTCTTTATTTTCTACATTTTTAATTAGTCTAATTGAAAAATTTGGACAGTCACTATCTTTAAGTTTGTTAACTAACTTGATCTCAGTTTTAAACTTACTTTCAATTTTAGGAATCTTAATTTTCTTCAATTTTCCAAAATCAGCAGCAAAAAGATCTCTTGCTATTCCATAAACTCCGGCACAATCTGCTCTATTAGGTGTTATTGCAACTTCAATCATAATATCTTCATCATTTATATATTGTGAGTATTTATCTCCAATTTTATGATTTTCATCTAGTTCAATTATGCCTTCTGAAGAATCTGATAATCCTAATTCTTCTTCTGAACATAACATTCCATTAGATTCTTCCCCTCTTATTTTACTTTTTCTTATCTTAAATTCATTTTTTTCTCCCTGAAAAATTATTGTGTCAACAGGAGCTAACACTGTAATTAAATTTTCTCTTGCGTTATTTGCTCCACATACAATTTGTAAATTTTCATTTCCATCAAAGACTTCGCATAAACTAAGTTTATCTGCATTTGGATGAGGACTTTTCTTTATAATTTTAGCTATCTTAAAAT
>CAZOIZ010000137.1:0-3148 GCA_964580005.1 uncultured Rhodobacterales bacterium
CCTGAAATTAAAACTGTCCAACTAACAAAACTACTATTGATTTAAGGAATATTGAAAATGGAATTGAAGGAAGCAAAACATTTATCTACTTCGGCAGAAAAAACTTTAGTTACTCCATCAGAAAGAAATAATTCCCAAGGTCAAGGAATTTATAATGTATTGTTTCTTCCAGAGGAGGGAGAACAAGATACGACTGTCGACGATAAATATTCCGATAACAATCACCAAAAACCTAAATTTGGCAACGTTTCTACACTGGATTGGCTCAAGACCTGGCGATCAACACAAATAAGTTAGGCGTCTTCTTCGGATCCTGGTAAGTAACCCTTTCCCTGAATTGCCTTTGCACCCATTTTTTCTTCTATATCTGGGTTGCTGCTTACAAAATCTGACAGTTTTTCATTAACTACTTTTTCTGCATCCTCTAGGCTTTCAGCCTCGACCTCTGCAATACCATCAATTACCCAATGAACTTTAACTTTCATAGTCCTGTTCCGTATTTTCTATTTTCTTCTCGCTTTTTATTGCTTCTTTTTTTGTAAACTCTGTATACCTCTTTCTAGAAGCCTTTTGCATCTTGATAATGGTATCAGGTTCTAGTTCTTTTTCAACTTTATCCCTTATCTCACCCGAATTCTCAACTCCTAAGGCACTAGCAACACTATACCAGATGTAAGCATTTTCAAAATCTTGTTCATCTAGAACAAGCAAATAAAAATCACCTAATTCCGTTAGTACAGCTCTATCTCTATTATCAAACCGTTCTAACAAGTGCTTAAGGACTTTATCTCTGACATCCTTCAATACTTTTTCTGGCACTATGTCTTTAAGATCCTCGGTGAGGTCTTTTGCCTTCTCTATTTTACCGAGGTGCGATAAAAATGCCCAAAAAAGTGCCTCACTGTAATTTTTTGTAACACCTTTGCCAGTACTTATCAAAAATGCTAAATTGTACTGGGCATCATGCTCATCGTTTTTAGCCAACTCTTCAAAAATAGAGACTGCATCGGAGTATCTCCTCTCCTTTACAAAGTCGGTAGCCATTTTGAATAGTCTGTCTGAGTCTGTAACTTGAGCAAAAGTAGTAGAGCAAAGAAAGATTGTTAATAGGCTAAAGAAACTAATGTGCCGCATTCAACGTCCTGCCATCATGACTAATTGTAAATAAAAAACTCGCAGTTTAAACTTTGTGCCTGGTTTTTGCTCGAAAACAACTATTCTTGGTCGATCTGTATTTTGTTTTTGGAACTCTATAGACATATTCTCTGGGAGGAAAACACCGTTGCCTTCCAGTGTTTTCTGTGGATCTTGCGAGAATTCCCTATGAAAACTTGGGTCTAGCCACACTCTTGCTAATACTTTGCCTAAAATATCTGGTAAAAGGTTTCTAACATCTTCTCTCGATTGGAGTTTAAGATTGCCGTTTACAAGTTCAAATGGTTTTGTAACATCCTTTACTCCCTTAATAGCAGGAGGAAGAACTTTTTTTATTGGAACCAAAGCTTTTGAGTTTTTCTCAGACATCAATACAAATTTCAATTTTATGCTAATATTGTTAAATCAATTTAATAACAATATAAACCCCAAATTATATATATATTAAAGAAACGACTATTGGCACGATTTTTGTATTAATTTTTTTGAAAGGAAAGTCAATGTTGTCAGTAGTAAGGTCAGGTTTAAGTGCGGCTTCCCAAGAAATAGCTGTTATTTCTAACAACATCGCAAACGCTTCATCTTTAGGTTTTAAAAGAAGTAATGCAAGTTTTTCTGATATATATACCGAGATGTCAGATGCAAGGAATGCTAATAGAGTCGGGAATGGCGTTAGACAGGAAGCACCAAGAAGAAATCATTCCCAAGGATCCTTAATCTTAACAGGAAATGCTCTTGATCTTGGCATGAATGGTCAGGGAATGTTTATTCTCAATACGACAGAAAAACTTGGTGAACTAGCATACACCCGAAACGGAGCTATTAATATTAGAGAAGACGGTAAACTTGTTAACTCTGACGGTATTGCGTATCTTGATATAAATGGTCAAGAAATAATTCTACCGTTTAGAGAAGTTAACGCAGAAGGCAAGGAACAAAGTCTTTCAGAAGTAAAGGTTACAGCTGAAGGGCTATTAGAAGCAACCTACGGAATCGATAATTATGTAACTATTGCCCAAATAGGTCTCGCTAGGTTTGCTGATGAATCCCAATTGAAGTCAAGAGGGGATAACATTTTCACGGCAACCCCAGAGTCAGGCCAATCAACGATTGGCGCTGGAAAAGACTTTGGTTTTGGCAAAATTAACGCTGGTAGTTTAGAAGCATCAAACACGGACATTACAGCTGAGTTGACCCTTCTACTTAGAGCTCAACAAGCATTTAATGGTTCCGCAAAAATGATGCAAGCAGATGCAGATGTTACCAGACGACTGATGGATACATAGGAATTATCTCAGTGGTAGTATCCATGAAATATCATTAATTTTCCTATTTGTTTCCTTATTGATAAGCAAATCACCTTTAAGATTGACTCTTAAGCTTTGGTCTAAAAGGATAACTAAAGTAGGAGGTCTGACAGATGTCCTTAGTAAAAATTCCCTTGTTTTAAGAAATGAATCCGAGCCAAGATCGATATTCGCTTTCATATAAGGCCTATTAATCTCTATGTCTAGTGACCCTCTATGTTTTGGCACGAGGCTAGTGGAAGGTTTGATTATTACAGAACAAATACCTCGACCAATATTCATCAGTCCACAGGATAACGTTATTGTTTCTTCACAGCTAAAGCCTATCATGTTTAAGTCAGCGGTTTGAACAGACATATGAATGGCTTGAAGTTCTTGAATTTCGCCAGTCATTTTAGCCTAGTATGTTTTATTTATAGAAGATCTCAGAAGAGCCACAGCGGATTTTTTTATTTGAGAAACTCTTCCTGTAGTTATTTCCATTACTTCAGCTATTTCATAAACATTAAGTTCTTCTACATAATATAGTTGAATAACCATTGCTTCCTTAGGGGGCAGGTCCTTTAATGCACGAGAAAGTATATCTTTAAGTTGTGACTTATCCAAGTTTTCTTCCGGTGTGCTTTCTTTAGAAACAAACCACATTGAATATTCATCATAAACTTCATCAAGAGACTGATGTACAT
>CAZOIZ010000138.1:0-3133 GCA_964580005.1 uncultured Rhodobacterales bacterium
AGTAGATTAGAATCAATAGCAGATGCAGGAAACATTTGTATTACGAATGATGTTTATCAAAGCATTAAAAGTTTAAAATCCTTAAATATAGAAAATATAGGTGAGCAATTCTTAAAAAATATTTCTCAAAAAGTTCAAGTATTTAAGATTAATATCTATGAGGATGATATAAAAAATATTCAAGAAAATCTTTTATTAACTGAGGCCAATCAAGAAACAAGATTTTGCAGTTCATCTGATGGAACTATTATTGCTTATGCAAGTATTGGAAATGGACCACCAATATTAAAAGCACCAAATTTTATGAGTAGTTTAGAACATGATTGGAGAAGTCCAGTCTGGACACATATGTACAGGCATTTAGCAAAAGACCATACTTTTTACAGGTTTGACCAAAGGGGTAATGGTGTTTCAGACCTTAATCCTGAAAATATAAATTTTGAGTGTTTTGTAGATGATATGCAAGCAGTAGTAGATGCAGCAAATATTGATAAATTTCCAATATTTGGAGTATCACAAGGATGTGCAGTTTCAATAGCTTATGCATATAATAATCCAGAAAAAGTTACTCACTTGATATTGTCTGGAGGTTTTGCAAGAGGAAGAGCAAAAAGGGGAAATACTGATTTTGATGAAAAAATAGAGTTAGAAAAAAACATGATACTTAATGGATGGGAGAATGAAAATCCTGCATTCAGACAATTTTTTACATCTACTATGATCCCAGATGGTACAAAAGAGCAAATGGATTCATTTAATAATGTAATGAAAATTTCGACATCTGCCAAAAATGCAGTTAGAATTCAATCAGCTAATGATCAAATTGACGTATCAGAATTATTACCATTATTAGATATACCTACTTTAATTTTTCATAATATAAATGATGCAAGAGTCCCAATCTCAGAGAGTAAATTTATGGCTGCCAATATTAAAAATTCTAAATTTATACCATTAAATGGTAATAATCATGTAATTCTTGAAGATGATGATGGCTGGCCTATCTTTAAAGAGGAGTTGAAAAATTTCCTTAAACTATAAATTAATTCTTAATTAATTTTTGTTACAGCATTTGCTATTTTTTTTAATTCAATAATAAATTCATGAGCTAGCGCCGATAGCTCACGACCTTCTGGCCATATATAAGCATAGTCAAAATAAATTTGGGGATTTAGAGGTTTGATAATTACCCTTTTACTTTTAATAATGTTCCCAATAAAAGGATCAATTATTGCTATTCCTATATTATTTTCTACCATCTGTGCAGATTGTAACATTGAAGTAGTTTGAATTTTAAAAATTGGTTCAATATTATTATCTTCTAATTTTTTCTTTATAGAAGTTTGGAAAATTCCAGTTGGTTCTAAACTTATTAAGTTTTTATTTTGAAGATCTTTGATATGTATTTGTTTTTTTTTAGTTAAAGGATGTAAAGATGATAAAGCAACTACAGCAGGAAATGAAATAAAAGATTTTTTCTTAAAAACTCTTTGTTCAAAAGGGAGTGAAGCGAGTCCTACGTCAAAGTGCTCACCTCTCTCCCAGTGAAGAAGTTCTCTTCTACTTTTAATTGTAATAGACACATTAGCATGAGGATGTTTTTGACAGAACTTATTTAATGCCATCGGCACCAAGCTATGAGCCAAGGAATTAAGTGTAATAATTCTTAAACGTGAGTATTGGTGTTGTTTTACCTGTCTTGCCAAATTTGGTATTTGATCTATTCCTGACAATAAAGGTTCTATTTCCTGAAAAAAACTCTCACCTCGGCTTGTTACTTGTATTCTTCCTTTGATTCTATTAAACAAGGGAAAGTCTAGTTCTTGCTCTAAACTAGTTATTAATCGACTGACACCAGATTGTGTTAACCCTATTTTATCAGCTGCTCCAGTAATTGAGTTAGATTCTAATACTGCTCTAAATGCTATTAATTTTTTTAAATTCATTTAATTTTAGCCTATGATTTTTTATCATGCTTTCATAATAAATTAGCATTTGTAATCATAATATTATTTTTTATAGTTAATAAAAAGCTATTTTATTTAAAGAATAATTTCATTAAGGAGGAAATAGATGTTTTTTAAGTCAATCATAAGAGGTATGTTGATGATGTTTTCAATTACCTTTTTACTAATCTCAAATGGTTTTGCAGATACTTATCCATCTAAACCAATTAAATTAATTGTTCCCTACGGAGCAGGAGGTGGTGGAGATACCACATCAAGATTTATTGCTGACTTAGCAACTGATATATTAGGTGTTAAAGTATTAGTTGAAAACAAAACTGGTGGTGGTGGTACTATTGGTATTGGAGCAGTAGCAAAATCAAAGCCAGATGGTTATACTATTGGATTTATATCAACAAGTCCTATAACTATTCGACCACATTTCATGAAAATGCCGTATAAACCATTGGATGACTTAACTTATTTAGGACAATTTGTCTCAAGTCCAATGCCTGTTATCTTAAGAAGTGGTAGTAAGTGGAAATCCTTTGAAGATATGATGGCTTTTGCAAAATCAAATCCTGGAAAACTAAGATGGTCAACTGCTGGTCAAAAGGGAGGTCCTCATATGGCTATGTTGGCTGCTTTTAAACAAGAAGGAGCCTCAACTACATATGTGCCTTTCAAAGGAGGAGCAAAAGCTCTAGCCGCTTTATTAGGAAAAACAATAGATATGGCAGTAATTTCAGACTTTGCAGCTCCATTATCAGCTGGAACTATAAAAATCATAGCTGAATCTACTCCCGAGAGAAATCCTTCAGCTCCTGATAAAAAAACTTTAGCAGAATTAGGTTATCCTCTATCTCCTGCAATTTTCTTTGGTCTTGCTGGCCCTAGCGGTTTATCTAAAGATGTTACTAAAAAATGGGATAGTACACTTGGTCAAATCATGAAATCAAAAAAATTCATTGATCTATTGAAAAAACTTAAAGCTACTCCAAGTTATGCAAATTCTGCAGATTTTACAAAATCTGTGATTGCAGATTACTCAGCTGCTGGGAAAGTTCTTGCAGGAGTAAAATTCTAAAAAAATAATATTTACAGAGTTATTTTTATAACTCTGTAAATTTCTAATTCAAGGTAGTTATGATTATTAATAAAAATTTTCATGAAAAATCTTTAATTTT
>CAZOIZ010000139.1:0-3132 GCA_964580005.1 uncultured Rhodobacterales bacterium
AATTTGGGGAGGATCATATTGTTGGTTATGATCCAATATTAATTGATAAAATAGAGATTATTAAAGGGCCTGGAACTTTACTTTATGGAAACAATGGGTTTGCCGGAGTTGTAAACATTATTAACCCTTTAATTGCAGTTGATAAGCCTCTTTCCGATGAAAACATCCAATTAGGTTTTGGATATAAGACCTCAGGAGGAGAGTTAGGAACAGCTTTAAAACTTAGTAAATCTGTGGATAATTTTACTGTTAGAGGTTCTGGTAGTTTTGTTAGTGCAGGACCTTACGATTTAGCAAATGTTTCAACTAAGCAAGCAAATTCATCAAAGTTCATGACATCTGGTGGCGTTGGAATAACATACAATGATGGTCAGAATCATATCGGAGTTTCTTTGGACAAACTTGAGGCTGTTTATCAAAATCCTGGTCCTGAAGGTGAAGAAAATATGACATCGCTTAACCCTACAAGAAACACAATAAATTTTGATTCTTCACTGGCATTAGATTATTTAATCTTTGAAAAGTTTAACTTAGAAGGCACTGTGTCTGAATATAATCATGCTGAAAGAACAGGCGATGGGAACAATCATAATATTACATTTTTCAATGATATATATGAAATAAAAACATCACTGAATCACAGATCCCTATTTAATCAAAATGAAGAAGGATTATTAGGTTTTCATTTTATGAATAAAAATCAAGGTGCAACAGGAGCAGAAGAAGGTCACTTAACCCCAACGAAGACCAATAGTTTTGCTTTATTTGCTCTCGAAAAATTAAAATTCGATTTGTTTGATTTAGATCTTGGTGGTCGAATTGAATCTGTAAATTTAAAAACAACACAACATGAAAAAGGTTTTTTCCCTGCTGCATTTTCTTCCACTGCAAAAAGAGAAATCATACCAAATAATAGTGTATTTTTAGGTTTTGACTTTACGCAAAGAGCACCAAATGCCGTCGAATTATTCGCAGACGGTCCTCATCATGCTCTTGAAAATGTCGAGACAGGTAATCTAAACTTAGATAAAGAAAGTTCTTACAACGTAACACTTGGGTATAATTATGATGAAAATCTAAATAAATTAAAAATTGAAGCTTATTATAATTATATTAATGATTTTATTGCTGCAGATAGGAATGGTAATACTCAAAATGTTGAAGGTGAAGATTTTAATGTTGTTATTCACGATCAATATAATGCATTATTCACTGGAGTAGAATTAAGTGGTCAGTACGGCATAACAAAATTGGATGATTTTGATTTCCTTGCTAACTTTGTAGGAGAACTATTGAAGGGTTATAGAACATCTAATGACAAGGCTATAACTCGAATTCCACAATCAAAAGTAAACGTAGGTTTACAACTTATTAATGAGGAATGGGATACTAATCTTAAATACTATCATTATTTTGATAAAGAATTTACAGGTCCCTTTTATACAAGAACAGGGGGGCATTCAAGATTAGATTTTGACCTTACAAAAGATTTCATCTATTCTGAGTTGTCTGGCCACGCAATGTTTAGTGTAACCAATCTTTTAAATACAGTTGGTCGTGATCATCTTGAGGCCAAGAAGGGTCAAGTACAATTACCTGGTAGAAGTTTTAATTTTCAGTTAAAGTTATTCTATTAATTATATGTTTAAGTATTACTCCTCATACACATTATTATGGATAGGCCTAACACATCTGTTATGCTGTGGTTTGCCTTTAATATTATCATTTGCTTCATTATCTTCAAATGCACTGTTTTTGGATTCAGTCTTCCTAAACTCTGAATTATTAGAAGTTGCTGAACCATATCTATTTGCAATTACTACGCTTATTTTTTTATTAATTATTTCTTTTGAAATCTATAATAAAAAAATAAAGTGCCAAGATGATGAATGTTGTACTGAGCAAGAATGTAGTTCAACCCAAAAAAAAATTAAATCCAATTTTATTATCGCCACTATTCTTTACACTCTAAATAGTTCAATCTTTTTATCAGAAGTTATCCTCTGATTAATGATTTTAAATTGTGAAAATATGAAATCTTTCATAGATTTCAAATTCAGTAACTACCAAATAGCAATCTTAAATCGTCAAGTTCCTACAGATGCAAAGTTATTTTTTGATGAGCTAAACATAACACCTTTTTCAACTGCAGGACATGTTTCACTTGAGAATAGTTTTCTTGACATAAACAAGCTTATAGAAAAAAGGATTCCTTCAGAAATAAGAAACAATTTATTTTATGAAAATTGGATAAAGGACATGAGTGAAATTTGTAAAATGTTCTGTTTATTCCAAGAAAAGGATAAAATTAGTTTTTGGCTTGGATCTGAAAGAGGTTGTAAACGTTTTCATGTAGACATGGTTCCATTCAGATGTCTAACAACTTATAAGGGACAGGGAACAGAAATGCTACCTAACGAAGCTGCAGATAGGCATGCTTTTGAGCAAGGAGAACCAAATGAAAATATAATTAAAAATAAGTCAGCAATAAGATATTTAAATAAATGGGATATTGCAATCTTTCGTGGAGGGAATAATGGCATTTTACACCGCACTCCAGTGTCAGCAATGAATGGTCAATCATCAATATTAATGAGACTCGATGATTTTTCTTTTATAGAAGAAATTAAAAAAATAAATAGTGATTTTTAAAGATGATACAAATTTTGATTTTTAAGATTTTAAGAGATAGATTATTGCAAACCGCTTTATAAATTTAGGTATCTATTCGTTTGAGATACCTATAAATTTATTCTCTTTAAATTGTCCTTTTTTTATTGATCCATCTTTCAAGGTTAGAGTCCCATAACCATCAAGCAAGTTTTTGTTAAAACTACCAGTGTATTTATCTCCGTTTGCATAAATCATTGTTCCCTCTCCAGTTCTTAAACCGTCAACAAATTGTCCGATATACATTGAACCATCAGAAAACGTTAATGTACCCTCACCATGAGGAAGGTCATCAATGAAATCTCCTGTGTAGCTCTCTCCGTCCGAGAAAGTTGAAGAACCTTTTCCATGATAATAACCATTTTTAAATCCACCTTCGTATTTATCGCCATTTGCAAATGTAAAGGTTCCCTGACCATTCTGCAATCCATCTTTAAACTCGCCAGTGTATACATTCCCATT
>CAZOIZ010000140.1:0-3088 GCA_964580005.1 uncultured Rhodobacterales bacterium
AAAATTGGCATGGCTATTGCACATTACTAATCAGTTCCTAGAGGTCAGCGAAAAATAGCTAGGAACAATCTCCGATGGCGGTCTTGTTGTTTAAAATCGACAAGACCGCTAACTTTTTGGCCTAACTAAGCAATAATATTAATTTTTTTTGTAAACCTTGGTTCCTCATTTAACCAATCTGACACTCTCGCATATTTTGTATGTGCAATATTATGTGTGTACATAGGAGAGGAAAGCGATTTAGCAGATAGAAAAGTCTCTGAGGTAACTGTAGATGGTGCGCCTTCAGGATGAAGTATTCTTGGCATAGAAAACCTTTTAATTTCCATATTTGATTTAGTAACTGCGCCAGGACTAAAGACACCTATTGAAGTTTGTCTTTCAGTTGGCATTAAATTTGCACCTGAACCTAGAAGTTGGGTGTTAGTTTGAGATAAATTATTCTTAATATTAACATTTCGGCTAATATTTGAGTTAGAAATATTATTGGATACAACATTTTCCATTTTTTCTAATTAACTCAAATATAAAAAAATATCAAGTTTATTAAGGGGTAATTGAAATTATGGCCTACAATGCAGCTTCTGAAGCTTATAAACAAGCAGAAAATATAGGTTTAGCTGAAGTAACTAATCCTCATGAAATTGTACAAACTTTATTTACTGAGTTGATTAAGTCAATGAAACTTTTTGAGCAATCTTTTATTGATATAAGCTCCTCAGAGTCGCGATCATCAAGTTTTGCAAGGTCATTAACTATAATTTATTCACTACAATCAAGTTTAGACTTTGAAAAAGGTGGTGACATTTCTAATAACTTATTCAGAATTTATGAATATTCTAGGCAACAATTAATTTCAGATTTAAAAAATGCAAAACCAGAAGGTGTTAAAAATGCAATCCCTATTATTGAAGAAATAGCAGACGCATGGAACCAAATAGGAGATGAGGTGAAAAAATGAAAAATGATTATAATGTAATTCTTGATCAATTAATGGAAAAAATTTCTAAGGCTGTTGCAGATGAGCAATACGCTGAAGTTATTCTTTATAATGAAGAGCTTTGCAAAGCAGTTGTTGAAATGACTGAAAGTTGCTCAGAAGAAGATAAGGAAAGCCTATACAATTTAATTTCTGATGCCAGAGATGAAATTGATGGTCTTAAAGATCAAATTATAGCACGTCAAAATAAGTTATCTTCTGATACAAGCAAATCAAATAAGGCAAAAATGAACTATAACGTTGCGTAAAGCATCAATTAATAGATAATTTTTTCATTTTTTCTATTAGGGTTGTTCTATTTAGTCTTAGACACTCTGATGCTTTAGTAATATGACCATTGTTTTTTTCGATGGCAGCTTTGATTAACACTTCCTCTACTTCAATTAAGTGTCTTCTTATATCAATATTATCAAAATATAAGAACCAATCCATGTAATGACTTGGATGCGGCAATGGTGGATTTGTTTCATTTTGCTCTTCTTCGTTATTTTCAAAAGAGAGCTGTGATGTAGCCTCCCAAATTTCATCTTTTTCAACCTGTGGATCAGGCACTTTAAGTCTCAATAAATTTTCTTGGACATTTTTGCCACTTATTTCTTGATCTCCAAAGAGAACTGCTGCCCTCTCAACAACATTCCTAAGCTCTCTAATATTCCCAGGCCAGTTGTAACGGCCTAATTCTTGAAATGCACTTTGATCAAATTTTGGGATACTTTCACCATCACCTTTTAACTCATTTAACATAAACTCTACTATAACTTGTAAATCTACAATTCGTTCCGCCAAGCTGGGCACAATTATTGGAAAGACATTAATTCTGAAATATAAATCAGCTCTAAATTTACCTTCATCAATGTATTTTTCGATATTTTGATGCGTAGCACATATTAAACGAAGGTCTATTTTTATCTCTTTGTCACCGCCTACTCTTTGGATAGTTTTATTCTCTAATGCACGGAGCAACTTACTTTGCAAAGACAGAGGCATATCACCAATTTCATCTAGGAATAATGTACCTCCACTTGATTGCTCAAATCTTCCAGCTCTTACTTTGTCTGCTCCGGTAAATGCGCCTTTTTCATGCCCAAATAATTCACTTTCTAATAATTCAGTTGGTATAGCGGCACAATTAACTGAGATTAATGGTCCTTTTCTTCCTGAGGCTGCGTGGATACCTTTTGCAACAAGTTCTTTTCCTGAACCTGTTGGACCCAAAATAAGTGCTGAACTTCCAGTAGGTGCAACAACAGCCATTAACCGTCTCAATTCATTAGCTGGAGCAGATATTCCAGAAATTAGTTTTGTAATAGAACTAGGTACAGTTTCTTTTTTAGAAATTTCTTTTGTCATAAATTTGTCAACAACTGAAAGTCAACAACATAATGTCAGAATATTGACTGTAAATGCAAATAAAAAATAATAAATATAATATTTTCAATAAGTTAAATAGTTTTTTATATCAGTTTTAATTTTTGGAATAGCATTTGCCTTTACATTTGAAAGTTAATTTTCGAATGCAAATTCGTAAATAATTAAAAGTTTAGGCGGGGAGGCCTTTAGAATGAAAAATGTAGGTATCATAAAAGAAAATTTTGATCTTGCACATAAGTTTACAAAATTACTAAATATTAAAGAAATGAACGCAGTTGAGTTACCTTTGTATAACTCAGTTCAAATTAATAGTTTGGTTCTTAGTGCCGCAAAAGAAAGTCAGATGGGCGGACAACAAGCAGTTATAGAATTTTCAAAAAATACAAAAGCTGATCAAATTATGATCATAGAGGAAAAGTCTAAAACTTATAAAACTGAAGTAAATTTTGGTGGAAAACTAATAAAGATAAGTATCCCCGATGATGAAGGATCACATGAGTGGATCCTTGAGGTAGCAGCTCAAATGCTTGCAACAAAAGAGCTTGTAATGGCTAATGATATCAGAAGCCGGGAACTTCTAGCTTTGGCAAAAAAAGTTGCAGCTACAAATGTTACTGTTTTCATTAACGGACCAACAGGTACCGGAAAAGAAGTTATCTCAAATTATATTCACAATAATAGCACAAGATCAGAATTTCCATTTGTAGCTGTAAATTG
>CAZOIZ010000141.1:0-3074 GCA_964580005.1 uncultured Rhodobacterales bacterium
TCTTATGGGAACATATAAAGCCAGCTTTACTGGGAACGATTATGGACTTTTTACAATCTGGTGAGGAAATATTAAATGAAGAGTCTGGAGACTCCTCGCACGATATTCATGAAGGACCTGACAGTGAAATAGTGAAAAAAATAATGGACCTTTTAGATACTAGGGTTAGACCGGCAGTTGCTCAAGATGGTGGAGATATAACATTTCAGAGTTTCGAGGAAGGAGTAGTCTACTTGCATATGCAAGGGGCTTGCGCTGGATGTCCTTCATCAACTATGACATTAAAAATGGGCATTGAAAATCTACTTAAACACTACATTCCTGAAGTAAATGAAGTTAGACCTGTAGCTTGATAAACAGGGTTATGAATACACTGGCAATTGACCTTACCACCTCAGATATAAAATTGGGGCTCGATATTAACGGCGTATTTTCTGATTACAAAAATACAGACCAACCAAATTTTGATAAGATTTTTTTTTTCTCTCAGACTTTCTAAAAAAAAATAAGACAGAAATACATGAAATTAATAGAATTGTGGTCTGTACTGGACCCGGAAATTTCAACGGGATTAGGGCATCAATATCCGCTATGAAGGGTATTTGCTGTTCTTTACCTGTTGAACTTATAGGTATAAATAAGTTTCAAGCGCTATCAAAAATATATAAGTCCGCTTTAATTTCCCTCAAATATAGAGGGAATAAAATATACTGGAGCATATTAAAAAATGAAGAGCTTATTTTTATGTCCTCTTCAGAAATAGAGGATATTAAAACCTCCGATGATCACTCTGATTTAGTGGTTGTTGGATATAAAGCAGAAGAAATAGCAACAAGTATAAAGGTAAAAAAATTTATCGAACGGAATGAGGTGTCTGTTCGAGATTTACTTAATTTCTCAAGAAAAGTAGTAAGTTCCAGAAAATTTTTGCCAAAGCCTTTATACATATCACCGGGTCAGTCTTTATTCTCTAAATATAAAGGACCGAAAATACTCGATAAACCATTAGATGTCTGTTGAGGAATATTTTAATCTCTATAAGAAGAGTGTAGACCCTGGGTCAATTCAGTTCTCTTTGGAAGATTTTAAACGATTTCAGAGGTCTAGAAATATCAAGATTGAAAAGGAAAAAAATTGTATAGCTATACTAAGTCTCACTGATCGCGAGGTAGAGATATACTTTATTGGCGTTGCAAAAAGTCTCAGAGGAAGGGGATTAGGGAAAAAGTTCTTAAAGAATATCATAAACTTTTCCAAATATTATGGAGCTGACTTTATAACTCTTGAAGTAGGAATTAATAACATCCCAGCAAAAAATATGTATTCCTCGTTTAATTTTATAGAATGCGGCATTCGAAAAAACTATTACAGAAATAGTTCAGGTAGTCGAGAAGATGCAATAATAATGAAGCTTAATTTAAATTAACCTTCTTTGCTGTAGGGGACGCCAATGGCTCCTGGTGCCCTTGCTTTTCCGATAAAGCCTGCTAGCAAAACTACAGTGAGAACATAGGGTAATGCCTGCATTACTTGCACTGGCACTTCTCCAATCCATATTAACTCGACCCCCTCCAGCCTTACCCCTAATGCCTCTAAAAATCCGAATAAAAGGCACGCAAATAGAGTTGGAATTGGGTTCCATTTACCAAATATCATTGCTGCTAAAGCGATATAACCTTTACCAGCAGACATCTCTCTTCCAAATCCCGCACCATGAGCAATCGATAAATAAGCTCCTGCAAGTCCGCATAACATTCCAGCGATTAAAATAGATTGATATCGCATTTTTATTACCGAAATTCCAGCAGTATCAACTGCTTCAGGTTTCTCCCCTACAGCCCTTAGTCGAAGACCAAACCTAGTTTTAAAAATTACATAGTAAGTGAAAAAAACAGCTAAAACTGAAAGATAAACTAGAATATTATGGCCTGAAATTACTTCAACAAATAATTCTCCAAAGACTGGAACAAAATTCAACTGATCCAGAAAAGGAAAATCAATAGGCATAAATCGTTGTTCTGATGCTAAAGGCGGCGTTTGACCACCTCTAGAAAATAGAGCTATCCCTAAAGTTATTGTCAAGCCTGATGCCAAAATATTTATAGCCAAACCACTTATAACTTGGTCACCCTTATTTGTAATACAGGCGAACCCATGGATTAAAGACGCACTACATGACGCTAAAATAGCAGCAAATAATCCAAAAATTGGAGACCCTGTCAAGAATGTCGCTGTTGCAGCTACAAAAGCAGATAGCAGCATCTTACCCTCTAATCCAATATCTATGATACCGCTTCTCTCAGAAAAAATACCGGCCATCGCACAAAATATTAGTGGTGTTGCGATCCTAATAGTTGAGTCAAGTAAGGAAATTATAATTTGAAAACTTTCAAGCATTATTATAATTCCCATAATATTTGAGGTAAATTCTCTCCACCAAAGGGTTTAACATATAAGCTAGCGCTCCAGAAAAAAGTATTATTAAACCTTGAATGAGCAAGACCATTTCCCTGGTTATCGATGAAAACTCGAAGTCTAATTCCGTTCCACCTTGGTATAAAGCTCCAAATAAAAGACTAGCCAGAAATATACCAAAAGGATGATTTCTTCCCATCAAGGCAACTGCTATACCAGTAAAGCCATATCCCGCCGTAAAACCCAAAAGCAGTTTATTGTGAACTCCTAAAAGTTCATTAATTGCAACCAGACCAGCAAGACCTCCAGAAATAGCCATAACAATTATAATTGTAGATGATACTTTAATACCAGCGTATATGGCTGCTGTTTCCGAGTGACCAAGAGATCTCACTTCATAACCAAACTTTGTTCTCCACACTAAAAACCAAAAACCAACCGAGACAGTTAAAGCGACTATAAAAGAGAGATTTAAGGGGGACATTGCCATTTCTAATCCCAGATATTTTGCCAATATATGTATTTGTACTAACCCCACACCAGATGCAAAGTCTCTTGTCTCGGGAGACATCTGTCCAGGTTCTATTATTACGTTAACCAATAGATACACCATCAGTGCTGCTGCTATAAAATTGAACATAATTGTTGTTATCACAATA
>CAZOIZ010000142.1:0-3066 GCA_964580005.1 uncultured Rhodobacterales bacterium
CTGGCACTGGCAGTCTCAGACGTTGGTAAAATTTTTAAAAGTCTTTCAATTTCTTTAATTGTATCGTTTGCTAAGCTCTCTGAGTTAGTTATCAAGCAAGCCGGGGAATTATAGCCATGTTCTGCCTGACCGAGTAGATCGGTAGCACACATTTCAGGATCAACAGTCTCGTCCGCTATCACCATTGTTTCAGTGGGTCCAGCAAAAAGATCAATTCCCACTCGACCAAATAACTGTCGTTTTGCTTCAGCAACAAATGCATTGCCAGGTCCAACCAGCATATCGACTGACTTAATCGATTCAGTGCCGATAGCCATTGCTGCGACAGCTTGAATACCACCTAGCACATAAATTTCGTTTGCTCCTCCCATTTTCATTGCTGCAACGATTGCCGGATGAGGTTCTCCATTTACAGGCGGCGCGGAAGAGATAATACGCGGGACACCTGCAACTGAAGCGGTTAAAACTGACATGTGTGCAGATGCAACCATTGGAAACTTGCCCCCAGGAACATAACACCCTACTGATTGCACTGGGATATTTTTATGACCTAAAATTACTCCTGGCAAAGTTTCGACCTCTACATCACTCATACTATTCATCTGCTCTTCCGCAAACCTTCTAATCTGATTTTGAGCAAATTTGATATCTTCCATATCACGCGTAGAAACTTTTTGCATTGCAGCGCCAATTTCAGATTCTGTTAGCAAAAAGTTTGATCGGTCAAAGTTATCAAACTTTTTTGAAAGCTCACGAACAGCTTTATCTCCTTTCACTTCAACTTCTTTCAACGTTTTTTCGACCACAGTCCTTACGTTAATATCCTCTTCAAGCTTTTCACCCTCTGATTTACTGTTTTTAATTTTTCTAACCGCCATTTTTTAAACCTCTACCTTTTAAATTAATAAAAAAATTTTCTTTAATAAGCTCTTCTCAAAATTTATCCCTTAACTGCTCCAGCCGTCAGTCCACTTACAATCTGCCTTTGAAAAAACATCACCATAATAAATAAGGGCGCTGTAGTTGAAACCACTGCTGCTACAGCAAACATTACATTTCCCTCAGTTTGTGTTGTTCCCATAAAACTAGCTATCTTAGGTACCATGGTTTGGTTGTTTTGTGATAGGAGCATAGATGTTATAGCAAAATCATTGTAAGCTAATAAAAAGCTAAACAGTCCCGTTGTAATTACACCAGGCCACATAACAGGTATAATAACATGTCTAAAAGCCTGAAACTGCGTGCATCCGTCAACCTTTGCGCTTTCATCTAATTCTTTGGGAATTTTTTGAAAAAAACTATGCAACATCCACAATGTAAAAGGTTGATTGATGGCAACCAAAACAATCACTGTAGTTGCTAAATGTCCCCACAAATTCCACTCATAAAATGGCAGCAAATAACCAGCTACTAACGTTATCGGAGGCATAGCTCTAAAAATTAGAGCAGTGATCAATAGCCAAAAGGTATACTTGTAAGATGATCTTGAAAGCGCATACCCGCCCAGAGTCCCGATTGTTAAAGACGTTCCTACTACAAAAAAGCATACTAGAGTTGTATTTATGACAGCTTGCCAAAAGTTTTCTTGTACCCAAGCCCCATAATAGCCATCACTGGTGAAGGCCCCACCTTTCTCGGCAATAGTACGTGGTGCAAATAAAGCGTTCATCCAATCGGCTTTTGAAAAAAAGTCAGCTTCTATTTTAAAGGATCCCCAAAGTGTCCAAATGAACGGGAAAGCAGCTATGATTAGCCATAAAACTATAAATATTGATATTGAAACTTTGAGAGATACAGGAAGTTTTAGAGAACGATTTATCATTTTGAACTCTTTTCATTGAAATCGCGCCAAGTTCTCAATAGAACAGGAAATAAAAGAATAGAAACACCGATAATTGTTAGGACTGATGATGTTGCAGCGGAAGAAAGAAGTCTAGTTTCTCCTCCTAAGTCATTGAAAATAAACCAAGAAAGAGATTGTGCGTGGGCTTCAGCACTAAACCCAACAATGGGTTCGAAAACTCTAAAATTATCCATTAATTGCATCAAAGCAACAAATGTAATGAGCGGCATTAGATGGGGTATGACAACATACCAAATTTGTTGTAATCTTGAGGCTCCATCAATTCTGGCGCTTTCTATAGTGTCCATTGGTAATGTTTGTAATCCCGCATAAAAGACAACGAATGAAAAAGGAGCTGCGTGCCAAACACCATAAACAATTAGCATCACCCAAGTTAAGCCAGTAGATGCTTTAAGAGATAAATCAGGGTCTTCAAACACATATTGCAAGGCCTCTCCTATAATTCCTCTACTATCTATCATCCAAAATAAGACAAGAGATCCTATCAACGGTGAAACAATCATAGGAAGCAGAGAAAAAAAGATAGTCAATCCTTTTAAATTTTGATGAAGAGAATTCACAGCTAGAGCAATAATGAAACCAAAAATGAGCATTAATGGTGTGACTGTAAAAGTAAATGTTAGCGTAAAAGCCATTGCTCTGTAAAAAGGTAAATTCCCAATATTATTTCTAAAGTCTGAAAAATTCTCTGACTCCGCCCATATCTCTCTAATTTCGTTTACTGCTAGATGACCTCTGTCTTTATATATTTCTAAACCAACAAACTTCCCTAATGGCTCAGATTTCCTAAGATCTCTTGTAGCTTCTTGATCAATTGTTGTCTCTTGCTTGCAGCCGAACGGATCACAGTTTTCAGTGACGATAATTACGGCATCATGAGGGGTAAATAATGACTGAACTACAATAGAGAAAATCGGCAAAGCAATAAATAGTATCATTGCGGATGCAGTTGGCAGAAAAAACCAAAAAAAAGTTTTGTGTTTCATAAAATAGCTCTTGCACAAAAAGAGTATCAGGGAAAAGACTAGCTTTCCCTGATACAAAATAAGATCCTTTTTAGTTAAGGAACCCCTTCTCTTTTGCTGCTGCAGTATAGGCAGCCTCAACGTCAGCAAGAGCAGTGGCCGCATCCTCCTTACCCTGCATGAAGTCTACAATTTCACTTCCAAGAGCTGAGTGAAGAAGCCCTTGATAAGGTAGCA
>CAZOIZ010000143.1:0-3056 GCA_964580005.1 uncultured Rhodobacterales bacterium
AGTAGTTTACAATTTTCTAGCCCAACCTCTATACAAGATTTGGCGTTTTCTATGGATTTATTAACATCTGATTTTGAGATTTTGAATTCATCTTCAACTATTAAATGGTATCCTATGTCAATTTTGTTCTCTAGTGTGGCTGCAAGATAGAAAAAAGTGTGGGCAACGAACAAGTCATTATGAACCTGTTCATTGTAAGCATATAGATTTCCTAGAAATTCGAATGCAGGGGGATAACCAGCTTTTGCTGATGATTTTAAGAAGTCAATTCCTAGGAGAATATTTTGCTCAACAGTCTGATCAATAGGTGCAACGAGCATATTACCAAGGAAATAGCTAGCAAATTTATTACCCTTTCGTGCTAATGGAATTAAAATTTCATAAGTCTCAAAATGACTTTTTGCATAAAAAAGAGATATAACGTCTTCTTCATTCATAATAATTTCAAATTCAACAGTTTTCTAAAGAGTTGGAGGGCTTGGTTAAGGTTTTTTCTCTACTTCCTCTAGGATCAATCCAGCCAATATTACCGTCCTTTCTGTAATAAACTAAGTTTAATCCTGAATGCGAAGCATTTCTAAAAAATATACAGCTTTCATTTTCTAGCTCTAGACGAATAACAGCTTGTTCAACCGTCAATTCTTCTATCTTATATGATAACTCTGCAACCACAGGCATGCTATCCCCGTAATTTATATCTAACTCATCTTCACCCAAATTGCCAACACTCTGATAAATTCTCAATGGTTCATTAGTAGATGTAACATTCTTGCTTTCAAAATTTCTATGGTTTTTCATACGTCGATGATAACGCCTTAGTTTTTTTTCTACATGGTCAAGTGCATCATCGTAACTGGTATTGGCATTCTTACCCCTACCAGTAGCGTCTAATTCAATTTTGTTTTTAAGATATACTTTTAATTTGGCTTTGAAATTTCCAAATTTTTTTTCTAGGGTGATTTGAATGCTAACAGCATCATAACCATATTTTTGTAAAACATCACCGATTTTATCAGTGCTGTAGGCTTGGAAAGATTGTCCAAGCTCAATATTTTTTCCTACTATCTTTATATTCAAATTTACTTCTAGCCCCATTTCAAGTATATATAATTTGATAAAAAAAACTAGCTTTTGTAAACAAAATTTGTACGAATTAAAATCGTTTGGCTTACAAATATTTAGTGCTTCATTATTATTTCTCTTTATTTTGTCTGTAAAATAGTAAATAAAGAAGTTTTAAGCTTTGAAGCATAGAGATGACAATTCATATCGACTCAATTAGAGAGGCAAGCGACGAGCTTAGCGGCAATATTGTTAAAACGCCCACTATTCAATCTCAGTATCTTAGTAATGCAGTAAATGGAAATGTTTTTATCAAACTGGAAAACCTGCAATACACTTCTTCATTTAAAGTCAGGGGGGCATACGTTTCTATAAAACGTTTGAAGGAGGAACAAAAACAAAAGGGTGTAATTGCTATGTCGGCTGGCAACCATGCTCAAGCTGTGGCTTGGTGGGCACAAAAAGAAGGTGTTAAAGCAACAATCGTGATGCCAGAGCAAGCACCTTTATCAAAAGTAATGAAGACAAAAAGTTTAGGAGCAGAAGTAATACTAAAGGGCCGAACTTTAAACGAGTCTCAAACTTACGTATCTGAATTAATTGATGATAAAAAGCTAACTCTTATACACCCATACGATGATCCTAATGTCGTAATTGGACAAGGCACACTAGGGTTGGAGCTTATGGAAAGTACTAAAAATTTGGACATTCTTGTCATTCCAATCGGAGGGGGTGGATTAATATCGGGTATATCGATAGTTGCCAAAAGCCTTAACCCCAATATAAAAATATTTGGCGTGCAAACTGAAAAATTCCCCTCTATGTATAATGTCCTTCACAAAAAAGAACTTGCGACTTCTGGAGATACATTAGCTGATGGGATTGCCGTGAAGAAGCCTGGAAATATTACTTCAGAGATAATAAAAAAGCATGCTGATGATATTTTTCTCGTTAACGAATTTGAGCTCGAAAAAGCAATTAGCTCTCTATTTGAAAACGAAAGGATTGTTGCTGAAGGAGCAGGCGCTGCAGGAGTTGCGGCAATAATGAAAAATAAAGACAAATTTTCTGGCAAAAAAGTAGGAACAGTTATTTGTGGAGGCAATATCGATGCTAGACTATTTGCGAGCATACTTAACAGAAAGCTCTTAATGGACGGAAGGATGACCAAAGTAAGGATTGATATAATTGATGAGCCTGGAATGTTAGCTAGAATTTCAAATTTAATTGCCAAGTACGGAGGTAATATCATAGAAATCTATCATCAAAGGATGTTTAATGACGTTCCAGTTAAAAATGCAAAAATTGATGCTATCATTGAAGCGTTGAGCGTAGAACATATTGCCTCGATAATTAAGGCCTTAAGGGATGATGGGTTTCAAGTTTCGGAAATAATGGAAAGATCATAAGTTTCTAATTATTTGACATATATTCTCTTTTATTTATTTTTAAGAAATGAGATTAAAGGACATTGTTTTTAAATCAAGAAAGGTCAATAGAGCTTTTGCGTGGGCAGCTCACACTTTCACTGCGTCGGGACTTATTTTCGGTTTTCTAGGCTTAATAGCGATACTAAATGGTGAACAAACTTTAGCATTTTTATTTATGGGGTTAGCTTTGATTATTGACGGTGTTGATGGCACCCTAGCTAGATATGTAAATGTAGAAGAAGCTCTTCCCGAAGTAGACGGAAGTACTTTGGATAACATTATCGATATGTTTAATTATTCAATACTTCCGGTATTAATGATTTATTGGTTTTCGATGGTTCCATATAATCTCGTTCATCTAACTTGCATTTCTATTTTGTTAGCTAGCTGTTACACGTTTTCAGATAAGAATATGAAAACAACAGATTATTATTTTAAAGGTTTTTCTGCGCTCTGGAATTTACTAGTGTTTTTTCTTTTTATTTTAGAGCTCGGACTTTGGTTTAATTTCGGTGCTATATGCTTATGCTTAATATTGACGTTTATTCCAATAAAAATAATTCA
>CAZOIZ010000144.1:0-3047 GCA_964580005.1 uncultured Rhodobacterales bacterium
TATTCACCACTCCAGGAGGTATCAGGTCTTCGATTAATTCCATTAACACACAAATCGAAAATGGTGTTTGTTCTGCTGGCTTCAACACCACTGCGTTCCCAGCGGCCAGAGCTGGGGCAAGTTTCCAAGCAGCCATCAAAATTGGAAAATTCCAAGGAATGATCTGACCTACTACGCCCAGTGGTTCAGGATAATGGTATGCCATCATTCCTAACGCTGAGTTCCCTCCGCCAGATTGCATCCCATCAATGTTTCCGATGGTACCTTCTTGGGATCGGATAGCACCAGCAAAATAGCGAAAATGGTCCACTGTTAAAGGAATATCTGCGGCATGACCCTCGCGAATTGGCTTCCCATTGTCTAACGTCTCTGCTAAAGCAAGCATTTCCGTATTTTCTTCAATACGATCAGCTATTTTTAACAATATATTAGCTCTTATAGCAGGACCAGTTTTGCCCCAATCCGGTGCAGCTTTGTGCGCAGCATCAAGCGCCAACTCAACATCTTTTGAGTTAGATCTTGGTATTTCACAAATCACTTTTCCTGTTGTTGGCGATGTATTTTCGAAATATTTTCCATCTTTTGGCGAACACCATTTACCTCCGATGTAATTTTCATATCGGCTTTTGGGCATAAGTTTTGCACCAGTATCGCCGGGATACACAAAAAGTGTAGAATTATCTAGCATTGACTCCTCCAACGTTATTAACTGTTATTTGTCTCACCAATAGTTTGACAAAAATTCAACTTTACTTACCGAGAGTTCATTTTAGTGTTAAAAATTTGAGCATTTTACGACAAATATTAAACTTGACGCTCAGTGCTATTCTCCCCAACACCAACATGATTTTTACTGGTGGAAATGTCAAGTTGTATACTTTAATAGAAACATTATCTTGAACTAAGAGTGAGCTAATATTGCTTATAGTTTTTTGAATTTGTATTGAGGTAACTTTTCAAAAAATATTTTGGTATAATAAATCCAGCTCAGCAGAGTATTTAAATGAAGCGCTATGGTAAAACTTTCTATTAATAAAGCACTTATGGAAGCACGTCACCTTGTTGAAAGGGGAGAGACATTTAAAGCTGAAAAAATTTATAATAGCGTATTGAAGGCTTTCCCTAAAAATAAAAAAGCTAAGCAGGGGCTGTCTGATATAAAAAAGTCTGTACAAATTGCTACTTTGCGGAACCCACCCCAAGACATACTCGATCAACTGAACGAGTTTTATAGAAAGGGTAGTCTGGAAATAGTTGTTGAAAAAGCGCAAGTTATCTTAAAAAAATACCCCGAAACGTTCATTGTCTGGAACATGCTAGGAGCCGCAGCAGCCCGTACGAAGAAGCTGGATCAAGCTGTTTTTGCTTTCCAAAAAGCGACTTTAATTCAGCCTGATTATCCAGAAGGTTTCTACAATCTGGGTAACGCACTTAAGGACCAAGGCAAATTGGAAGAAGCAATAGGCGCTTATAAAAAGGCAATCGCATGTAAAATGAATTACCCAGAGGCCTTTTATAATTTGGGCATGGCTTACAAAAATAAAGATAATTTGGATGAAGCGATCAAAGCTTATAGAAAAGCAATTGAGTTTAAACCAGATTATGTTGAAGCTCATAACAATTTAGGCAATGTATTTCAGGACCAAAATAAACACAGCGAGGCTATAAATTCTTACAAAAAGGCAATATCAATTATGCCGGGGCATACGAAAGCCTACAAAAATATGGCTAATGCACTTGGGGATCAGGGTCTGTTTGATGAGGCAGTAAGTGCTTATAAAAAAGCACTCTCACTCGAGCCAAATTATGCCGAGGTGCACAGACATTTAAGTTCATTGATAAAATATACACCAAACAACCCTCAAGTGGAGCAAGTTTCACGATTACTAAAAAAGTCTGAGTTGGATGATCGTGATAGGTGCCATTTAAAATACGCTTATGCAAAAATGAATGAGGATCTTGGTGATTTCGGCACAGCTTTCGAAAATTACGTATCCGGAGGTGCAATACGCCAAAAATTGCTATTTTATAACAAAAAAGATGATGCTAATTTTTTTAAAAAAATCAAAAACACATTTCCAAAGTTGCAAAAGATTAATTTCAAATCCCAAAATGATATAAGGGATGTTACACCGATTTTTATTCTAGGAATGCCAAGGTCAGGTACCACTTTGGTGGAACAGATCGTGTCTGCCCATTCTGAAGTTACTGGTGCAGGTGAGTTAAGGATATTTGGTAAATTGGGTGGCTTAATGGGTCTGGGTCAACAAATAGTATCGCCAGAAAAATTTTCTCAGGTACGCCGATTTTACTTAGACCATCTGATTAAATTGTCTGGTGGAAAAAGATTTGTGACAGATAAAATGCCTCAAAACTTTCTTTATTTGGGACTAATTTCTATTATTTTACCTGAAGCCAGAATAATTCATGTCAAACGTGACCCAGCTGCTACCTGCTGGTCTAACTTTAAGCATTACTTTCCAGCACGTGGGCTCGGGTACAGCTATAGTTTAAATGATACAATTAACTATTTCCGACTATACCAAGATTTGATGAACTTTTGGGCTAAATTTTTGAATATTAAAATTTATGAACTGAACTACGATGCCCTCACCATTAACCAAAAGTTAGAAACAAAGAAGCTGATCGATTATTTAGATTTAAATTGGGAGGAGGCTTGCCTCAATCCTGAAGAAAATAAAAGGGCTATAAGAACAGCTTCTCAATTACAAGTAAGGGAAAGAGTTTACAAAGGGAGTTCACGGGCTTGGCAGAAATTTAGTCCATACCTAAATGGGATTTTTGATCAGCTAACGGAACCATAAATAATTTGAAAAATAATTTCGTAAAAAATCAACTTTTCTTTGACCTGCCTTTCGGTGAATTTATAATGTAGGTGTAACATGATAAATGTACTCGAGATTACTAAAAATCAAACCCGTGTTAAAGTGTCAAATGCCAGTGCAATGTCGTTATTATCTTACGCGGTAAAAATTTAATGCAGGGCTTTGGAGTTCACACCAGCATGTGGTCTATGTCATGGGATC
>CAZOIZ010000145.1:0-3040 GCA_964580005.1 uncultured Rhodobacterales bacterium
GATGTAAATGAAGAGTTTGGAACTACTATAGCTCTAATTGAACATGATATGGCTGTTGTTATGGATTTGGCTGATAGAGTTGTGGTTTTAGATTATGGTAAACTCTTAGCGGATGGAACTCCTGGGGAGGTTCAATCTAACCAAGCTGTTATAGATGCATATTTGGGAGTACCTCACTAATGGAAATTTTATACGCAATATTTATCGCGCCCTTCGTTGAAATGGGGGCATACCCTGATTTATTTATCCAGGCATTATGGGACGGTTTTGTCAGTGGTACCTTGTATGGTCTAATTGCGCTGGGCTTTGTCTTAATTTTTAAGGCTTCTGGTGTGTTTAATTTTTCACAACCTATCCTTGTTGTTTTGGCAGCGCTGTCATTGGTAAGTTTTTACCAAATGGGAATTCCTGCTTGGATTAGTGTGATTTTGGTGTTGGTCATGTTCTATGCGCTAGCATGGCTAGTAGAGAGGCTTATTTTGAGACAGCTGGTTAATCAGGATGGTAATATTTTGTTTATGTCGACCATTGGTTTGACCTTTATAATAATCGGTGCGGCTCAGTGGATTTTTGGAGGCGTGCCTAGTGCCATGATTACGAGTGAATTAGGTCTGCCTAATGGGTCATTGGAGTGGCCTGTTTTTGGAGGGGGTGTCTATTTTGAAATGATTGATGTCTCAGCTGCTGTTATCGCGGTAATAATGATCGTGATATTGGCAGTATTTTTTAGTAAGACAAAGATAGGTAGAGGCTTGAGAGCTGTCGCTGATGATCACCAAGCGGCCCTCTCGGTAGGAATATCGCTTAATCAGATCTGGGTTATAGTATGGTTCGTTGCTGGTATTGTTGCATTAGTTACAGGGATCTTCTGGGGTGCACGATCTGACGTGTCTTTTGCTCTTCAAATAATTGGCTTTAAAGCTTTACCTGTTTTGATCATTGGTGGTTTTACTTCAATACAAGGAGCTATAATTGGCGGTCTTATTATTGGATTAGGTGAGAAGATTTTTGAAATTTATTGGGGACCTCTACTCGGAAGTGGTGTTGAAGGATGGTTTGCGTATGTTATTGCACTCGTTTTCCTACTATACCGACCTCAGGGGCTCTTTGGTGACAAGCTAATAGAGAGGGTTTAGTAGAATGTTTTACAGAGAAACAGGCCAATTTAAGTCTAAGTATAAAGAAGAATTAGCTGCATTCCCTTTAGCAGAGGATAAAGTAGGAATAGCGATACTGCTGGTAATAGCATATGTCTTCATTCCTATATTTGGTATCCCAGGATTGTCTTACGAGTTTACCATGGGCGCCATTATGATCCCGGTATTAATCTTCACCATAACAACACTTGGTTTGAACATCCTTTTGGGCTTTGCTGGACAGATTTCATTGGGTACTGGAGCTTTTATGGGTGTTGGAGCTTATAGTTGTTATAAAATCATGACAATATTTCCAGACCTAAATATAATCATATGCGTTATATTATCAGGGTTGGTCACCGCAATAGTGGGAATGATTTTCGGTTTGCCGTCGCTTAAAATAAAAGGTTTTTATTTAATTGTGGCGACATTAGCGGCCCAGTTTTTTCTTGAGTGGGCGTTTATTAGGGTAGCTTGGCTCTATAACTACAACGACAGCGGAGGGATAGAAGGTACAAATAAAGAAATGTTTGGCCTAATAGTGAGTGGCCCTCAATCAGATCCAACCGTCAGATATTTTATTGTATTGACCTTACTAGTTCTTTTGACGTGGTTGGCGTCAAATGTAATTAGGGGAAGAATTGGTCGCTCTTGGATGATGATAAGAGATATGGATATAGCTGCAGAGCTCATCGGTGTGAGACCTTTAACTGCAAAATTGTCTGCTTTCGCCTTTTCTTCATTTTATGTTGGGATATCTGGTGCGTTGATGGTTTTTTTCTGGCTAGGTGCGGCAGAAGTAGAGAGCTTTGATGTAAGCCACAGTTTTACCTATTTATTTATGGTCATAATTGGGGGGCTAGGATCAATTACGGGCAGCTATATGGGCGCGGCGTTAGTCTGGGTAATACCTGTTTTAATTAAAGAAATTGGAAAGACGGCATTTGGTTTTGATGCATTTGTGATGGAGAACTTTTCGATAATATTTTTGGGAGTAGCGATTGTGGTGATACTAATTGTAGAACCACATGGACTAGCTAGGTTATGGCAAATAACGAAACAAAAGTTGAGGTTATGGCCATTTCCTTATTAACTTCTAAGAAGTTCGGAAGAGGATATGAGCCCCTTTTTCGAAAAAAAAAACGGCTCGCAAAAATGCAGTTTACAGCTGCTTCATTATGGGGAGAATAAAATGAAAAAACTTCTAATTGGTGCTGTTATGGCGTTAGGCACCGTTTTCTCATCAGTCAGCTTAAGTTTTGCTGATGAGCTTCTAGTTCCGACTATGTCCTACCGAGTGGGTCCTTACGCGGCTAACGGTACTATGGTTGCTAATGGATTCGTTGACTATTTCTTGATGTTAAACGAAAGAGATGGTGGGATCGGTGGTGTAAAAGTTAAAGCTGAAGAGTGTGAAACAGGGTATAAAGCACAGGTTGGTGTTGAGTGTTATGAATCGTATCGAGGAAAGAATGCGCTAGTACATACTCCAAATTCAACAGGTATTACTCTACAAATCCTTCAGAAGGCTCCAGAAGATGAAGTGCCTATTTTGACAATGGGTTACGGTCTTTCGGCTGCTGCAAAAGGAGAAACTTTTCCTTGGGCGTTTAACTACCCTGCATCCTATTGGTCACAAATGACATCGATTTTGTCTTATATTGATAGTCAAGGTGGTCTAAAGGGAAAGAAAATAGGCTTCCTTTATCTAGACGTTGGGTATGGACGTGAGCCTATTCCAGTTCTTGAAGAGTTAGGTCCTAAGATGGGTTTTGAAACACTCTTGGTACCTGTTGCTGGTAAAGAGATGCAAAATCAGTCGTCACATTGGTTAACAATTAGAAAAGAAAAGCCTGATTGGGTAATCATGTGGGGTTGGGGTGCGATGAATCCAACAGCGATCA
>CAZOIZ010000146.1:0-2990 GCA_964580005.1 uncultured Rhodobacterales bacterium
GCAAAAGATTTCCCAACACAACGGACTTCCACACAACATTCCATCGGCCATTGTCGCTGGAGCCTGCAATAATAAAGGCATCCATCTTAAAAATAGGCAAAAATATCGTTTCGGTAGAGGGTAAGATTTTTAAAGAGAAAAATAAATTGGTAGCGTCCTGTCTTCATACAGGGTTTCTTTTCGATACGCACGGAATGAATAAGTAAATTTTTGCGATCTATTTGGGTAACGTTATATTCACATTTACGAGAATAACACCGATTACTATTAGAGCTAATCCAATCAGGGATAAAAAGTTGAGCGATTGATTGAAAGCGAAGTAAGATACTAGGGCCAAAGTAAAAATTCCTAATCCACTCCAAGTGGCATACATGATCGCGATTGGAATGAAGTTCACAACAATCGACAAAAAGTAAAAGGAAATACCGTAGAGTAACACCAGAGATATAGTAGCTTTTAGGTTTGTAAAGTTTTGAGACGCAGGTAACAAAAGAGTACCACATACCTCAAAGGCAATTGCAGCTAAAAGGCAGAGGTATGCCGTTATTGGATGCATTTTTTATAAACTTTTTCCATATATTTTGCTTTCTAGCATAGGCAAAAACCTTTTACCATCTTCATTATGGGGATCGATCTCATTAAGCCTCTTATATGATTTGTACGCTTCAAGAAAATCGCTATTGTGAATATGAATAAGCCCAGACCCAGATATTGCTCCAAAGTGACGAGGCTGTCTTTTGAGTACTTCTTTAATATCTTTAAGCGATCCATAGAAATCCCCCAATAAAAATTTCACTGTTGCCCTTTTATTCCATCCCTCTACATAATCTGGATCTAGGTCAATTATTTCGCTGAACGCTATCTTTGCTTTTTCTAGTTTTCCAGCATTGAATAGGTCTAGTGCGTTATCAATCTTATTTTTGTTTGTTCTATCGATATACCCTTCTAACCATAAATTCCAAATTTCCCTTCTAATAAGCCCTGCATTAGAGGGGCTTGGTGAATATGCTAATTGATCAAGCAGTATTTCTATTCTACTTTTCTCTTTAGATGAAAGAGAAAGTGATGTGATCGAAAAGGTAAAACATATTGCAAAGCAACAAATATATATAAACTTTTTTGTCATTTAAATGTAGATGCTGATTAATCCTTTTTCTACAATTAGCGTAATATTCTTTTTTTCAAGTCGGTATTTAAAAACTCTATCAAATGTTTACATTTAACTTTAGCTGAGTAAAGTGTACCAACTTTCAAGAGCTAAGATAAAAATACTTACGTCAAAGAAAATGAAAAAATCTATAAAAAATATCGTTCTCATTGCAGGAGGTGTAGGTGGTGCAAAATTAGCAGAGGGATTATATTCCATAAAAGATATAAATCTCGCAGTCATTGGTAACATTGCAGATGATGATGAGTTCCATGGGCTAAGAGTTTCTCCAGATATAGATACCTTAACGTATACACTTTCAGGATTGGTGAACCGAAAGCAAGGATGGGGGGTAAAGAATGACGATTATAAAACACTCTCAATGTTAAATAAATTCGGCGAAGAAACCTGGATGTCTTTGGGTGATCTTGACTTTGGTCTTCATATTTATAGGCAGCTTAGACTATTAAAAAAACATCGTCCGACGATTATCGCTAATGAGATCGCAAAAAAATTGGGGGTAACGGCTGATATAATCTTGCCGACTGACAACAAAATTAGAACACAGGTGCAAACCAAGTCGGGCTGGATATCATTTCAGGAATATTTTGTCAAAAAACGGTGTTCACCAAAAATTTTAAAGCTAAAGTACACTGGAATCAAATCAGCCAAAATTACCAAAGAGGCAAAGAAAACTCTCTTAAATGCAGAACTAATAATTATTGCTCCATCAAATCCCTTAGTTAGCATAAAACCGATAATTGAAATACCTGGGTTTAAATCGATCATTAAAAAAAACAAGAAAAAAGTGATAGCAATAAGTCCGCTAATACAAGGAAAAGCTGTGAAAGGACCTGTAACTAAAATGCTTAAACAATTAGGATTTAAGCCAAACTCTTTTTCTTGTATGCAGATTTATAAAGACATCTGTAAATCATTCATTCTAGATAGGTCCGATTTAGACCTTGAGAAACAATTTATCTCAATAAATCAAAAACCCATATTTACCGATACTCTGATGATCTCTCTTGCAGACAAGAAAAGGCTTGCTAAGTTCATAATTAACCAACCTATTGATTGATTGCTAAAAAAACTTTAGAACTTTTTAAGAGGTTAATCACAGATCTTGATCTATACGTAGTATGATCACAGATTAAGGTGGCTATTGAAGAAAATGTCAAATTCAACGTTAAGTTTAAATATAATCCCACATATTCCCGACATTGATAAAGGCGATAATATTAGTGATATCCTTATTTCTGTTCTAAACAAATCATCTATATGTCTAAGAGAATTTGACGTTATTTGTATAGCACATAAAATTTTTTCAAAAGCAGAGGGATGTATAATAAAATTAACGGAAATTTCTCCCTCCAGAAAAGCTGTAAAACTCGGGAAAAGCCTTAATAAAGACCCAAGAAAAGTCGAAGTGGTATTACAAGAGAGTAACAATATTATTCGCTCTTTTAAGAGAGAGGAACAAAATGAAGGAACTCTCATTTGCCAGCATAAACTTGGATTCATCTGCGCTAATGCTGGAGTTGACGAGTCTAATATAGCAGGTCAGGAAACAGTAATAACCGTTCCAAAAAACCCTGACTTTAGTGTGCGAGTTTTAAGAGATAAACTTAAAAATTACTTTAATTTGGAGAATTTAGGGATAGTTATGAGTGATACCTTTGGACGGCCATGGAGGGTTGGACAGGTAAATGTCGCTATTGGTGTTGCAGGACTACCCGCAACAAAAAAAAAGCAGGGAACTAGAGATGCTTGGGGAAATCAATTATACGTGACAGAACCAGCTTTTTGTGATGAAATAGCAGCATCTTCAGGGCTTCTCATG
>CAZOIZ010000147.1:0-2989 GCA_964580005.1 uncultured Rhodobacterales bacterium
ATAAAAGGTCTAAATATCTTGCAACATGATTGGCAATAATATCATCCCCTTTTAGTTCTGGAAATTCAGATAACTCTTTCTCTGTTAGTGCAGGCATTGGTTTCATATTATCCGGTAAGTTTTCACCCTTTTTTGTGTCAAAGAGTTTGCCTTTTTCGGACAGTACAAGCCCATGATTTTTTGCGTCTTCTAAAACTTGTGGTGCCCAAATGACTCCTCCTCCGGCATCATCACCCCCTAAAATTGCCATAATCATCCCATAGTCATCACCAATATTTTCAAAACCTCTAAAAATCCCTGTTGGTATGTTTATAATGTCTCCTTCTTGAAGAATAACGTCACCTGCAGTTCCCCAACGACCCCAGAAAAAGCGCCATCTTCCCTTCAATACAAAAAAAACCTCAGCAGTTCTATGACTATGAAGTGAATTCCTACACTTTGGTGGTTGCCCGGCAGCCCCAACATTAAACCCATGAGGAAGGGCAAGATGAACATGTTGATCTGGGCTCTCGGAAACACCCGCACCTATAATAGTGAAGTTTTCCTTTTGGTCAGATCCAGGTGTATGGGCATCAATAAAGGCTGTTTTACAAGGTATAAGTTCACCATAACGTATAATTCTGCTTTCGATATCTAACTGAGACATAAGTTTTCCTTTTTTTTAACAATATAAAATTTATTTTTGCATATATATTTGTTTCCAAATTGAAACTGGATCAAAAAGAGTGAATTCCCTTCTTAATCCATAGGGACCAAATTCCGCATGGGTAAATCCCATAATGTATACGTCTGCACCACTGGGTTCGTCGAACATACCCCAACCCTCGTGTTTTCCACTTAAACTCCAACGAACTGCTGCTCTAGGCGAAAGCATGGCATCTTCCCTACCTATAACATGCTCTAGTTTAAATTTTGCGTTTGGAAAAGACGATCGCAGCCCCATCCATAAAAATTCTGTATCAGCCCAAGAATGAACAGTAGTGCTTCCAGGGTGTTCGGTTTGAATAGCTCGATCGTATTCTTTTTGGATAATAGAGTAATTTTTTTGCATTATTCCAGAAAGAATTGCGCTTAACTTCTGACCCCACTCGTTATCATTACCAGAGCCTCTGTAAGGACCCTTTACATCTATTGATGGAGAAAAAGGTTTGATACAGTTCTCTGGACCCCCTTCTCTTTCAATTAAATCTATAGCAAATTTTTTGGGGTCCATTCCCAATTGTTTAACAATCCCAGCAGTGTCTCTGATTAACCATTCATCATTTATTTGATTATTTATAGCGGAACAATCTGCAATTGCTCTAATTACAAAACGCTTTCCAGTTGCTTTGCCAAAATAGCCATTACCTAGGTGAGTTCCCATTGTTAATAAGCGGTGTGATGATAAAAAACCGGTTTCATCGTCTCCGCTCCAAATCACATCTTCTCCGGTTAATTGTCTATCTGGAAATTCTGATAAAGTTGCTAAGGTTCCATTAATCGTATTTTGATTGCCAATAGAGATACCTTCAGGAAAACGCATAGGAATATCTTTGGTGTAATAATGATTCAATGTATCTATACCTCTATCTTCCCAAATTTCTTTTGTAATTCCTAATATATAGTCTGGTAAATCTTTCCATTTTTCTGCAAAGCCCTTCATTATGAATTTCCTTTATGAATTTTAGCTGAATTTCTTAAAATGAGCGGTCCATCAATCTTAATCTTTTGAGGCCTCGCCTCAGAATTTTCTATTTTTTCAATCAATATCTCTACAGTCTCTCTAACCATAATATTTACTGGCTGTTGAACGGTTGTAAGTAAATATGAGGGCCAAGACGCCGCAGGAACGTCGTCGTAACCAACCACTGACACATCGTTAGGGATTTTTAGTCCAAGTTCATATCTGAGGGTATCCATAACCGCAAATGCCATATGATCATTAGCTACAAACACCGCCTCAGGAGGATTCTTCGAGAACATTGATCTTGTAGCTTCTTTAGACTCTTCAAGCACAAAATTACCTACTTTCCTACTATGCAAAGATATTCCAAAATCGTTGAGTATAGAGATAAAACCAGCTTCACGGTCTCTTTGAGTAGAGGCACCTTCCCATCCTGCTATGTAGCTAATCTTCCTATGGCCAGAACTAATTAAGAATTTTGCAATCTTTTTGCCACCCTCTATGTTATCGGAGGTTATAGCCGACATATTTGGATCGTCTTGAGCTCTATTAAATAGAACCATGGGCACACCCGCACTTCGGCATCTTTCTGATAGACCGGAAGACATTGACACTGATGCTGCAATTATTCCATCTACTTGGTAGTCCAAAATTTCTTCGATGACAGTATCCATACTTTGCCTGTCTTTACCAGCCATAAAAATCAAAACGTGATATCCTTTCTCCTGAAGAAAATTCGAAAGACGTTCTAGCGCTTCTGGATAGAACTGGTTTTCTAAGTATGCTACAACTACACCTATTATTCGACTTTTGCCAGATACCATAGCTCTAGCAATTGAGTTGGGTCGGTACCCAAGTCTTAAAGCTGCTTCTTTGACTTTTGTGGTAGTCTTAATGGAGACTGATGCTCCGGGTGTAAATACCCTACTTACAGCCGATTGAGAAACTCCAGCAAGCTCGGCTACATCAGCAGATGTTACTTTTGAGTTTTTCATTCCGCTGTCCAACCTCCATCTATTACTAGCGAGCTGCCTGTAATTAATGCAGAAGCATCTGAAGCTAAGAAAACCACTGCTCCCATAATATCTTCAACTTTTCCAATTCGATCCAATTTAATTTTACTCTTAATCCAAGAGAGTTTTTTTGGGTCATCAAAGGTAGGTTTAGTCAAATCAGTTAGTATAAAAGTCGGACATATTGTGTTAACCCTTATGTTAGAACCTCCCAATTCAATGGCCATCGATTTAGTAAAGCCTTCTACAGCATGTTTGGAAGCGCTATATACGGCACGCTCTTGCCCTCCAACCAGTCCCATTTGTGATGAAA
>CAZOIZ010000148.1:0-2978 GCA_964580005.1 uncultured Rhodobacterales bacterium
TCTTCTTATGGGCTACCACCTTTGGTTTGGTGGATAGTGATCGCAGGTGAACTTGGAGCAGGTCTTGGCCTACTTTTAGGAGGTCTTTTTAATACTAAGGTATTAGCTTGGATAGGAGACCCCATTACACGGTTTAGTGGTTTTACGATTGGTTGTATCACAACAGGTGTTATCTGGATAGGGGAGCCAGAAAGCTTTCTGGATGTATTGCTCTACGATAATCTGCATGTCTTTATGTGGGTTGGAGGTTTATTCTTTGCTCTGAGAGGAAACAGGGCATAGAGCTTAATAAAAATATAGCCGCAAAAATAGTAAAAAGTTGATCAAGCAATTAAGTAATCCCATCTCGTTTATTTTGTCGGCAGCATTTTTATTTGGTCTAGGAAGTGTTCTAAGTAAAAAAGTTGGCAATCCTTTAGCTAGTGATAGCATTCACCCTTTCCAAATTGTATATGCCAGATTTTTTTTTGCCTTTATCATTATCAGTGTATTAGCTTTTTTTAAGAAAATTAAGTTTAAAAGCCCTAATTTACGAGTGCATATAACAAGGTCTATATGCGGTTGGTCAGGCGTTGCTATCTTGTTTAGTGGAGTAATATACATTCCTGCATCAGATGCTGTTGCTATAACATTTTTAAACCCAGTATTCGCGATGTTATTAGCTATTTTTGTCCTAAAAGAGAATTTTAAAATCAATAGATGGATAGCTGTTGTAATCTCGCTTCTGGGTACACTTGTTTTGCTTAGACCATCCTTAGATTTTGAAAGCAACCTCTTTGCTTATTTGTGCCTCGCTGGAGCATTTATCATGGGCGTAGAAATCTTATGTATAAAAGTTCTATCAGAGCGAGAGCCTTTTTTACAGATTTTATTCATAAATAACTTGATAGCTACGCTTATAGGTATTTTTCCAATGTTACTTTTTTTTAAAACTCCAAATATAATCCAATTAATTGAACTTGTGTCGATAGCTGGGGCTATGGTCTTAGGACAGTTTTTCTTTTTAAACGCAATGAAAGGTACAGAAACGACTTTTATTGCGCCTTTTTTCTACTCGACACTTGTTTTTGTTATGATTTTGGACCTTGCTCTTTTTGGTGTTATTCCCGACATAATTAGTTTAGTTGGAGCATCTCTGATAATACTGGGAGGGATATTCATTAGTTTGAGAATTAATCTAAAGGTATTCAATTAAAACAATGTTGCTAACAGCTTTTTTGATCATACCAATCTGCTGCACAATCCATAAACATCCATTATGCTAAAGCCTCACTGCTTTACTGTAAGTCTTTTCTATTTGCAAAGATACGAAGAATTCGCCAAAGAGGTACTATTCATTAGAACAAGACTCTTAAAGTATAAAAAATTCTATTTTAGGAATATATCTTTATGAACTTTTTCGTAGTATTGGTCTGGTTAAACAGGTGGGCCCTCCCTCACATCCTATACATAATGAATCCCCATCAAACGTATGTACTTTTACTCCATTTTTTTCTAACGCCTCTTTTGTTTTAGGAAACCCTGAGATCATTACACAAACACCTGGTTCAATTGCCAGCACATTTATGTTGAGTCCCTCACTTAAAATAAATTCATCCTCTGGCGCTTCAATTAGGTTGAAACCTTTTTTCTCTAACAATTGTACCAATCCAATAGGTAACAGAGAAGTATAAGTAAGAGCTTTATTATTATCCACAATGCTAATAAGCGACATCATGTGAAGACAAGCCTTAGGACCCTTAAAAAAGGGTAGATCAAAAGCCAAAACCCTTACATGCAACGCACTCAACACGCGTTTAATTTGTTCAATTCCTTGTTGATTAGTTCTAAAGCCTTTTCCTATCACAAGTGTCTCTTTATCCAACCAAAACATATCTCCACCTTCGGCGATAGCTGACCCTGATAACTTTCCGATTATTGGAATTTTATTTTTTTCGTAGAAGGCCTTATGTATTTTTTCCTCTCCTTTTCTGAGAGATTTGCCAGGTAATAATAGAATCGCACCTTTTGGTGTCATGAATGATGCATCATAGGTAAATATTGAATCTGCAATTTCGTTATTTTCGGGTGTCATCCATAAAATCTTTACATCTAATTCAATTAATATTTTTGCAAAAGATGAGTAGTTATTTTCTATTTTTGTAGGATCAAAAGAGTTTCCATAGTGCCATTTTTTAGGGTTAGCAGTCTTTAAAGCTTTCATCGGCTTTAACATTCCCACGGTCTTTAGTTTGTCTATCATAGATGACACACCAAAAGAATATTTTTTACCTGCATGAATGTTTTGAATATTATTTTTTTCGTAATCCACTATGCAACTCTAATTTTTAATTTTTTTTGTGTGGTGATTGTCTTTTAAAGTCTAGCATAGGTACAACTTATCTCCGCTGCTAGTTTATTGGACTCAATATCTTTAATGGTTATACGACCTACTACGAGACGCTGGCCAAGTTTTAATATTTCCGTTTCCAATGAGCCACCTTTCTTCAATAAGGGCCGCAAGTATTTACAAGCAATATCGACCGTGGTTATTTCTTGATATTTACCAATTGCACTTATGACGGCTACTATCATTGCCGTATCCGCGGCGCTTACTATAGCTTGTCCGCAAATAATATCGCCTGTTCTGACCAGTTTTTCACTGTAATTTAGTGTGAACTTACATTTCCACTCTGAGATGCTATCAATTTGAAGATTTAAGTCTTGAATCCACGGGGCGGTAACGCTATTTAAAAAATTCTGCGCTTTTTTTACATCGAAGATATTTACATTTTTCAATGATCTAAGCCTGCTTTCTATGAAAAAATATTTCGAGCATTAAAATAACACTGTGGTAAATTTTTTTCAATACACTTGATAAATAGATCTCCTTTGTTATGTGCAAAAACATAATAAAATTTTTTTGGAAATCTATTGCAAAAACACGTTTAATCTTGCATAAAGCGGTATTGAATGATTGAAATTTAGAAACATACGAC
>CAZOIZ010000149.1:0-2967 GCA_964580005.1 uncultured Rhodobacterales bacterium
CCAAGACCAGGACAAAAAGTTCTTCAGGCGATCAAGTAAAATTCTCAGCAATGGAGGATACGTTACGCTTGGACATCGCCGCGAAAAACGGCGCTATACGATCCATGACTGCCGCCCAGGGTTACCTTCTCGCTACAATGAATGCGTTAGATAGTGGCGACTACATCTTAAAAGAGCTACACGATCTAGCAGTGCAGGCTTCTGATGGGAATAAAACGGCCAATGAACTTTCCGCTCTCGATGTTGGCGCTGAAATTTTAGGTGACGAATTTCATAAACTGATGACCTCTGCAAATTTCAAGGGCAAGCCAGTATTCAGCGAAACAAATACTAACATGAAAATTGGGACTGGCATTCAGAATAACTCAATAGATATCGGTATAAAGCAGGTAGAGTATGATGACCTTTATGATCATATTAATTCGCCTGAAAACTCAATTACACCTGGGATCACTTATGAGATTACAAAGCCCCTAACAAATGACCAAAAAGAAACGATTTTAGCGAGAACTTCCGGGTTAAATGCAGCGCAATTAGTTGTGGGAGCCCAATTTACAGTTATTGACCAAGCTGCCAATCCTAATTCAGAGGGCATCCACACAAAGGATTTATATTATGTTGATGGCGATGGATCTGTGCCATTTGATGCGACAGCAAAAGTCTCGCGTGACTCGCTTGAATTTAAGGGCTTTGGTGGAGGCTACTTAGATATTGAAATAACTCAAAATGCTGAGTCTTCAGATAGTTTTACTTTGGTTCCAGGTAATGGCGCAGCAGGAACAATAACCGTTAATTCTAATGCCGTTAGTTATGTAGATCCAGTAGTGGGGTCGATTGAAATTGGCACTATTGATGGAACTAGAAACGGCCAATACCATCAAACTGACAATGCTAATACTGCTCTAAGAATAAATTTCCATGCTGACACCACCATCCCTGGGACATCAAATATAGCTAATGGCGACTTCAGTACGACAATGGCAGAAGTGCTTAGTTACACAGAACAGTTTCGTACTCAAAACAGAACAGAGGTTAGGAATGGTTTTATTTCTACATTAAATGATAAAGACGGAAATGCTATTACAATGGGTGCCATAGCTGATGCAAACCGGACCTATGAGAATGTGACTTTAGCTTACAAGCCGGGTCAGCCTGGCACGGCAGGTGAGGGAACAGTAAGAGCTCACATTAAAACGGCTATTGACGGTGGTGGTAATGAAACAATTACCCATATGGAAATTATCGATGGTGGGAAAAATTTTGCAAATAATGAAATTCTTCTTATTCCTGCAGGAAATGGTAACATTGCTGGTCAAGAAATTACTATTACAGGTATACTAAATGGCCATACGCATACCCTAACAGCAGCCGTAACTCAAAATATAATTGGAAATGCCACTTGGCCTGATGGCACTCCACTTAGCCAATATAACTTTGATGCAACAGGTGCTCCAGCCGTTGGCGGAAATAATTTAACTTATGTGGCTGGTGATGTGAAAAAGCAACAGCGTGTTACTGTTGTACAAGTAAATGACACTTGGCCCGGTGACACTGCACCAGGCCAGTATGACTTCGATGCTTCAGGGGCCCCAGCAGTTGGCGGAAATAACCTGACTTATGTGGCGGGAGACGTCAAAAAGCGGCAAGTTGTTACGACCACTCGCGTAGGTGAAAATGATGTGACAAGTTACTCGATTGCCAATGAAACTGTTAACCAAAACCAATACTCGATTGCCAACGTGACAGAGGTGACTGGTACTAACTATCTCAGAGAAAAAAATTTAAGGGAGACCGTTTCCACTGGTTTTACACCAAATCATAAAACTGTTGCTACCAACTGGACCAGGTATATGGGCAGAGTAGACTTTGGATCAAATTTCACCATCAGTGAATTTGCAAATCAAACTAAAGATATTTTGAATCCCGGGAATGGCACGGTTGATACGGCTCCCAGAGTTGAATACTCAGTTCCCACGCCTACCGAAGCACAGATGGCACAACCATCATATGCAGACGCAAATGGGAACGTAGCTTCTAATGCTGTTAAAGGAAATGATAACACAGCAGTCGGCTCAGTGATAAGCAACCCTGATATCACAATACAAAACGGTGAATTGAAGTTAAATACCGGTGAATTTAATTTTTCTCAGGGATTTGGAATCTATCATGGCCCAGCTGCTGTTAGTGATGTGTTCGCTGCAGATAAAGGAGATTTTTTAAAGCTCGATTATAAAGCGCAAGGCGTTTTCGATGATTACCACGTTGCTGGTTACATATATGAAGTAAATCCAGATGGAAGTGCAAAAACAGCTCCGATCATGGCCTTAAATGAAACTGGAAAAACTGTTAATAGTAGGGCAAGCGTTGAGGTTCCTGAAAATGGGAATTATCGTTTTGTATTTATTGTTGGAACGCATGATAAAACCGGTGGATTACAAGCGGGTGCAGATATGTTAATTGACAATATTGTTGCTGAGGAGCCTTATAAAATTACAGACAGTATTGTTGAAAAAATAATGACATCTACGAATTATTCCAGCTCGAGCAATGATCAAAAGTATGTCAAAGATGTTAAAGTAATATCTAACTATGCCACCGCTCAGGATGAAGACACCTCAAAAATCTTTAACACCGAATATGAAAATAGAATAATGATTGCCCCAACACTCAACCTTGAAAAACCAGTGAGTTTCGGCGCTTCAAATAATTTGGGACCTGGTGGAACGACAGACCCATATGTCGTCGTATCAAAAATTGAAGAAGTTCAAACCCGCATTGGCTCAGCAAAAGCCGCGGCCAGAGCTCATTATGCAGTTCTGGAAAGTGCGATTGAATCCTCGACGGATATGCGCAATCAATTTTTCTGGGGGGCAGATGCTATCAGTGATCCTGAATTTTTTGCAGACACTGCTTACTCTGCCAAACAGCAGATCATGCAGAACAATGCTGCCGCCATCTTGGCACAGG
>CAZOIZ010000150.1:0-2949 GCA_964580005.1 uncultured Rhodobacterales bacterium
CTAATATTATCTCTAAAAATACGACAATATAATTTGGATGTTTGAAAAATTTAAATAGGAACGTCCTAACCAAGGGTTTGTCTATAACTATAATTCTTGTTGTCCAAAAAAAACCCAGATCATAAATTATTTTATACCTCATTAACTGAAGAACTAAAAACGCATAGAGATATTCCATATTTACATCTGTTTCATTCATTGATTTTATAAGAAAAAAAAATATAAAAATGACATGAAAAAAAACAATATACTTGTAATGATCTTTGTAATATTCAACACCACCTTCTTTTAATAGTTTTGAAGTGTTTCTTCTACTTAATAAAAGTTCAAAGATTCTGCATAAAATAATGTAAAATATTAAGTACGTATCAATCATTAGAACAAATTTTTAAGCCAGTCATACCTGCCGTAAAACCTGGACCTAAAGCAGTCATTAAAAAGATTCCATTGCTTTTTTTCTTTATCATCTCTTTTAAAACAAGCAAAACTGACACCGAGGATACATTTCCGTAATCCGATAAAATTTTTTGAGAAACTTCAATAGTTGGATCATCATTAAAAATTTTTTTGTAGGCGTCTATAATTTTCATACCACCTGAATGCAGTACGTAACCATCTAACTCCTTTAAAGGAAATTTATTGACAACTTGTGGAAGTTTTTTAGTTATAAATTCAGGAATGATTTTATCAAAAATAACTGACAATCCGTCATCCTCTACTCCCCAGCCCATAAGATTTAAAGAATCTTTCCAAGTGTGCTCCATAGAATTTAATATTTTACAATTTCCTCCTTCTGTAACTATATAAGAAATTGATCCATCACCAAATAATGAAGAACTGACAATGTTTTCTTTACTAAATATTTGAGGTCTAAAGGTTAAACTACATAGTTCAACATTACATACCAAAACTGGTTTTTTAATATTTTTATAAATTTCAACTGCTCTATTTAGTCCTAAAACACCTCCAGAACAACCATAACCAAAGAAAGGTAGTCTTAAAACTTGATTATTGAAATTGAATAAATTAAATATCTCAGCATCAAGAGTAGGAGTAGATATACCTGTACTATTTATCAACACTATACCGCCAATATCTTCAGGTCTTGTGTTCGACTTCTCAAAAGTTTGAGAAATTGATTTTTTTAATAACAAAATAGCATTCTTTTTAAATAAAGAATTTCTTTCAGACCAATTATGCTCATTTAAGTACCACTTTAAGTCTTTGGTGAGATACCTAACTTTTACTCCAGAGTTGTCGTAAACTTTTTCCATTTTTTTAAAATTAGTTTTGGATGCAAAAATTTTTCTTCCTAGTTCTTTTACTTCTTCTTGAAAAACTTTATGCTTTGGGAATGCAGTACTTAAACCTTTTATACTTGCCATTATATTTATTTGGTATTTATATTAACTTATAAAAGTTAAATTTTATGTATGCATCTTCAAAATGTAAATAAATATGAAAAGAATCAGAGACATAAAAGTTAAAAATGTATTCCAACTCTCTCCAAATATGAAGAGAATTACATTTTTCAGTGAAGATTTATATGATTTTCCAGAAAATGAAGATGGAGGATATGTTAAACTCTTATTTAAAAAAGAGAGTTCGAACGACTCACTTTCTAGACCATACACAATTAGAAGTTTTCGGAAAAAAAAGCTTGAGCTAGATATAGATTTTGCTAATCATTCTGGAAATCAAGGTTACGCTACAAAATGGGCATCTAAAGCTAAAGTAGGTGACGAAATCTCTATATCGGGACCAGGTTTAAAGAAGCGAATAAACGTAAATTCTAGTTGGTTTTTTTTTGTAGGTGATATGACTGCCTTGCCCGCAATAGCTTGTTATCTTGAGAGAATTCCAAAAAGTTCAGTTGGGATTGTTGTTTTAGAAATAATATCGGAAGATGATAAAATTAAACTTATTAAACCAAAAAATATTAAAATTGAATGGGTTGTTAAATCAAAAGAAAACCCTTCAGTTTTAGAAGATAGTGTAAAGAAAATTAAATGGTTGCAAGGAACTCCTTATATATGGGTAGCATGTGAATTTAATAAAATGAAAAATTTAAGAATTTTTTTTCAAAAAAAGAAAAAAATTAATAAGAATGAAATGTATATTTCTAGTTACTGGAAATTGGGCCTGGATCAGGAAGAACATAAGTTAATTAAAAAAGAAGATTCAGTCGTATGGGATAGTATATAATTAAAATCCTAGGTATTATCTTTAAAAAACAATTTTTAATGTTTACCTTTTCATACTTGCATGCTGCAAAACTATCTTTTTTGAAATTTTTATAGCCTCAGGCTTTTTTCTAATAGACCAAATCATATCTTTTGCAAATTTAGTTCTCTGATTATTATCAACAATTGGTCTAAAGTAGTTTATTCCCAACTTAAAATTATATTCCTTTTCCTCTAAAAAATTTATTTTCCACGGTTCATGAATTAAATGATTGGGTAACATTCTAATCTCTGGTACCCATTTTTTGATAAATATTCCATCAGGATCGTGATCATATGATTGTTTAATTACATTATATATTCGGATTGTATTGATTCCAGTTGTACCAGACTGCATTTGTATCTGAGGATAATGAATTCCTGGCTCATAATCAGTGAAATTATTTGCTAAGAATTTTGAGGTAATTCTCCAATCTAACCACAACTGATATGATGCAAATGAAGTAATCATAGCTCTCATTCTAAAATTTAACCAACCTTTGTTCTTTAAAAATCTCAAACATGCATCTAAAAATGGAAAACCAGTAGCACCATCTTTCCAACTCTTATAAAAAGAATAATTAAAACTTTCAGTTCTCAGATTATTGTAGAGTGGGTGCAAATTTTCAAATTCAATTTTGGGCTCATCATAAAGTTTTTGAATAAAATGACAGTGCCATGCTAATCTTTTTTTAAAAGAATAAATTGATTTCTTATCTAAACGGTT
>CAZOIZ010000151.1:0-2881 GCA_964580005.1 uncultured Rhodobacterales bacterium
GTATTCAATAATTCTTTCCTTGACTTTTTTAAGACCAAAATGGTCATTATCTAAGATTTCTTGGGCCTGATTTAGATCTGATTTTATTCTAGATTTTTTTCTCCAAGGAATAGTCAAAAGCCAGTCCAAATAATTTCTCACTACTGCTGATTCTGCTGACATCGGAGACATTGATTTCAATTTTTTCAATTCAGCGACAGCCTTTTCTTTTGCTTCTTTACTTAATCTTGTTTTATCAATCTTCTCTTGAATCTCTGTAATCTCATCTTGCCCCTCAGAACCATCGCCTAGCTCTTTTTGAATGGCCTTCATTTGCTCATTGAGATAATACTCGCGCTGAGTTTTCTCCATCTGGTTTTTAACTCTTGTTTTAATCTTTTTTTCTACTCGTAAGACACTTAACTCACCTTGAATAATTGCAAGTATTTGATCGAGCCTCTTCTTAACATCAGAGACCTCAAGCAGTTCCTGCTTTTTCTCAACAGTCAAATTAAGGTGTCCCGCAACTGAATCTGACAGCATAACGGGGTCTGAAGCCTTCCTTATAGCTTCCAAAGATTCTTCTGTAATGTTTTTATTTAGTTTTGAGTACCTATCAAATTCTTTTGCAACTGTCCTCTTTAAAGCTTCTACCTCGTCACCCTGAAAATTAGTATCGGTAACTTCTTCGCAAAATGCTTCAAGAAATTTTTTCTCATTCAGAAACTCTGATACCTTTACACGATGTTTTCCTTCTATCAAAATTTTCACCGCCCCATCAGGTAGTTTTAGAACCTGTAAGACATTGGCTATTACCCCAACTTTAAAAATATTTTTTTCTCCAGGGTTATCATCACCTGCATCTTTTTGTGCAATTAGGAGTATCTGTTGCTCTGTTTTCATCACCTCTTCCAATGCAAGGACCGATTTTTCTCGTCCAACAAAAAGTCGTACTATCATGTTTGGGAAAACAACGATATCTCTAAGGGGTAAAACAGGAATAGGTGATTTGAATGCTCTCATAATATCCTCCGATCGCTTACACTTTTATATATGATACCAAAACAAAGAAATTCAAGCTTGATACTTTAGAAATCTAACTCTTTTGTTTTTTTCCTAATAGTCATTTAACAAATTTTTCAGCATAAGCAGTAAACTCTCCTCTTTTTATGAGCTTTCGGATTTTTTTCATCAAACTGAGGTAGTAGTGTAAATTATGATGTGTAAGGAGCATAGATGCTAAAATTTCGTTTGAGCGAACCAGATGGCTAAGGTATCCTTTAGAATAATTAGAGCAACAATAACAACCGCAGGATTCATCAATTGGACTTTCGTCCGTTTGATATTGGGCATTCTTCAAATTAATCGTTCCATTTTTAACAAAAGCTTGACCATTTCTGCCTGATCTTGTGGGGATCACACAATCGAACATATCTACTCCTCTTAATACAGCGCCGACAATATCACTTGGTTTACCAACACCCATCAAATACCTAGGCCTATTTCTGGGAAAAAAATCTGTAGAATAATCTAAGACTTCAAACATATTTTGCTGGGGCTCGCCAACGGCTAGACCCCCAATAGCATAACCGTCAAACCCAATATCATTAAGGTAGCGTGCACTCTGCTCCCGGAGATCTTTAAATATACCCCCTTGTTGAATTCCAAACAACATAGAGCCATTAGACCCAGTAAATGACGATTTAGACCTTTCAGCCCATCTCAAAGATAATTCCATACTTTTTTCTGCTACTTTTTTTTCTACAGGGAATGGAGTACATTCATCGAAGGCCATAATGATAGTACTCTTTAACGTTTCCTGTATCGAAATTGAAGCCTCAGGAGTGAGCAAAAACTTTTTACCATCTATGTGAGAACGAAAGGTAACCCCTTTCTCATTTAGCTGCCTTAGCTTTGCGAGACTCATTACTTGGAAACCTCCGCTATCGGTAAGTATTGGGCCTGACCAATTCATAAATTTATTCAAACCTCCCAATTTGCTGACTACTTTTTCTCCAGGCCTAATCATTAAGTGATAGGTGTTACAAAGAAGAATTTGAACCCCAATTGTTTCGAGGGCTTCCGGAAGCATTGCTTTCACAGTCGCAGCAGTTCCAACGGGCATGAAAACCGGGGTTTCAATATCGCCCCTAGAAGTTTTTAACAATCCTGTTCTAGACTTTCCTTCAACATGAGAAACTGAAAAGGCATTTAGACTCATATTTTAATTCCTCTTGAATTTCTGCAAGCTTATAAATATATTATAAAAAAAAGGCTAAGCAACAATGTCACAGAATACTAAAAATGTCGAACCAGAATATAAAGATGAAGGGCAAATATTAAAGCCTTCAAATACTGAACATCCCCTTTACAATAAAATAGTCGAAGCTTGTAAAACAGTATATGACCCCGAAATCCCTGTAAATATTTACGATTTAGGGTTGATATATACGGTAGAGATAAGTAAAAACAATGACGCTAAAATTCTTATGTCATTAACTGCACCTGGCTGTCCTGTTGCTGGGGAAATGCCTGGGTGGGTCTCCGATGCTGTCAAACCTATAGAAGGGCTCAACTCTGTGAATGTTGAGATAGTGTGGGAACCTCAGTGGGGAATGGAGATGATGTCTGATGAGGCTAGGTTAGAACTAGGATTTATGTAATCTTCTAATGGCTAATTTTATTAATATAAGCAAATCAGCAGCTAACCATATCAGGAAGATAATGGAAGATGGTGCTGGAAAAGCATTAAGAATAGGCCTCAAAAAAGGAGGTTGTGCTGGGATGGAGTATACAATGGAGTACGTTAATGAAATCTCAGAAACTGATGAGGTCGTTGAAGTTGACGGCGCTAAGGTTGTAATAGCACCAACAGCTCAAATGTTTCTATTTGGAACCGAAA
>CAZOIZ010000152.1:0-2799 GCA_964580005.1 uncultured Rhodobacterales bacterium
TTGACCTTTTAAAACTTCTGCAGCTTCTCTTAGATCTTCAATTCGAGAGTTAGTACACGATCCAATGAATACTTTATCAAAATCTAAATCGCTCAATTCCTGATTATCTGATAATCCCATATAATTTTTAGCTAGATCTAAACTTTTTCTTTTTTCAATAGAAAAAATTGAGCTCGATGGAATCCTTTCATTGTAATCAATTACCATTTCTGGTGATGTGCCCCAGGAAACTTGAGGATTAATTTTTGATACATCAATATCAATTTCCTTATCGAAAATTGCTTCTTTATCAGTTCTTAAATTTTTCCATTTTTTAATAGCATCGTTTATTAAATTGGCTTCGAGGTTTGAATGTTTTTTAACGTAATCAATAGTTTTGTCGTCAACGGATACTAATCCTACCTTTGCTCCTGCTTCAATAGACATATTGCATATTGTCATTCTGGCTTCCATAGAAATATTTCGAATATATGATCCCGCAAATTCAACTGCATAACCTGTTCCACCTGCAGTTCCTATTGTCCTAATTAAATATAAAATAATATCTTTTGAGGATACTCCTTTTTGTATCGACCCCTCAAAATTTATTCGCATATTTTTAAGCTTCGTTACTTTTAAACTTTGAGTGGCAAGAACATGCTCCACTTCAGATGTTCCAATTCCCATTGCGAGACAACCAAAAGCACCATGAGTTGAAGTATGTGAGTCCCCGCAAACAATACTCATTCCAGGAAGCGTTAAGCCTAATTCTGGACCAATAACATGAACTATGCCTTGATTGTTTGAGTTGATATTAAATTGTTTTATGCCGAAATCATTACAATTTTTATCTAACTCAACAACCTGCAACTTTGAGATATTGTCTTTAATGTTTTCAATGCTAAATTTGTTATTTCTTGTAGTTGGAACATTGTGATCTGGAGTAGCAATGTTTGCATTAACTCTCCATGGTTTGAGTGATTTTTTTTTGAGGCCCTCAAAAGCTTGAGGAGATGTTACTTCATGAAGAAAATGTCTATCAATATATATTAGTGAGTCTCCATCATCATAGGACCTTATTAAGTGCTCATTCCAGAGCTTGTCATATATGGTGTATCCCATTATTCCGTTACAAATGGGAGTTTTTGATCAATATTGCCGCACTGTGCCTTGTTTCTTAGAAGATGGTCAATTAAAACGAGGTTAACCATTGCCTCTGCAATTGGTACTGCTCGAATTCCAACACAAGGATCATGTCTTCCTTTGATTTCAAGCTCAACCTCATTTCCATCTTTATCTATGGATGTGGTGGCTTTACTTATGCTAGATGTGGGTTTGATTAAAAAACTTATATCAATATCATCACCATTTGAAATTCCACCAAGGATTCCACCAGAATTATTTGAATCGAATCCGGTCTTGGTAATTTCATCTCTTAGCTCAGATCCTTTAGAAAATGGAATCATGTCAGAGTTGCCAATAGAAACCGATTTTACGGCATTGATACTCATTATAGCTTTTGCCAAATCAGCATTTAATTTATCGAAAACAGGTTCTCCAAGGCCAACCGGGCAGTTTTGAACTTTAATACTTAGCTTTGCACCTATTGAGTCGCCTTCTTTGATGAGTTCTTCAAAAAACTCTTCAAGTGAGCTAATTTTTGATCTATCAGGAAAGAAGAATTTATTTTCATTTACAAATTCAAGATCAACTGTATCAGCAGAAATACTTCCAATTTGTGATACAAAGCCCTTAGTTATAATTCCATGAGTATTTAAATACTTCTTAGCAACTGCTCCCGCAGCAACTCGCATTGCTGTCTCTCTTGCACTTGATCTGCCACCACCTCTGTAATCTCTTATTCCATACTTTCCTTGATATGTGAGGTCAGCATGATTTGGCCTAAATGTATCTTTAATATTTGAATAATCTTTTGAAATCTGGTCTTCATTTTTGATTAACAATGCTATGGGAGTTCCAAGGGTTTTTCCTTCAAAAACTCCTGACATAATTTCAACTTTGTCGTCTTCTTTCCTCTGGGTAGTAACATCTGACTGGCCAGGCTTTCTTCTATCAAGCTCCATCTGAATATCTTCATTTTTTAATTCAAAATTAGGTGGACATCCGTCAATTATGCAGCCCATAGCTTCGCCATGACTTTCACCAAAAGTCGTTACAGAAAAGATTTTTCCAAATGTGTTACCTGACATAGCGAATTATTATATGCTATTTTTTAAAAAACGCTTGGATTATAAGTGTTTCAGAGAGATAGAAGCTTTTGAAAATCAACTACACTCATAGATGTAAGCTTATCGAAATCTAAGAACTCTTTATAAATCTGTTCTGATTTCTTATCTTCAAAAACAGTTTTTAGATTACTTAAAAACTTTTTCTCAAGCACTGGAATGCCTTCATTTCTTCTTCTTCTATGGCCAATAGGATACTCAACCTCAATTTCTTGAGTGGAAGAACCGTCTTTAAAAAGTACTCTCAATTTGTTAGCTATTGATCTCTTTTCAGGATCAAGATAATCCTCAGAATATTTTTTATTCTCGGTAACAACCATTTTTGATCTTAATTCATCAATTCTTGGGTTCTGCGCGACTTCATCTTCATAGTCCTCAGCTACTAAATCACCTTTTAGAAGACCAATAGCAACCATATATTGAAGACAGTGATCCCTATCTGCAGGGTTATTGAGTTCGCCAACTTTGGAAATGATTCTTATTGCTGACTCATGTGTTGTTATCTCAATTTTATCAATCTCATCAAGCCTATCGATAATTTCAGGATGTATGCTCACTGCTGCCTCAACTGCTG
>CAZOIZ010000153.1:0-2796 GCA_964580005.1 uncultured Rhodobacterales bacterium
GCTTTGCTCCTTGCGCCATTTTAATCTGAATCATGTCAGAATTTACTAGGTATTCTGTTGTAACACCAAATCTGCCAGAGGCGACTTGTTTGATTGCGGACCGTCTGTTGTCGCCGTTATTATCATTAGAAAAGCGTTCGACTTCCTCACCACCTTCACCTGTGTTCGATTTTCCCTCAATTCTATTCATAGCTATAGCCAGATTCTCATGCGCCTCTGCAGATATTGATCCATACGACATAGCACCGGTAGCAAACCTTTTTACAATTTCCTTAGCCGGCTCAACCTCTTCAATTTTAATTGTATTCCTACCTGTTTCACTTGAGTCTTTAAGCCTAAATAAGCCTCTTATTGTGAACAACCTTTCTTCTTGCTCGTCCATGGACCTTGAATATTCTTTAAATGTATCGAAAGAATTACTTCTTACAGCATGTTGAAGGTTCGTAATTTCATCTGAACTCCAAGCGTGTACCTCTCCTCTTTTTCTTACAGCGTAATCACCCCCGACATCTAGAGAGTCTCTTAAAACCTCTAAATTTGAATATGCTTCCTCATGACGGGTAATGGTTTCCTTAGCTATTTCATTTACTCCTACTCCGCTAATCTGAGTGGCAGTTCCCTTGAAATACTTGCTAACGAATTCCTCTGATAACCCGACTGCATCAAAAATTTGTGCCCCACAGTAAGATTGGTAAGTTGAAATACCCATCTTGGACATAACTTTAAGGAGCCCTTTGTTAACTGACTTTATGTATCTACTAACCGCTTCGATCTCACTTACATCTTTAGACAACATGTTCTTTTGTTTAAGGTCTAATATAGTGTCAAAAGCCATATATGGATTTATAGCCTCAGCTCCGTAACCTGCTAATACTGCAAAATGATGCACCTCTCTAGGCTCTGCTGACTCAACTACCAACCCAACGGCTGTTCGCAATCCTTTCTTTATTAAATGATGGTGTACCGATGCAATGGCCAATAGAGCGGGCAAAGCAATCCTATCTTTACTAAACTGCCTGTCGGATAGCACTATAATATTACCACCCTCTTTAACTACATTCTCCGACTTTATGCATATATTTTCCAAACACTTTTTAAAGCCATCATGACCTGTGTTCTTGTCAAATGTAGTATCTAAAACTCTTGATACGAAATGATTATCACCAATCTCACTTATCTTTCTAATCTTTTGCATATCGTCATTTGTTAGGATCGGTTGTCTCACCTCTAGCCTCTTCGTACTACCCAAAGCTTTATTATCGAAAATATTTGGTCTTGGGCCAATAAAGGAGACTAAACTCATTACCGACTCCTCGCGAATGGGGTCGATTGGAGGATTCGTTACCTGTGCAAAGTTTTGCTTAAAATATGTGTAGAGTAATTTCTTTTTATTAGATATTGCAGAAATGGGCGTGTCTGTACCCATTGAACCGATAGCTTCTTGGCCAGTTATAGCCATAGGTGACATCAGTGTCTTTAGATCTTCCTGAGTGTAGCCGAAAGCTCGTTGGCCTAAATAAAGGTTGGCTTTAGATAAAGAGACTTTCTGAAATTCATCTGACTCTAGATCTTCAAGGATAATCTGTGTATTATTTAAAATACCTTCGTAATCCAACTCGTTACTAAGATCTTCTTTTACTTCTTCATCAGTTATGATTTTTCCTGCTTCCATATCAATTAGAAGCATTTTTCCAGGTTGCAATCGCCACTTTGTAATAACTTTGCTCTCATCAATTGGCAGTGTTCCTGCCTCGGAAGCTAATACGACAGTATCATCTTCGGAAACAAAATATCTTGCTGGTCTTAATCCGTTTCTGTCTAGAGTAGCTCCAATTTTTCTTCCGTCTGTAAAAGCGATAGCTGCTGGCCCATCCCAAGGTTCCATTATAGATGCATGAAATTCATAAAACGCTTTACGTTTTCTATCCATAAGTGGATTTCCTGCCCAAGCCTCTGGAATCAACATCATTGAAGCATGTTGAAGAGGGTATCCTCCCTGGTATAGTAATTCAATAGCGTTGTCAAACGAGGCAGTATCGGATTGCCCCTCTCTTGTTACGGGCCATATGTCGTCCAACTTTTCACCGAAAAGGTCTGATTTTAGACTCGCTTGCCTGGCTGCCATCCAGTTTACATTACCTCTGCTAGTATTTATCTCACCATTATGAGCCACCATTCTATAGGGGTGTGCCAGTCTCCATGAAGGAAAAGTATTTGTGGAAAATCTTTGATGAACTAACGATAAAGCAGACACATATCGGACATCTTGCAAATCCAAATAATATTTAGCTAACTGATCAGCTAAAAACATGCCCTTATAAACAACCGTTCGTGATGACAAGGATACCGCGTAGTATAACTCTTCACTCCCCAGTTCTTTATAAATTTTGTTGGTTGTTTTTTTTCTTAGTACGTAGAGATTTCTTTCAAAGTCATCCTCACTCATACCCTCTGGTTTTTTGAAGAAGCCTTGCACATGTATGGGTTCCGCTTCACGAATTTCCTCGTCCTTTGACAAACAATCATTGTTAACAGGTATATCGCGCCAACCTAATAGTTTTATCCCTTGTTGCTTACTTAATTTAAAAATCACGTCCTGTATGAACGTGTGATATTTTATTTCTTTTGGGAAAAAAAACATGCCCACGCCATAGTTGCCGGGGTCTGGAAGAATACAATTTAACTTTTCCATTTCTTCTTTGTACATTTCGTGGGGAATTTGAGTGAGCATTCCCGCTCCATCACCCACTAAAGGATCTGCTCCCGTCGCGCCTCTATGTTCAAGGTTCTCAAGAA
>CAZOIZ010000154.1:0-2796 GCA_964580005.1 uncultured Rhodobacterales bacterium
TCTTACCTCAAGCCAGAAAAATTATCTAAGTATACGCCAGACTTTAACTGTCCAGCTATAGATACTTTTAAAATTATATTTGAAACTAAGGGTCAATTCTTAACTTCAGATAGAAAGAAACATTTATTAATAAAAGCACAACATCCTAATTTAGATATTAGATTTGTGTTTAGTAATTCAAAAACAAAAATAGGAAAAAAATCTAAAACAACTTATGCAAAGTGGTGTGACCTAAAAGGTTTTAAATATCACTGCGTATATACAACAGGAAAAATGTTACCTGATGAATGGGTAAAAGAAGTTTTAAATCAACAGAAAAAATTATGAGCAGAAAATCAACAGATTATTTTATAATACATTGTGCGGCTACTAAGCCTTCTATGGACATAGGGTTTGAAGAAATAAATAGATGGCATAGAGAACGTGGGTTTTTATCTTGCGGCTACCATTTTATAATTAGAAGAAATGGTGTCATAGAAGATGGAAGAACAACTGATGCTGTTGGTGCACATTGTAGAGGTAAGAACCATAACAGTATTGGTATATGTATGGTTGGTGGTGTTACACAAGAAGACCATACTAAAGCTGAAGATAACTTCTTACCAGAGCAATGGGAAAGTTTAAAAAAATTAATAGAAGAATTACACACGCAATATCCTGAGGCACAAGTAAAAGGACATTATCATTTCGCTGATAAATTCTGTCCATCATTTGATGTAGATGAATGGGCTAAGACAGAATTGCTTTGGGTAGAGGGAGATTATCTACCAGGTGATGAACGAGACGAATAGTGAATTTGTAAGACACGAGCCTTGTCCTGAATGTAGCTCAAGAGATAACCTAGCAAGGTACTCTGATGGACATGCTTATTGTTTTGGTTGTGAGTATAGAGAACCAGCAGTTGGAGAAGTAAATGAATTTAATAACAATAAAGAAAAATCAGATATGATTACAGGACAAGTAGAGGCGTTATCAAAAAGACAAATAGATTTTGATACATGCAAATTTTTTAATTATCAGACTGGTGAATACAATGGTTCACCTGTTCAGATAGCACCTTATTACAATTCTAACTACCTCCTTGTTGCTCAACACATTCGGTTTCCCAACAAAGATTTTATCTGGTTGGGAGACATGAATGAAGTTGGGTTGTTTGGACAGCACAAATGGAAGGGTAATCAAAAGATGATTACTATTACTGAAGGTGAAGTTGATGCTATGTCAGTATCAAAAGTACAAGGTAATAAATGGCCAGTTGTTTCTGTACCATCAGGAGCTAAGTCAGCAAAAAAATATATTAAAAAAGAATTAGAATACTTAGAAAGTTTTGAAAAAGTAGTTCTTATGTTTGACAATGATGAAGCAGGTAATGCGGCATCAATAGAATGTGCACAATTATTTAGTCCAAAAAAAGCTCTTATCTCCAAGCTACCTCTTAAGGATGCCAACGATATGTTGGTGTCCAATAGAGGTAAAGATATTATTCATCATATATGGAACGCAAAACCATATACACCTGAAGGAATAATTTCTGGAGAAGACACATGGGATTTAGTTATTCAAGATGATAGCAAAGAATGTACGCCATATCTTTGGGAAGGTCTTAATAAAAAAACTAAAGGTATTCGTAAAGGTGAAATAGTTTTATTTACAGCAGGTTCAGGTACAGGAAAGAGCCAGGTATGTAGAGAGATAGCTTATGACTTAATACAAAAAGGAAAGAACATTGGTTACATAGCATTAGAAGAAAGTGTAGCTAGAAGTGTTAGAGGTTTAATGAGTATAGATTTAAACCAAAAGATACATGAAGAAGACATAAGAAGAACTATAGATGAAGAAACATTAAAAACTTCTTGGAATAAAATTAAAGGTAAAACATATTTTCATAAACACTTTGGTTCAACTGATAGTGAAAACCTAATGTCAAAGATTAGATTTTTAGTAAGAGGTTGTGATTGTGATTATGTAGTACTAGACCATATCAATATGGTTGTCTCTGGTATTGAAGGAGACGAAAGAAAATTAATAGATTACACAATGACTAAGTTAAGAAGTTTAGTTGAAGAACTTAACTTTGGCTTAATTCTTGTGTGCCACATGAGACGATTACCAGATAAAACTGGACATGAAGAAGGAGCTGTTACTTCTCTAAGTCATCTTAGAGGTAGTCATGGACTTGCACAACTTACTGATATTTGCTGTGGCCTGGAGAGGGCTCAACAGAATGAAGAAACAAAAGACATATTAACAATTAGAGTTTTAAAAAATAGATATACAGGAGATACAGGTGTCGCTTGCTCGCTTCACTACAACAGGGAAACTGGAAGATTGTCTGAAGGTGATTTTTCAAATGCCTCAGAATAAATTAGATGTTGTTCTTAAAGAATACATTGAACTGTGTCCTGACTTCGAGCACTTACAGGATGATGATAAAATATTTATTTATTCATCACTTAAAAAAATTTTAAGTTTATTGCACTTGGTTATTAAATATCCAAATGTGCATGCAATCTTATTTGTTCAATCAATTAAGACTAAGTTAATTATTGAGGAAGCATTTAAAAATATTTCTCCAATAATTCCATCAATCCAAAATATAAAAATTACAATAATGCACTAATATGAAATTAATATTTGATATAGAAACTAATGGTTTCTTATCAGATGCAACTTTAGTTCATTCAATAGTAATCAAAGATATAGAGACTAATCAGGTCTATTCTTATCATGGTGATAAAATAGGTAGAGGTCTTATGTTGTTAAATGGTGCTAGCTTATTAGTTGGCCATAATATTT
>CAZOIZ010000155.1:0-2789 GCA_964580005.1 uncultured Rhodobacterales bacterium
CCATACGAAAAAGGACGCATTTCACCGAGGTTTCGAGGTGAGCATGCTCTCCGAAGGTATGCTAACGGAGAAGAAAGGTGCATAGCGTGCAAATTATGTGAGGCTATATGTCCAGCGCAAGCAATCGTGATTGATGCCGAAGTAAGAGAAGACGGATCAAGAAAAACTACTAGATATGATATTGATATGACTAAGTGCATTTATTGTGGTTTTTGCCAAGAAGCTTGTCCAGTTGACGCCATAGTAGAGGGTCCAAACTTTGAGTTTGCTACTGAGACCAGAGAAGAGCTTTTCTATACAAAAGAAAAATTGCTAGAAAACGGCGACAAATGGGAAAACGCAATTTCTGAGAATATTAAGCTTGATGCTCCCTATAAATAAGTGAGATAAATAATTGATACCGTTTTATTTTTTTTATTTTTTTTCCTTTATTGCAATTTTGTCGGCTTTCTTTGTAATTTTCGCAAATAACCCAGTTCATTCTGTGCTTTGGCTAATTTTAACCTTTTTCTCGGTTGCAGGTTTTTTTATTCTTGTAGGTGCAGAATTTCTAGCTTTACTTCTTATGATAGTTTATGTAGGAGCACTTGCTGTCCTGTTCTTGTTCGTAGTTATGATGCTAAATATTTCCTTTGCTGGTTTACGAAGTGGTGTGGCGCAATATCTTCCTTTCGGGATCTTGATTGGGTTAGTTATTTTTGTAGAACTTACCCTTGCATTTATTCCTTGGAAATTTAAGGAACAATCTCTTAAAAATCTTAGTTCTCCGATAAATCTATCTGAAACAAATACGGTAGCATTAGGAAAGGTAGTTTATACAGATTATTTTCTTCTCTTTCAATGTGCAGGTATTATCTTGTTGGTCGCAATGATTGGTTCTATAGTGCTAACACTGAGATCTCGACCTGACGTCAAAAGACAAAATATAACAGAACAAATATTCAGGGACCCCAATTCCTCCATCGAAGTCAAGGACGTTAATCCAGGTGAGGGTATATGATAGTCCCAATTGAACATTTCCTTACAGTTTCTGCTTTGCTTTTTGTGATCGGTGTTTTTGGAATTTTTCTGAATAGAAAAAATGTAATAATCATTCTCATGTCTATAGAGCTTATTTTGGCTTCAGTTAACGTTAATTTTGTTGTTTTCTCTGCATATTTAGGAGATTTAGTTGGACAAGTTTTTGCAATGTTTATTTTGACCGTTGCTGCCGCGGAAGCAGCAATTGGTCTGGCAATACTTGTATGTTTTTATCGACTTAGGAATTCTATCTTCATTGAAGATGCGAATACGATGAAGGGATAAATGTTGATTGAGTTATTAATTTTTGGACCATTCTTAGGATCGTTGATTGCGGGATTTATGCACCGGTCTATAGGTGAAAATGGAGTAACAATTTTAGCTACGTCCATAGTTTTGTTAGGAGCTCTTATCAGTTGGCTTGTTTTTCTTGATATTATAGTTGTGGAGAACGGTTCTATTGTAGTTTTTGAGTGGATAGTATCTGGGGCACTAAACTCCCAATGGGCTGTAAAGATCGATAGTTTGGTTAAAGTGATGTTAGTGGTTGTTTTAAGTGTCTCCTCTTTAGTACATCTGTACTCATTGGGATACATGCGCCATGACCATAATTGGAATTCAGGGGAAAAGTACAAAGCTAGATTTTTTTCTTATTTATCATTTTTTACTTTTGCTATGTTAGTTCTTGTAAGTGCAGATAATCTATTACAATTATTTTTTGGCTGGGAAGGTGTTGGTGTTGCGTCTTATCTCTTAATTGGATTTTATTATAAAAAGCCAAGTGCCAATAATGCTGCCATGAAAGCATTTATTGTCAACAGAGTTGGAGATTTTGGTTTTTTAATAGGGATATTCATTATATTCTTCTACACCGGATCCATTTATTTCTTGGATATCTTTAACTTTTTCGCAACTGAAAATCAGACGAAGCTAGTAGGTTTGAAAATAGAAGAGATAATATGCTTTTTTCTGTTTATTGGTGCAATGGGAAAGTCAGCTCAAATTTTTTTGCATACATGGTTGCCCGATGCAATGGAAGGTCCTACACCTGTTTCGGCACTTATCCATGCCGCCACCATGGTCACTGCGGGAGTCTTTCTAACTTGTAGATTTTCTCCTCTTTTTGAAGCTGCACCCCAAGTGTCGAATTTAGTTTTACTAGTGGGTGTCTTAACAGCTTTTTTTGCAGCCACCACAGCTTTGGTACAAAATGATATAAAAAGAATAATTGCATATTCAACTTGTTCTCAGCTAGGTTATATGTTTGCCGCCGTGGGGGCTGGCTTCTACCAGGCTGCAATGTTCCATCTGTTCACCCATGCATTTTTTAAGGCTTTATTGTTTCTTGGAGCTGGCTCAGTGATACACGCTATGCACCATGAGCAGGATATAAGACGGTTTGGAGGATTGCGAGCAAAGTTGCCAATTACATTTTTCACAATGACAATTGGTACTTTAGCCATAACGGGTGTTGGCATTCCTCTGAGTTACTACGTTTTAGGTTTTAACTTCGGACTGTCCGGCTTTGTATCCAAAGATATAATTATAGAGGGTGTTTTTGCCTCCAAAAATAGCTATTCCTACCATGCTTTTATTTTCTTAATTTTTTCTGCTTTTTTAACCAGTTTCTATAGCTGGAGGTTGGTCTTTCTAACGTTTTTTGGCTCATTTAGAGGGAAGATAGAGGACTTCAATCATTGTCATGAACCTGAAAGGACAATGCTGATACCCTTGGTCCTTTTGTCTTTAGGCGCAGTTTTTTTTGGTTC
>CAZOIZ010000156.1:0-2779 GCA_964580005.1 uncultured Rhodobacterales bacterium
AGCTCGGTGATTTAGTAAATAAGATCTTAAATGAAACACCTGACTTACCTCGCCTCAGGCTTTCATCTTTAGACGTTAGTGAAATGGATGACAGTCTCCTACATGTTTTTAAAACCAATAAGCGGATGATGCCACATCTCCACCTTTCTCTGCAATCAGGTAACAACCTCATACTTAAAAGAATGAAAAGAAGGCACTCTAGAGAGCAAGCGATTGATTTATGTAGAAACCTAAAGGCCGTCAGGCCAGAGTTGACATTTGGCGCAGACCTAATTGCAGGCTTTCCAACAGAAAGCGATACAATGTTTTTAGATACTATTAAACTTGTAGATGAGTGCAATATCAGCTGGCTACACATCTTTCCATACTCTGGACGTCCAAACACCCCTGCGAGTCGCATGCCACAAGTCAACAAGCATGAAATATCTAGGCGCTCAAAAATACTAAGAGATATCGCTCAGCAAAAGAAAATACACCACTTTGCAAAGCAAAAAGACAAGACACTATCCGTTCTAATGGAATCTGAGTTCAAAGGACGAGCTGAAGATTTCACTGAAATTACAACTAACACCCCTCTCAAGATAGGCGAAATTTATCCGCTTAAGGTTCAAAATTACGGCACTGACAGCCTCGTTGCTGAAGACTAAAGCGATAGACAGAGGTATTTCAATTCCAAATACTCATCAATCCCATGATGCGATCCCTCACGACCGATCCCAGACTGCTTAACTCCTCCAAAGGGGGCAACCTCTGTAGAGATTAAGCCCGTGTTTATGCCTACCATACCGTATTCCAAAGCCTCTGCTACTTTCCAAACACGCTTGAGATCTGAGGCATAAAAATACGAAGCCAGACCGAATATAGTATTATTTGCTTGATCTATAACATCGTCTACATCTTTAAATCGGAATAAAGGTGCAACAGGCCCAAAAGTTTCCTCTTCAGCAATCAACATCGACTTATCAACATTAGTCAGTACCGTAGGTTCAAAAAATGTACCGCCAATGCTATGTTTTTTTCCACCGCACTTAGCTACGGCACCCTTTTTTAAGGCATCTTTAATGTGCTCCTCAACTTTCTTGAGGGCGTCATTAGTGATCAAGGGACCCAGCGTGCTCGATGTTGCGAAACCGTCTCCTACCACCATCTTTGAAACCGCCTCTTCCAGCTTCTCAGCAAATATATCATACACTCCATCCTGAACGTAGATTCGATTTGCACATACACATGTCTGACCATTATTTCTGAATTTTGATATTATTGCTCCCTCAACTGCCTTATCAATATCTGCATCATCAAATACGATGAACGGAGCATTTCCCCCTAACTCCATTGACATCTTTAAAACTTGGTCTGCCCCTTGTTTTAGAAGTTTTTTCCCAACTTCTGTTGATCCAGTAAATGTAAGTTTTCGAATTTTACTATTTGAGCAAAGTTCTTTGCCAATTTCAACCGGATCGGAAGTGGTTAAAACAGAGAAGACTCCTTTTGGAATTCCCGCTTCTTCTGCAAGATCGCAAAGAGCCAAAGCGGACAATGGAGTGTCTTCTGGAGCTTTTGCCACAAAACAGCAACCAGCAGCAAGTGCTGGGCCTAATTTTCTGGTAATCATAGCATTAGGAAAATTCCAAGGAGTTATCGCTGCGACTACGCCCACCGGCTGCTTCAATACTATTATTCTTTTGTCTTCTTGGTGCCCCGGAATGGTTTCCCCATAAACTCTTTTTCCTTCTTCGGCAAACCATTCAATAAAGCTTGCGCCATAAGTAATTTCTCCCTTTGCTTCTGCTAGTGGTTTTCCCATTTCAGCAGTTAAGATTGCAGCTAGATCATCGGCATTTTCTAACATTAGTTTGCAGAACTTATTTAGAACTATACTTCTTTCTTTCGCTGTCTTTTTACTCCAATAAGGGAAAGCATCGTGCGCAGCTTTAATGGCAATTCTTGCATCATCTACATCTAAATCTGGAACATTAACTATTAAATTCCCATTAGAGGGATTAATCACCTCAAAAGTTTTTCCACTTTTAGCCTCTACCCAAGCACCATTGATATATGCTTTGTTTTTTAAAAGGTTTTTGTTTTTTAGCATGACGCTTAGATTTGTTTGATCTAACATTTTTGCGATTCCATTTTCAATTTTTCCTTAAAGCAATTTAACCATTAAGTGGTATGACATTACAAGTCTCTAGTTTGTCTTATAGCTTCGGATAAAACCATTACACAACTCACAACAACATTTAAAGATCGTCCTTTGCCGGGCATTTCTATAGTCACAGCATCATCCACTGATTCGTGAACATATTTAGGAACTCCGGCACTTTCTCTACCAAGCAATAATCTGTCATTTTTCTGAAAGCCAAAATCCAAATAATTCTTACTACTTTTCGTCGTTAGAAGAATCACCCTTGAATTAGGACTTTCCTTTTTTTGCTGATCCTTAAATGCTTGATAATCGATAAAAGCCCTAAAGTCTGCATTGTTGATATAGTCCATTGCGGTCCTTTTTATTTTTTTTTCCGAAAAAGCAAATCCACATGGCTCTATTATATCAAGCGGAATACCAAGACAAGCAGACACTCTCAAGAGTGCTCCTAAATTTTGAGGTATGTCTGGTTGAAATATTGAAATTCGCATCTATTTCCCTCACATATATATCAAGTTTTACTGCGTCTTAAAGTCCAATAGACAATCTATTGAAAAATATTAAATTACAGTATATAAGCTGTGGACAAACTGGGAAATAGAACGGATATTAGATGGAAGATAATAACGAAGA
>CAZOIZ010000157.1:0-2764 GCA_964580005.1 uncultured Rhodobacterales bacterium
TTTATCTAAGGGAGGATATGTAATGAAACAATTTGATGAATTATCTCTCTTAGAAATTGTTGATGAAGTTAAAGATGGAGATTTAATTGGAATTCCTGCAGACTATTCTGGAGTTCCAATGGAGTTCACAAAAGAACTAATAAAAAAGGGTGTAAAGGACTTAAAATTATATTGCCTTCCATTGACAACTATTCAAGGTGATATGTTAATAGGTAGCGGTTGCGTTTCTGAAGTTGAAGCAGCAGCTGTAACTTTAGGTGAATTTGGTTTAGCACCTAGATTTTCAGAAGCTGTAGAGTCAGGTAAAATAATTATAAAAGATTCTACATGTCCAGCATTACATGCTCAACTTCAAGCTACTGAAAAATCTGTTCCATTTATGCCTCTTCGAGGAGTAATTGGCTCGGATATACAAAAATACAGAAAAGACTGGCAAATTATAGAAAATCCAATGAAATTTTCAGGTAACAAGAATGAACCAATCTTGTTACTTCCTGCGGTCCAATTAGATATATTAATATTTCATGCACCTTGCGTGGATAAAAATGGAAATATTCAAATTGGAAGGAGACGGGAATTAGCAACTCTTGCACATGCCTCAAAAAATGTATTTGTTACAACTGAACGTATTCTGGATATTGATTTATTTGATGATGAATTATCTGCTGCTACTTGTCTGCCGGCATTGTATATTGATGGAATATCTGTTGTTAAAAATGGAGCTTGGCCATGCGCTTTGCCTGGAGTTTATGGTGCAGATAATGATGAAATTAAAAAGTACTCTATTGCTGCAAAGACACAAAAAGGCTTTGAGGATTACATGAAAAATTACTTATCTAATTAATTTAAAGGTTTAATTTTTTGATTGAACTTAAAAGAGAAGAGTTATTAATAAGTGAATTAGCTGATTTACTGGTTAATGATAAGCATATAGCTGTAGGTGCTGCATCGCCAATTCCTGGTGCAGCAGCTCTGTTGGTAAAAGAAGAAGCTAAACTTCAAAACAATAGATTAAGAGTTACAATATTACATTCAAATAAATATAACAATTTTACTGATGGTGCTAGAGAACTTTTTGATTGTGCTGCTCAAGGCAGAATAGATACTTTCTTTCTAGGAGGTGTTCAAATTGATGGTGAAGCTAATATAAATTTAGTAGGCACTGGTAGTTATGAAAAAATACAAAAAAGATTTCCAGGTTCATTTGGGTCAGCTTTGATGTATTTCGTAGTTCCACAAATTATTTTATTTAGAGAAGAACATTCACCAAGAACTTTAGTCGATAAGGTAGAATTTATTTCTGCGCCTGGATTTTCTGACGAAAATATCTACAGACCTGGAGGACCAAAATTTCTATTAACTAATAGAGCTCTATTCAAATTTAACAAACAAAAGAAACGTTTCTGTCTTTTAAAAATCCATAATAATGAAAGCTTAGAAAATATCATTAAACTTACAGGATTTAAATTTGACGTTGATGATAAAATAACAAATATGTTAGTGCCAAATAAAACTCGTATAGATATATTAAGAAATAAGATTTCCTATATGGTCTCAGAATTTTATCCAGAATTTGCCGATAAAATTTGGGGTGTTTAACTCATAATGAGAAGACCCGCACTATTAATTTTTATTTTAATTAGTACTTTTTTAATATCTTACATATATCTACAAGAAGTTTTCAATTTAGATAAATTAAAGGAACATATTACATTTCTGAAAACATGGGTTAGTGAAGAAATTTATTTTTCAAGGATTTCATTTTTTACTTTATATGTAATATTTTCAGGTTTGTCTTTCCCTGTTATTCCTACTATTTTGACCATTGCCGCTGGAGCCTTGTTTGGAGTTATTGAAGGTGTAATTATAGTTTCCTTTGCATCTACGGTTGGGGCATGTATTTGTTTTCTATTATCGAGATATCTTTTAAAAGATTTCATTAATAATAAATTTAAAAAAACAAAAGTCATTATAGACAATAAATTTAGCAAAAATGGTATTTATTATCTTTTAAGTCTTAGATTAATACCTACTATTTCGTTTGTATTAATAAATTTAATTATGGGAGTGTTACCTATTTCGCTTTTTAGGTTTTACTATATAAGTCAATTAGGAATGCTTCCTGCAACAGTAATTTATGTAAATGCTGGCTCAGAAATTTCGAAAGTTAATAGCATTAATGATATTATGTCATTTACACTTATAGTAAGTTTTATATTAGTAGCTATTCTTCCAATTTTGATAAAGTTTTTAATGAACTATTTTACCAAGCTAAATAATGTTTAAGTGTTTTTTCTGTTTTGCACTAAATTTTGAACAACTTGTGGATCAGCCAATGTCGATACGTCACCTAACTCTTCATGTTCATTGGCAGCTATTTTTCTTAATATTCGTCTCATTATTTTACCTGACCTTGTTTTAGGAAGACCTGGGGCAAATTGAATTAAATCTGGTGTAGCAATAGGACCTATTTCTTTTCTTACCCATTGTTTTAATTCTGTCAATAATTCATCTGATGTTTTTACGCCAATATTCACAGTAACGTAGGCATAAATGCCTTGACCCTTAATGTCATGTGGGTAACCAACAACTGCTGCTTCAGCAACATCTGTGTGAGCTACGAGAGCAGACTCAACTTCTGCTGTACCCATTCTGTGACCAGACACATTTATTACATCATCAACTCTTCCTGTTATCCAATAATATCCATCTTCATCTCTTCTACATCCATCACCAGAAAAGTATCTTCCGGGAAAAGTTGAAA
>CAZOIZ010000158.1:0-2755 GCA_964580005.1 uncultured Rhodobacterales bacterium
GACCTGCAGCAGTTCCACCTTCATCAAGCTCTAAAGTACCTGACATTGAAATATTACCACTAGCACTTGTTGCAGCAATATCTAGATCAGCTTCTGATGTAAAATCATCAGCACCAGCTGCCGCGGTACCTGTACCGAAAGCACCATATGTTAATTTGATAGCACCAGACATAGACATGTCGCCTGCTACTGCCATCGACGAAGCAAATGCCATTGCTGTCGTTGTAAGAAGAACTTTTTTCATTATTTTTCCTCGAGTTAAAAAAATTACCCTCACCATTGAGAGTATGATCGACTTTTTCACACAAAAATGCCAATAAGTGCAAACTTATTAATAACTTGATACTAAAATCTTACAAAAGTGATGCAGGAATGCAACACCTCAAACTTTCACAAAATTGACAGCCCAACCTCTGAACTTCTATTAATTTTAAACAAAACAGAAAAGATATGAACTGGACGTTATTACAATAACAAATTAACAGATCTCACAAGGAATTGATCGGGCTTTCAAAATGTCACATTATAACGCTAAATCTATCGAAAAAAAATGGCAGAAAGCTTGGGAGAAAGCAAAAGTCTTCCAGGCCAAAACAGATATTACAAAGCCAAAATATTATGTCCTTGAAATGTTTCCATACCCCTCGGGCAGGCTTCATATGGGACATGTTCGAAACTATACCATGGGAGATGTGATCGCGCGTTATAAAATGAGCACGGGACACAACGTTTTACATCCAATGGGTTGGGACGCTTTCGGTATGCCTGCTGAAAATGCGGCTATGGCTTCAGGTGGCCACCCAAAGGAGTGGACATATAACAATATTGAGGTAATGAAATCTCAAATGCGACCAATGGGTTGGACATTAGATTGGACCCGCGAGTTTGCAACATGTGATCCTGACTACTATGGCAAGCAGCAAGAATTATTTCTCGACTTTCTAAGTGCAGGTCTTGTTTACCGTAAAAACGCAGTTGTTAATTGGGATCCCGTAGATATGACTGTTTTGGCTAATGAGCAAGTTGAAAACGGTCGGGGATGGCGATCAGGAGCAATTGTTGAACGTAAAGAACTTACCCAATGGTTTTTTAAAATCTCCGATTACTCAAATGAACTTTTGGAAGCTATAGAAGCTTTGGATAATTGGCCCGCAAAAGTAAAACTAATGCAGTCCAATTGGATAGGTCAGTCAAAAGGCTTAGAATTCGACTTTGAAATCAAAAACCCCTTAAAAAACCACAAGAAAATAAAAGTCTACACTACCAGACCTGACACTCTGATGGGAGCATCTTTCGTAGGTATATCTGCAGATCATCCCTTGGCAAAGCAACTAGAAAAAAACAGCGCTGAAATATCTGCTTTCAATAAAGACTGCAGACAAATGAGCACATCAGAAGCGGATATGGAAAAAGCTGAAAAAAAGGGTATTGATACGGGATTGCGTGTGAAGCATCCCCTTGATCCTGATTGGGAATTACCGGTATGGATTGCTAACTTTATTTTAATGGACTACGGGACCGGCGCAATTTTTGCTTGCCCAGCGCATGACCAACGAGATCTAGATTTTGCACGGAAATATAAATTACCTGTAATAGATACTTTTTTGAGCCTAGACGATAGTGCACCAGTTGTAGATGAAGCATTTGTCCCTCCAAAGTCAGAAAAGGTGCAATGGGTAAATCACTTTACAGAAATTGATATCGCCACTGGGCAGGAGGCGATAGACAAAACAATTGATTTTGCTGAAAAAAATAAATGGGGGAAAAGTGTAACAAACTTTAGATTGAGAGACTGGGGCCTAAGTCGCCAAAGATACTGGGGCTGCCCAATACCAGTGGTGCATTGCGAAAATTGTGGGGTAGTTCCTGAAAAAAAAGAAAATTTACCAATTAGTCTACCAGATGATGTAAAATTTGATATTCCAGGTAATCCTTTAGACCGTCACCCTACCTGGCGAAAATGCAAATGCCCTTCATGTGGCAGTCAAGCCCTCCGCGAAACGGATACAATGGATACTTTTGTGGATAGTTCGTGGTATTTTGTTCGTTTTACTTCGCCCAAGTCGGAAAAACCAACTTCGAGTGAAGATGTAAATTACTGGATGAATGTCGACCAATACATAGGAGGGGTTGAACACGCTATCTTGCACCTGCTCTATTCAAGGTTTTTTGCCCGAGCCATGGTGATTACTGGTCATTTACCAAAGACAGCTAAGGAGCCGTTCGACGCGCTCTTCACTCAAGGAATGGTAACCCACGCCATATACAAAAGCACTGGAAATGATGGCCGAGATTCCTTTCATTTTCCAGAGGAAGTTGAGTTACGTGAGGGCAGAGCTTATTTGAAAAACAATGGTAAAGAAGTTGATATTATACCCTCTGCAAAAATGTCAAAATCTAAAAATAATGTTGTCGACCCTGTAAATATTGTTGAAGCATTTGGCGCTGATACAGCTCGATGGTTTGTACTGTCGGATAGTCCGCCAGAACGAGACGTTGAGTGGACCGCTTCAGGCGCAGAGGCCGCCAATAAGCACTTATCAAGAGTATATCGCATCATTAATGAAATTGTTAAAAACAAAGTACGCCCCAATAATGAGGATGAAAACCTCCTTAAAGAAATGCATCGGACAATCCACGACGTAACTCAAGCAATTGAAAGTTTTGGATTTAATGCAGCTATCGCAAGGCTTTATGGATTCACAAACGTCTTGGCAAAGTCAAAAGCTGGGACGGAAGCAAAACTCTCTGCAGC
>CAZOIZ010000159.1:0-2745 GCA_964580005.1 uncultured Rhodobacterales bacterium
TAACGCCAGCTTTTGAAGCGCTATATGCTGACTGACCAATTTGACCTTCATAACCAGCAACCGAGGCTGTATTAATAATTACACCCTTCTCACCACCTTCATCGGGTTCATTTTTATCCATAAGTTCGGCTGCTATTCGCATAACATTAAAAGTTCCAACTAAATTTAGATTTATGATGAATTGAAATGCATCGAGAGGATGTGGTGCTTCCTTTCCTAAAATTCTTCCTGGATATCCAGTTCCTGCACAATTCACAGCAATATGAAGAGCTCCATGCTCATCTTCAATTTTTTTAATAGCTGAAACAACTGGCTCCTCCTCCATAATATTTGTTGAAATAAAAGAGACTTTATCAGCACCTAGGGTTTCAATTATTTTATTAGCGTTATCTTCGTTTATGTCTAAAATTACAACTTTTGCACCAGCAGCAACAAAATTTTCTACTGTTGCTTGACCTAAACCTGAAGCGCCACCTGTAACTAAAGCAACTTTATTATTGAGATCCATAAAATTTCTCCAAAATTTTTATATATTTTAATGTAACAATACTAAAAAAACATTATACGTAAATGAATAATGTTACAAAATTGAAAACTTTTTGAGTTTAAGAGGCAAAACTATTGCGTCAATTTAGTTTTAAAGATAACTTAAGGGTGCATTTAGTTTTGCACTAAAGTTAAAATCGTTCAACTTCAATAGAAGTCGGAAGTAAGCGAAAGCTGAAGGAACGCGCAAATCGTTCATCTCTAACGAGACGGAAGTAGGTAAAAACCGAAGGAACGCGCCGTTAACAGGAAAACGTTAATCGTTCAACTTCAATTGAAGTCGGAAGTAAGCGAAAGCTGAAGGAACGCAACCGTTAAACCCTATCGAGTTTAGCTTCAAGAATCCTGCAAAAAAAGATGCAAAAAAATTTTATTAATCTGGAGCATTTTTTGTTTGCAGTATATTTATTTTACTAAAAAATCAAAATTTGGTCCTTAATCTAAGGAGTGTTACTTAAATGAAATTAGTTACTGCATTTATTCAGCCTTCGAAACTAAAAGACGTTAGAAAGGCATTAGTATCAAATGGGAACATTGGCTTGACCGCATCAGATGTGAGAGGTTTTGGCAGACAAAAAGGTCAAACTCAGGTTTATAGAGGTGAAGAATTTACCATAGAAACAAAGCCCAAAACAAAAATTGAATGTCTTGTTCATGACGATTCATTAGAAAGTGTTATTGATGCTATTTCATCTACTGCACTAACAGGAAATATTGGAGACGGAAAGATATTTGTAACCAATGTTGAGCAAATTATTAGAATTAGAACCGGTGAAAGCGGTTCAGAGGCTATTTAAGGAGGAAATAAAATGGAAGAATTGAGATTTGCGCTTGATACATTTTATGCTGTCATGGCAGGAGCGCTTGTAATGTGGATGGCTGCTGGTTTCACAATGCTTGAAGCCGGAATGGTCCAAAAGAAAGATGTAAGTGAGATCGTTACAAAGAATATTGGTCTCTATTCAATATCTTGCATTATGTATTTATTGTGTGGTTATTCATTAATGTATCCTTCTGATGCATTTGCAGACTTTTTGCCAGTATTCGGTTCCAGTATTGGCATATCAACTTCAATGGCTTTGGATGAAATTGGTATTCCATACTCAATGGATTATTCACTGCAAGCTGACTTTTTTTTCCAAGTTGTTTTTGTAGCAACTGCAATGTCAATAGTTTCTGGGGCTGTAGCTGGAAGAATGAAACTTTTACCATTTTTTATATTTGCGATTGTTTTAACTGGATTCATATATCCTGTTCAAGGCTTCTGGAACTGGGGTGATGGATTCCTGAAATCTAATGGATACTCTGATTATGCAGGCTCTGGAACAGTTCATTTATGTGGAGCAGCTGCAGCTCTTGCAGTTGTTTTAGTATTAGGACCAAGAAAAGGTAAATATAAAAAAGATGGATCGATTAATCCTATGCCAGGATCGAATATTCCAATGGCAGCATTAGGAGTTTGGATCTTGTGGCTGGGATGGTTTGGTTTTAACGGGGGTTCAGAGCTTGTAATTAGTAATGAGAGTGCAGCGGTTGCAGTAAGCCAAGTATTTTTAAACACTAATATGGCCGCAGCTGGGGGTGTTGTTGCAGCTATATTAGCAAGCCTCTGTTTAACAAAAAAAATGGATGTCACTATGGCTATGAATGGAGCTATAGCTGGTCTTGTAGCAATTACAGCCGGACCAAATACACCATCTGCAGGAATGGCATTACTAATTGGTTCTGCTGGTGGAGTATTAGTATATTTTTCAATTTTATATTTTGACAGAGTGCTAAAATTAGATGATCCTGTGGGAGCGATTTCAGCACATGGTATTGTGGGTATGTTGGGTTTACTGGCAGTGCCTCTTACCTCTGATGCTTCATACTTATGGCAAATAATTGGAATATTAAGCATTTCAGGGTTTTCTTTCTTTTCGAGTCTTGGAACTATTTTATTAATAAATTTATTTATGCCAATTAGGGCTTCAAATGAAGAACAAGATTTAGGTTTGGATTTGTCTGAAATAGGGGTAGAAGCATATCCTGATTTCTAGCAACAGTTTAGGCGCTATGCGGTATTGTGCTTAAATTTTCAACTATGTCCCTCAAGTTGAAAACAAAAAGGCCGGTAAATCCGGCCTTTTTTTTAATTTTTCCAGCACAAAAAAAAACAGAGCTTGCGCTCTGTCTCTTAATTCGAGTTCCTCAGGTGTC
>CAZOIZ010000160.1:0-2724 GCA_964580005.1 uncultured Rhodobacterales bacterium
CAGAACCCAGAGATATGTATGTGAGTAGAGTTATTGCACTACAGGCTGGAATGGAAAAATCATCCGCTGCGTTGACAGTAAATCGGCTTTGTGGCTCTGGGCTACAGGCGATCGTAAGTGCTTCTCAAATTCTAATGCTTGGAGATGCTTCGATTGCAATGGCAGGTGGTGTAGAGGTCATGTCAAATGGTGCACACATTGTTCAAGGTTTTCGCTGGGGTTCTAGAATGGGTGATGGGCAAGTGCATGATATGATGTTAGGTGCCCTTCACGATCCTTTTGGTCATGGACATATGGGTATAACTGCAGAAAATATCTCGAGTAGATATCAAATTAGTAGAGAAATGCAGGATGAATTTGCATTAACCAGTCAAAAAAGAGCTCAAAAAGCTATCGAAAATGGTGTTTTTAAGGATCAAATCTTACCTATTGAAATAAAAACAAGAAAGGGAGTTGAGATCTTTGAAACAGATGAGCACCTAAAACCTGATACTAGTATGGAAACATTATCTAGTCTTAGAACTGCTTTTAAAAAAGATGGGGTAGTAACGGCGGGCAATGCTTCTGGAATTAATGATGGTGCATCAGCTCTCATTTTAGCAAATGAAGAAAAGGCTAAGAAAAGTAAACCTTTAGCAAGAATAGTTTCTTACGGATTTGGTGGTGTTGATCCTGATGAAATGGGCATGGGACCGATCCCTGCATCAAAAATGGCACTTAAAAAGGCTCAATTATCTGTTTCAGATTTAGATTTAATTGAATCTAATGAAGCATTTGCTGCTCAAGCATGTGCTGTAAATAAACAGTTAGGTCTTGATCCTAGTAAAGTTAATGTTAATGGAGGGGCTATTGCATTAGGTCACCCTGTTGGTGCAACTGGAGCAATTATTATGACCAAGCTTGTATATGAACTAATAAAGCGTAAAGGAAAATATGGCCTTGCTACTATGTGTATTGGTGGGGGACAAGGGATAGCAGTAATTATTGAAGCTTTATAAAATAAAATGCCTTTTAATCGTGTATCAATTAAAGATGCTATGGATCTTCTTAAAAAAGATGATCTGATCTTAATAGATATTAGAGACTACAATTCGTTTAAGAATGGTCACATTGAAAATGCTATACATATTGAAGATTTAAATCTTCAAAACTTTCTTAATGAAAAAGATAAGAAAGACACAATTTTAATTTATTGTTATCATGGTAACTCAAGTCAATCAGCCGCTAATTTTTTTAGTCATTACGGTTTCAAAAATGTATTTAGTATGGATGAAGGATATGAAGGCTGGGTAAATAACAATTAAACATAATATTTTTATGAATTTATCCTTCATAGCTTGTTTCAAAAATAATAATTGTATATACGTGTATATAGAATAACTAATTTAAGATGAGGTATACTTTGGAAAATCGCAAGGGTGGCCGTTTAATAGATAGACCGGAATTTAAAACCAAACCACAACCGGTTACTTTTTTAGGAAAAGATAAAGTTTCTGATGCAATTTCAGTAATGGCTGAAAAAAATTATGGATCAGTTGTTATTTTAGATAACAAACAAAAAGTTGTTGGTATTGTTACAGAAAGAGATGTTTTAAAAAAGTTGGTAAATAATAATAAGTCTCCAAAAACAACTAAACTAGAAGATATAATGACACCAAATCCAAGAGTAGCTAATGAAAATGACAATGTTATTGATTGGTTGAGAATAATGTCAAACGATAGATTTAGAAGATTGCCAGTTGTAGATGCTAATGGAAAAATTAAAGTAATTTTTACACAAGGTGATTTTGTATCCTACACATGGCCGGATTTAATTTTCCAAGCTTCTCAATTAGCTAAAGCTTCTTTCATGAAAGGCTTTTCTTTTAATACTTTGCTTTTATTTATGCTAGTTTATGGCGTTGCTTTAGTGGCTATAGTTAAAGCTTTTTAATTATTTACAAAGCAAATTTCTTGTTTTCTTTTATTAAGATCTCGTTTTTAGCATTTGGTTTGATATCCAGGTCATAACAATTTCATTTTTTTGATTTGTTACAATATGCTTTAACCTTGCAGTGCCTCTTCTAGGATTTTTAGCAGATCTTTTGACTTCTAGAACTTCGATTTTTGTTTTTAATAAATCACCAGGGAGTACTGGTTTAGTCCACCTTAACTCATCTATCCCCCAAGCACCCATACTTGTTCCATCATAAACACCAGTTTCAAAAATCTGTGTAAATGATTTTCCTAGTGTCATAAATCCACTTGATGTTAACTGACCAAATGGGCCATTGTTAGCAGCTATTTCGTCCAAATGGAATGATTGTGGGTCGTATTTTGAAGCAAAATCAATTATCTCTTCTTTTGTTACAAGGGTAGGTTCAGACTCAAAATTTAAGCCTACCTGAAAATCTTCAAAATATTTTGGCTTAATTTTCATACTGAAAATGCACTATGTATTTTATCTAGGGGCTAAACGGACTGAACCATCAAGTCTAATAGTTTCACCATTCAATAATACATTAGTTACAATGCTCTCTACTAACATTGCGTACTCCAAAGGTGTTCCTAAACGTTTAGGAAATACAGTAGTAGCGATTAAGCTTTTTTGGACTTCATCACTCATTCCTGCAAGCATGGCGGTAGCAAATAACCCTGGTGCAATAGTATTTACCCTAATTCCATTTGACGCAAGTTCACGAGCAATAGGTAAAGTCATTCCAACTATACCACCTTTTGAAGCAG
>CAZOIZ010000161.1:0-2718 GCA_964580005.1 uncultured Rhodobacterales bacterium
TGGTAAAGAACTATTCAAGTTCAAAACACCTTCTGGTATTATCGGTAACTTCATGGCTTACTCTCATAAAGGTAAGCAATATGTTGGTATCTTATCAGGTGTTGGTGGATGGGCTGGAATTGGTCTAGCTGCTGGTCTTACTGATCCAACTGCAGGTTTAGGTGCTGTGGGTGCATACTCTGCACTAAGTAACCACACTGCCCTAGGTGGTGTATTAACTGTCTTTGCTTTACCGTAGTAGCAGGATAGAAACTTGTTTAAAAGAGCCCGGACTGTATTGTCCGGGCTTTTTTTTTGTGAAAAAAAAATCAATAAAGTGTTGCGTTTTACCAGTAATTTACAATATAAATAATATAAATAGATTTAATAAATAAATAGGGATGAAATTATGAACTCAAACTTTAATATACTTGCACTCGCTGTGTTTCTAGTGGTTGGTTTTGGCGCTAAAGCCATACCTACACCCGAAGCTGTGGAACCGGCTTATGATAAAGACGACAACCCAACATATATAATTAAGTACGGTAAAGGTGACAGATTAAAAGCTGACGGAACCCCCCTCAATTTAATTCAAATTAAATGTAAAGATAAAGCCGTTGATATGGTTTCTGAAGAAGATCTTGAAGAGTGCAGAGCTGACGACAGTCTTGTTGAAATGCAATACGGATGGATGGACTTCGCCACTTATAAGGGCTGGAGAGCTTATCACGCTGAGTGTCATGTTTGTCACGGACCGGATGCAATGGGAAGCACTTATGCACCCTCATTAATGGTTTCACTTCAAGAAGGCTTATCTTATGACGACTTTTTTAACGTTATCATGAACGGTAGAGGCGAAGCTGAAGGAGCACAAAAAGGAAATGTTATGCCTGCTTTCGGTGCTAACACAAATGTTGCGCCTCACGTTGAAGACATGTACAGATATGTTAAAGCTAGAGCTGAAGGTAAGATTAGAAGAGGTGTAAGATTACCTAAACTACCAAAGTTTAAAGAAGCTGAATAAAACTCACATATGTATATTCTATTATTGATTCTAGCATTGGCTTTTAATGTTCAAGCCAATGCTAGAGAATCTGCAATCGAGGCTGTTGATACCCAAAACCTCAGGGTTTGTGCAGACCCATCAAACCTTCCCTTTTCTAACGAGAATGGAGAAGGTTTTGAAAATGACATTGCCGAGTTACTTGGGAAAAAGCTTAACATACCTGTAGTTTACGAATTTTTCCCTCAAGTCATCGGATATGTAAGAAATACCTTAGATAAAAAAAAATGTGATATTATTATCGGAATTACCGCTAGTAATGAATTAGTATTAAACACAGTACCCTATATGAGATGGTCATACGGTATGGTATTTCTTAAGGATAGTGGCATTGAAGTTGATAGACCAAACCATCCACAGCTTGCAGATTTAAGTATAGGTGTGCAAGCAGGTACCCCGCCTACTTTTGTATTACAAAGGTATAACCTTATGGGTAAAGTTAGACCCTACCAACTTACATTTGACCCTAGAAAAGCTGTTATAGGAGAATCTATGGTTGAGGATTTAATAGATGGTCTTGTAGATATTGTTTTTATGTCAGGGCCAATTGCGGTTTACTACTTAGAAAAAAAAGGTTATGACAGTTCTAAATACACCTTTATTCCACTAGAGACTACTGATCAAGGTTGGGGAAGAATGGATTATTACACCACTATGGGCGTCAGGGCAGGTGAAACAGATTGGAAGAAAAAGCTCAATAGATTTATTAAAGAAAACCAAAAAGATATTGATAAAATTCTCTTGAAACATAAAATCCCAACTCTCAGCTTATATCCCGGTAAGAGAAAAAAGAAAGATAGTACTACAGATGCTCTGATTAAAGGTAGAGCTCCTGTACAATGATTTTATTTAAATTAAATATTCCATCAAATTAATAAACTGAATTTATAAAACCAAAGTTACTTGATGTACTTAGTCAGTTAGTGACTTTAGTAACAAAATGTTAGGTTTATTTAAGGACAATTATGATTAACGGTGAAGAAAAAAATGTCTGGCCTAATTTTTATATTAGACCAGAGCTTATATGTAATTTAGAGACTGCCTAAAAGTTTATCTCTTTTCTTTTTAGATTTACCGCCAGATACTTTAGCAGACTTTATAGCATCCATATTAGAAGTGTCTCCACCTACGACAATTAAACCAATCATACCCATTGCTGCGTGAGGGGAACATTGATAGAGATAAATTCCAGGAACAGTGAAAGTCATAGTTACTGGCTTGTTCAATTTAGTTTTTTTAGGAAGCTCATAGCCACTTGGACCAGCAAGCATCTCAACATTATGACCTTTATCGGTAGCAACCCATTCAATGGTTTGGCCAGCGTCGATCTTAGCTACTTCTAGGCTATAGACCATTCTTTTTTTTGTCTCAGGGTTTTTGTTTAACATTTCAATAGTTAGATCTGCAGCAAATGTACTTGATGAAAATACTGCAAAAACAAGAGCTAGGAAAAACTTTTTCATATAATATCCTTCTATTAATTATTTCTATTAACAATTATTTAATAACTTAATCTCAATTTGTCAATCACAATGATAACGGCTATCATCTAGAATAAGTTAACAACTCCTATATAGGAGAATTAAACCTTACTCCATATCTTCTATAAATAAATTCTGGCGGAGCTCTTCTTGCTTCTTCTGCTGCCATTGAAAATATTTCACTATGCAAAGGAG
>CAZOIZ010000162.1:0-2717 GCA_964580005.1 uncultured Rhodobacterales bacterium
ATATTATAACTAACGGCATTCTTAATAGCCAATGTGAAGTACAAAACTCAGGAATGGACGATATTAATGTTTTGAAAGAACCTAATTTTGAACTCATTTGAAGACACTCCCTTATTTTGTATAGAGATTAAAGACTTTTTAACGTCTGTACATAGTTTTTAACATCAATTTTTGGAATCTCACGTTTTTTCTCTTTTGTTGTTCCTACATATAAATATCCGATAATTTGCTGATCTCTATTAAGGCCTAACATTGATCCTATTTCAGGATTAAAGGCGAAAACCCCAGTTCGCCATATTGCTGAAAAATTCATAGCGTTTAGTGCCAATAAAATGTTCTGACCTGCAGCTGCAGTGGACAAAAGCTGCTCCACAGCTGGAACGCTTTTGTGGGGCTTAGTTTCAGAAATTAAAATTATAATAAGTGGAGCTCGAAAAGGTGCTTTTTCATATTTTTCTAGCTTTTCAGCTGATATATTTTCAATGTTTTTTTTTGCGTAAGTTACAAAGACTTCCGATAGTTTTTTTAAATCTTGACCTGAAACCTCAATAAAACGGCTTGGCTTCAAGTTTGCATGATCTGGAGCCCTAAGCGCTGCTTGATAAATCTTTTGGAGTTGTTCCCTATCAGGGACAGGTTCATCTAAAAATCGAGAGGATTGCCTATTAATAATATTTTCGAGTGCATCCATTTTTTATTTTCCCTTATTTTATTTTTCTGGCTCGCCGAGTTCAAAAGCCCTGTATTTTTTCGCATTTTTCACTAACTCATTTTTGTATTCTTCAGGTGTTTTACATTCTTTTTCCAACTTTAAAAAGAAACGACTACCATTAGACAAAACAAAGTATCCATCCGAGCGCAATTCAACCATTGTTGCTTGAGGATCCTTTATTTTTAGCTGAGCATTTAATGTTGAAACAATTGTATTTTGGTGATCCTCGTTCATATGCTCAATAACTCTATAGGCATATTTTTTTAACCAATCTGGGTTGCTTTGTTTCTTATCCATTACAGCCTACCCCATTTTATCTTTGCCCATCCTCGTTCATGTAAAAAGTATAGAAACATCTTTGTTAAGATTTCGAGGCTTGCAATTGCCCCAGCAAAAACCAATTTTCCTGTTATAAACCAAGATATAAAAAATGTGTCCAAAGTTGCTATAATTCTCCAGGTTATTGTTTTAATTAAGCTTCTTTTCAACATTGAGCTCATTTTACCTTCCTTTTCTATTAATTAAGATAAGAACGAAATAGCAGTGCTTCCTTGGTATCAACTTTAATGGCCTTTAATATTAAATTTTGGTCGAAGAAAAAATACATTATCAAGAGATGAAATTTTATCTATCAAGGCTCTTATACCCTTTCCAAAATCTTCTGCCACATAAACAAGTTCTGCCGCGACATTTGCATCAGATAATAAGACAGCGATAAGCATTGCATCTCTTTTATCATCTAGAGACGCTCTTGTAACGAGTTGGGCAAAACAATTTTCATCTACTCCAACACAGTTACACGATAGTTGATGCCTTGTAAGCTTCCTTATACCGTCTTTTTGCAGTTTGGTTATTAGTACTTTCAAGGCCCCTATAGTCCTATCCGCTACTTTCTCGCCCAAATATGAACAAAACTCGCGATGTATATCCATGAGCACACTTGGATCTTCAAAACAGCATCTAAAATAGTAAACGGCAAGATGTTCTTCAGTCGAAAGATCAGACAGCACTGCTACTGGTGTAGCTCCCTTAATTTTTGATTCATTTTGAGGTCCTCTATTCATAATCTCTCACCGTAGGACTGAACCTTTGCAAGTGTCTTTCAAACAATTCAAAATATGTTAAATGTTCATAAGACAATTTTTGAACATCAAATATCCGATCCATTGAACGGATCAGTATCTTATAATTATCAACATTGATCATTTCATCTCACTTTCAAAACAAGATTTTTAAATATGACAAAAATACTCAGAATTTATTCTTGACTATTTTAGTCGGATATGTCAACTTTTTTTATCGGAGGTTGAAACATGTTGGAATGGTATATTTGGCACTCACTAGGGGTCTTAATTGTGGTTTCATTATCATTTAGTTTAGGCTATTACACGGGAATAAGAAAAAAGAGTAATTCTCTAAATTTAAAGAATATTTATAAATAGGCACTTACCGCAATCTTGGAGACTGATGAAAAAACTGATAATTAAATATGGATCGCTTTATGAATATTAATACTGCTAATGGCTTGTTATTCATCATATCTGGTTTGACACCCTTCATTGTTTATCTTGGTTTAGGTCCTGATGGAATGGCAATTTTAGATCAGGCTCGAGCAGAACAGTTTTTCGCTTATCTATTCTTTTCACTTCCAATAGCAATATTGATGGCAAGAAGAATTGAAAAAAACTATTTCATAGACGGTGGACTTATAATCATCATTGCATGTATGTCAATGGCGATGGCAGCTGACGCTTTTAGGGCAGCAGCAAACCTAACTGATGTCGCAAATGCTATAGCTGTTACAGCTTACTCATCAACCATTTTAGGAGTTTCTGTATGTGGAATAGGACTTTTTAGAACAACCATATTTCCCAAGTGGTTATCTGGTCTTTTAACTGCAGTAACAGCTATTGGTTTTATACTTTTAGCTACATCCGAACCCTCGGCCATTCAAACAAGCGTAATTATTTTGCCATTTCTTCTTGCATTCCATGTAATATTAATT
>CAZOIZ010000163.1:0-2708 GCA_964580005.1 uncultured Rhodobacterales bacterium
TTTTCATTCAATCCTTTTTCATCAGTTATGACCATTCCTGAAAGCATATTTTGTAAATGTTTTATTTGCCCTTGGAGCTTTACCATTTCTGACGACTGATTTTGGTTGATTAAACTATTTCCTGAGTTGCTAGCGTCAAATTCATTAGATGTCCTACTGTAAATACGATTTCGCTGCTTTTCCCTCAGGAAGTCTATTTTTGAATGCAATACATCAGAAAAATTATCTCTAATATCCTTTTGATCCTGTTGTCTAGAAAAGCTATTTGTTGCTTCAATCTCTACCTTATTTCCCCTTTTTGAAGTAGATACTATAAGTGCGTCTGGGCCCAGCTTCTTTACAACTTCCTCCATAGCGCTAGCACTGTCAGATGCTAGAAACTTATATGTAGTCATTTTTTTCTCCCATTTTAATTTTCATCAAGATCCTCCATCTATAGTTGCAACAACATTTACCTTTCTATTGTCTGGTAATTCAGTAAATGATAGGACGATCAAATCCTCTACGTGTTGCCGTATTATTCCTGAAATTTGTCTTCGAATATTTGGTGAAACTACAAGCACCGCAGTATTTCCTTCAGAAACAAGCTTCTGATTAAGCTCAGAGATATTAGAAATTAGCTTAGTTGCCAATTCATTATCTAAAACCAAACCTTCCTCTCCGTTTTGTTTAGCCATCTTTATAAGCATATGTTCTAGCTCAGAATTAAAAGTGATAACCGGTAAAGCTTTATTCAAAGGAGCCACCTGTTGTATTAATAGACCTGCCAAGTTAGGTCTAATTGCCTCAGCTGTTTCAATCACGCTTAAATTCTTTCCAACCAATACCGCTAAAGACTCGAGAATAATTCGCAGATCACTTATAGGTACTCTCTCAGAAAGTAATTCTCTTAAAACTCCAGTGAGATTATGAAGAGGAACCAATTTAGGAACTAGTGACTCAACAAGACTCGGAGCAGTCTGAGAGAGATTATCTAATAGAGTTTGAACATCATCTTGACCAATCAACTTGCCTGAATGCTTATAAAAAATCTGGCTCAAATGCGTGGCTAAGACAGATTCAGGAGCTACAACCACGTATCCCTTTTCTTCAGCTTCATTTTGCTGAGAAGGAAGTATCCATGTAGCATCCATTCCAAACGAAGGATCTTTTACCTCAATTCCATCCAACTTAATGTTTGTATCATCGCCTGGAATAGCCAATTTTCTATCGGGATAAATTACATCGTCACCAACTATTGTTTGTCCTATTCTTATTCTATACTGATTAGATGCTAGGGTTAAATCATCTCGAATTCTAACTGCAGGAATAATAAAACCGAGAGCTTTTGATACTTGTTTTCTTATACCAGTAATTCGTTCAACAAGAGGTCCACCTGTATCATCATCGACCATTTCTACTAGGCCATAACCTAATTGAACAGACACGGGTGAATAGTCCGTCACATCTTCTAATCTGAGTTGATCTCCATCATCCTCTTCTTGAATCTTATCATCTCCATTTTCACCCTCTATTTTAGTTTCTCTCTTCCTTTCCACTCTGCGAGCAAGAAACCCAGCAGTTGCTGCAACTATTGCTGATGCGATGAAAAGTAGATTTGGCATTCCTGGAACAAAGCCAATTAGAAGCAAAACAGCTGAAACAGGAATCCAAGCTCGTGATATGCTGAGTTGGTCACCAATATGGGATGCCATATCCTGCTTAGAGGAAACACGAGTTACAATGATTGCTGTCGAAATTGCTAATAGTAACGACGGGATTTGGGCTACCAGACCGTCCCCAATTGATAAAAGAATATACGTCTCAGCTGCAGTAGATACGGGCAAGTCATATTGACTTATTCCGATAATTAGTCCACCGATAATATTTATGGCTAAAATTAAAATAGATGCAATTGCATCACCTTTAACAAATTTTGACGCTCCGTCCATTGATCCATAGAAATCTGCTTCTTGTGCTATCTCCTCTCGCCTATTTGTAGCCTCTTCAGCAGTCAAAACGCCTGCATTTAAATCCGCATCAATGGCCATTTGTTTTCCTGGCATCGCGTCTAGTGTGAAACGAGCTGAGACCTCTGAAACGCGTCCTGCTCCCTTCGTTATCACGACTAGGTTAATAATAACTAAAATTATGAAGACAAAAATACCCACTGCGTAATTGCCTGAAACGATGAAGTTACCAAAAGCTTCAATTATTTGGCCTGCAGCATCGTTCCCCGTATGGCCTTGCCCTAATACTACTCTCGTCGAGGCAACGTTTAAGGCCAACCTTAGCACTGTTGCTATCAACAGTAGGTTAGGAAAACTCGAAAAATCGAGGGGTCTAAAGGTATGCATAGCCACCATTAAAATCACTAAAGAGATCAAAATGTTTGAAACAAAAAAAACATCTAACAAAAAGACTGGAAGTGGTAACACCATCATCGCAACAAGTACAATGATACCTAGTGGTAAGATACCAGATTTAAGGATATCTGAAAGATTGCCAGTCAATGAGGTGCTACTTCTTGTCAATTCCATGACTCTTGCTTCTCCCTGTCAAAAATAAGTCATTATGTGTCAATAATTTATAAAAATTAACTTGTTAAACTACTTAAAGGGACTTTTTTAGTTGTTTTTAAGACCCTCGATACAAGAAAGAAGCAACAATCATGCCATTCTTTATTTTAACAAAAAGGGGCAGGTAGGTAAGATGGCATAAAAAATGCA
>CAZOIZ010000164.1:0-2696 GCA_964580005.1 uncultured Rhodobacterales bacterium
ACCCAAGCGTTTTCATCTATTTTATTTCCAAGAACCATATAAAAATCATTAGAAAGCGTCGGCTTTATAGACGCTTCAGTTGTTACTTCGTTACGTGAAGGGTAGAGTCGTTTTTCTGGCAATAATATACCAACAAGCTTGTTATTATTTAACACTTCAAATGAACCTGAGACTTTCTTAAAGTTTTTTTCTACTGAATAATCAATACCTTTGAATACTATTTGGTATGATTGGACATAGTAACTCTCCCCTACTTCAACATTTCGAATATCCTCTATTTCCCAACTTGTAACTGCGGTGACTCCAAAAATAAGTAATCCGAAGCCAAAGTGAGCACAAGTCCGCCCAATCAACCTCGAATTTAATATAAATGAGCGGTTTAAACTGTCGATGAGATTAAGTTGAGATTTAAAAGAAGAGGCAAATTCTAAAATACTGCCCAAACAAACCCATGAAGACAGGAAAAGCCCGATAAATGTCAAAGGTTTAAAATCTTTCCATATGAATACGCTAGCTGATAAGGCTATAGAAATAAAGATAAGGCCTATTATTGTTCTGATATTACTAAAATTTTTACCCTTCCACCGAATTTTGCTGGCGATAGGCAGCATGAAGGCAAAAAATACAACAAAGGGTGTGAGCGAGACCTCATAAAAAGGTTCACCGACTGACACTTGTTCATCGAAAATTGCCTCGATTATAAAAGGCCAAATAGTGCCTAAAAAGACAACAGTAGCTATAACTAACAACGTCAAGTTCTGCACTATAATCCAAAGCTCTTTGGAGGCTAAGTTGAGCTTCATAAAATTTTTATGATTGGATCTTTTTGTTATGTAAATTAACAAACTTGAGGCAATTGCTAAAAATATTATCAACAGAATAAATAATCCCCTTGAGGGATCATTTGCAAAAGCGTGAACAGAGGTTATTAATCCAGATCTTACGATAAAGGTTCCAATCATCGAAAAAGAAAATCCCATAATGGAAAGTAGAATTGTCCAATTTAATAAAGAATTTCTTCTTTCAAGAATTAAAACACTGTGGATTAAAGCTAGGTTTATCAACCAAGGAAGCAAAGATACATTTTCAACTGGGTCCCAGAACCACCAACCACCCCAACCTAGCTCATAATAGGCCCAAATACTTCCTAAGAGTATTCCAAGTGTTAGGAAAACAAAAGGAATTAATGACCAAAATCTTATAAGCCTAACGATATTTATCTTGTGATCATTTGTTAATAAAAATCCTACAGCTATAGAGAAAGGAATTGAAAGACCTAAATATCCTAAATACAAGATTGGGGGGTGTGCTACGAGAAGTACATCCTGTAAAATTGGATTTAGATCTTGACCATTTAAAGGAGGAAATTCAAGTCTCTCGAATGGATTTGAAAAAACCATAAGATAAAATAAAAAAAGAGCTGTTGTCGATAATTGAACAAGAATTACGTTTCTAACTAAGACTTTTGGATAATCACTTGAGGTAGCCTGAAATAAAAATAAATATATGGAAAGAATAAGCACCCATAATAACATAGAACCTTCGTGGTTGCCCCAAGCTCCTGCGACTTTATACAAAATGGGCTTTAGCGCATGTGAATTATTCGCAACCAGCTTTACCGAGAAGTCAGAGTTGACGAAGCTTACAATCAACAATAAAAAAGATATTGCTAATAAGGTGAAAAGTAGGCTTTCAAGTCTATTAAAAAACCTTGTATATCCTGCCAGAACCGGTCTAGTTGAAATACTGTTAGCTATCAAACCAAGGTTAAGACAAAACGCAGATATTAAAAGAAAATGCCCTAATTCACTGATCATAATTGATACATCAATTAAGGCTTATTTGTAAAAAAGCAACCTAATTCTTTTTATTTATTTTTTTACGGTTTCTAAAAAAGATTTATGGTACTTTTTATTTAAATCTAAAGCAAACTCTAGATCTTTTTTGTCAACCTGAATCGCTATCTGACTGAGGATGCCTGCCAAAGCCTCTTCACGAGAAAGGTCAACCTTCATTAAATTATTCAAGGCTATCTCTACAATCTCAGCAATAGCTTTTGCTTTTACTGCAGTTTCATTCAATTCTTCATCTAACATGTCAATTTCCTTTTATTCTTTTTCCATATTGCAAGGATCAGACCAATTATTTGATAGTTAGTAAACTTTTTAGGATTAAATGTAATCTAGGTAAATCATGGTGATTTATAGCAATAATCCTACTCGATAATTGCGGTTTATTACTATCTCTAAAATCTTGGGATATTGTAACCAACAAATCAACTTCACCATTTTGGATATAATGCTCATGCTGCTTCAGATCTATAACAGCTTTTTTGGTGTGAGTATAGACGACAACCCCAGCAGTCATTCCATTTATTTCGAAGAGATCGAATGGTTTTTTTACCCCATTCTCCTCTTTTCTTGCTTTCCAGCCTAAAAGGATTAACGATCGTTTTACCCAATTGACATAGCTTGCTTCCTCCTGAGGAAAGAAAGACGGCTCAAACAAGTGATTTGAATTTTTCTCAATTAAATCATTCATCAATTTCAAGATAATGTCTTTCAACTCTTGCTTAGAGACCATCTCGAAATTCAAAGACAACGATGAGACAAAATCTGAAACAATGTTTCTCTTTATGTCCAAAATGCTTGATAAATCTTGGTTTGAATAAACATCTTTTTTGAAAATAGTCAGTA
>CAZOIZ010000165.1:0-2691 GCA_964580005.1 uncultured Rhodobacterales bacterium
ACCAATGGCAAAAAAAGAAGTCTTCTTTGCCCATCCAATGAGCCAATGTTTCTGCTTTATCACTTTTAACTAAATCAAAGAATTCCTTTTCTGTCATACTGGAAGTTAGCTCTGTTCCTTGCTTCTTTGCTTCTTCGTTAAGCCATGTATGCGTACAAATAAAATGTTTTTTGGCCATAATTCCTCCTTAGCTTTAGATAGAAATATATTAGGTAAAAATGCGATTAAATCAAAATAAATAGTCTGTATTTTTTTGGGTGGTATATAATTTACATAGAAAATCTAATAGGAAACTATTTTAAGGTTTTTAAAATGCCTATAAAAAATCAAGATACTATTCCAGGTGCATCACTTGCTTCAACAACAAAAGTATTAGCAGGCCTTGCACCAAATTTCCAATTTATGCAATTTATCTAAATATATATATGTTTCTGTTTTTTATATGTTTTATCGGATTTAAATAACGTAAAAAAATAACATAATATATATTATGCGCCAAAAATATATTTTCAATGGGATCGAATATAAAGATTGCTTATAATTATACTCTCTCTAATGAACACCAATTAACCCCTACCCAGCACACCTAATTTCATATCAAATTTATTTTGAAATTAAAAATCTTTACCTCTTTAAATAGCCAAAGCTACTCCATCATGACCAGGATCAGCGCCCCCGTCCACTTTACCATTTTTGACCCTGATCCCATGTACAGCAGCGACACCAAAGGTTAATGGACTTCTAACAACTTGATAATCCTGTTTTTCAAGTTCAAGAGTAACATAGTTAGGAATTCTATTTGTAACGTCAATTATATTACTCGTGGAAGAAAACCTTGGCGCTGAGACCGCTTCAAGCATTGTCATATCAAAGTCAATCACGTTGATTATTGCCTGAAGAAGTCCCATAGCTATCTGGGTACCGCCAGGCGCACCTAGTATAATATGCGGATTGCCATCTTTAGTTACTATAGTTGGAGCAAGAGAGCTAAACCTACTTTTTCCAGGAGCTATAGAGCCTGCACGTCCAGGTCGAGGATCAAAGACAGCCATACAACCATTGAACATAAACCCTAATCCATCAGTAATAACGCCCGATGGCATCCCTAAGGAATGGGTCATTGTTACACAATTCCCTTTCCTATCTATAACTGAAACATGTGTTGTGTCCTTTGGTTCCATTTGCGTAACTCGGCTAATGAATGTTCTTTCATTTTGCTTAATTTTATTGGAAATTTTTAAAGCATATTCTTTAGACAAAAGTTTTTCTAACGGAACATCCACAAATAATGGATCTCCAACAAACATTTCTTTGTCTAAAGTTGCTCTCTTCATGGACTCTGAAACAATTCGTATGTATTCAGATGAATTGTGTGTCATATCTCTCAAGTTAAAGTTTTCAAGGATGTTTAGCATCTCTAAAAGCATCACACCACCGCCAGGGGGTTGGTTTGTATATATCTCGAAATCTCGATATTTGCTATAGAGTGGGTTAGTCCTAGTGGTCGAATAAGAGGATAAATCTGAGTATGACATCAAGCCACCATTTACGAGCATATCTTCAGAAATTTTTTCAGCGATTTCTCCTTTATAAAAAATGTCTGGTCCAAATTTTGCTATTTTTTTGAGGGTCTCAGCCATTCCTGGGATTTTTACGCGGTCTCCTATTCTCTTGAGATTTCCATTTTTATTGAAATATGCTTCTCTACCGGTTTTAGAAAATTTTAACCTCTCTTCTACCCCTACTCGACCATAATCAGCACCATAATTCCAAAAAAAATCAATATGAGGCCGAACTATAAACCCTTCCTCAGCTTGCTTTATAGCTGGTTTGAGTATATCGGACCAATCCCACGTTCCAAAATCTGTAATTGCCTCATGGTAAGCCTTTAAACTGCCTGGAGTTGTAACCGATTGATAGCCAAGGTCGTTAACGTTATCTTTAAGTACAAAACCGAAACCATCGCGTGTTTCTGAGATAATTAAATCCTCCCACATATTTTCTTTAGCCTCAGAAGGTGTTTTCCCATGAAAATCTATACAAGTATGCAAACCATTTGAAGGCATCATAATCTGACAATTGCCGAACCCTGCAATGCCACACATTTGAGGGTCTACAACGCCTTGGACTAAAGCGGCACAAACAGCCGCGTCTATGGCATTACCTCCCTCCATCAATACTTTTGCACCTGCTTCAGTGGCCTCTGGTTGTGCAGTTACAATCATTCCTCTTGAAGTCATTTACTTTCTCATCCGTTTGATTTTAATCGACTTATAACGTCAGATATTATTTGCATAGCTTTATCATTATCTTCAAGCTCGTTTGGATCTAGCTTTAGCGATAAGCCAGGAATTGATTTTATAAGTTTTGAAGCATTACTCGCATCTGATATTAGAAAGTCCTCAACTTCAAAAGTTTGAACAGGCAAAGAAATACCTTTAACAGCAATTTTTTCTTTTTTAGAACAATTTATTTTATCTCGGACCAACAAATGCGTATCTTCAGATATCAAAATTTTATTAGGCTTTGAATTCGCTTCTAGGCGTGCAGCCAAGTTAACACCATTTCCAATAATAGTATAATCTAATCTGTCCTCTGACCCAAAGTTTCCAACTGTGCAAACTCCAGTATGAACACCCATCCTAGCGTTAAGAGAATTTTCAATACCTCTTTCAAGCCAAATCTCCCTTA
>CAZOIZ010000166.1:0-2689 GCA_964580005.1 uncultured Rhodobacterales bacterium
ACATCAGTAATGAAATTATCAACATAAGTAAAGAAAGAGTAATAGTATTGCCCGTTTGGAATATTTGTAGCATTAAATGTTATTTCACCATTTAACATTTCACCATCATTTCCAAAATAGAGTGTTCTAACACCAGCTGATTCGTCCACTTGCCATAGGTAAGTTGAAACATACTCAATATATGGTCTATCTCTATCGTCACCGATTTGAATAGTAGCTGTAGATGTTTGTACATTCTCATTTGAGAAAGTAACTTTTGTTCTTGTTGAATAAAGGCCATCAGGTAAAGACGATCTATCAAGTGTTATTCTGTAAGTTCCAAAGCCGTTTTCGTCAACATTTAGCTGAGATATAGTTATTGCGCTTGGTATATCGTTTTCAACACTAACAACTGAAAGCTCACCATCACCTACCTTTGTAATTTCAATATCATATGTATTAAATTCTTTACCTAAATTAATTGTTCCAGGAGATATTGATCCATAAGTAAAGTCTAAACCCTCTTCGTCAATAATTCTTGTAACAGCTTTATTTATATTAAGGAGGCCATAACCAAATTCATTATCTTTACCTTCCTCTCCAATATCATCAGTCAAATGTCCATCAACAATTAAAGCATCAACTTGAGAAGATAGAAGTTCAGGTACTAAAGCATATAGAATACCAATAGCTCCCGCTACGTGTGGTGATGCCATTGATGTTCCTTGATAGAATGCAAGATCTTCATTTGATCCAAAAGCTAAAACACCATCACCATAACCATCAGCATTTGCGTCTGTACCAACATCGCCTCCTGGAGCAGCAATATCAACTCGATCATTATAAGTTGAATAGTAAGCCCTATTTCTCGTAGCTTCTGTTGCTGCAACAGAAATTACATTGTCGCACGATGCTGGAGACCCATATTCTTCAACTCCTGAATTACCCGATGATGAAACAACTGATATATTTCTTTCATACAAATCATTAATTGCACCTTGATAGCCACCCGAACAAGAACTACCAGTACTTCCTAAACTCATATTGACAACCTTAATAGGGGTGCCACCAGAATATGTTACACCTGAGCCATTTGGAAGACCTCCAGCATACAAAAGTCCTTGAGTAATATCACTCACAAAGCCAGTACCATCTGCTCCTAAAACTCTTACAGGTACAACACCAATTCCAAAACCATTAATATTATTTCCATCATTCAATGCGGCAATTGTTGTTCCAACATGTGTTCCATGAGAATCCGATGCTGCAGTTGAGTCTGTAGGATCACTGTCATAGTCGTCACCATCACCACTATTTGAAAATGGAACAAAATCAAATCCACCAGGAAGAAAAGCTGAGGTTGTATAGGCAGTTGAGTCAGATGAGGGTGCACCTGAATCTAATACAGCAACTGCAACATCTTTAGTTTCTTGACCAATAGCAGTAAGGGCTGTTTCAAGACCAATTTGTTGAAGATTCCATTGATATACCCAGCTGGGGTCTTTTGTGAAATTCATTGCTGTAGATTTAAGATCAAGTTCAAGATTTAATCTTGGATAGAGATCTCTATAATGCTGAAGTACCTTAGAGTGTTTAATGTATTCAACCTGTTGTGGATTATCCTGTATATCATTTAAATAACTGTCACCAAAAATTCTTTTAAATTCTTCATCAATAGATAAGTTAAACCTTCGCAACCCTCTAAAACCTGTATCATCTAGCTCACTAAATTTTGTATTAATGTTTGGTTCTGGATAAACATCTATACTAACTGCATCTGACTGGTTATATTCATAATCAGGACCAAATGGAATATATGAAATAAATCTATTTTTAGCATAATTCTTATTAATTGAACTAAATGATGATGCGCCAGAAACATTTGATCCAAAAGTTAAAACATATTTTGAGTGTCCTTCATTAGCTTTTACAACTGCATAGAAAGTTCCAGAGTTAGGTAAAACAATTACTCTCCTAGTATTAGTATTTACGGCATAGGAGAAATCGGCAAGAGATCCGTCTTCATTATAAAGCAATAGATCTACATCCATAGTTTCATATTCACAACAATAAAAAGAACCAGGATTATCTGGAAGATCTTCATAGATAAGACCTTCAATTTGAAGTGTGACAGCTAAATTTGGTGCAGCCGTTATTTTGTACCAATCTTCAGTATCAAAATTTTCCAGAGTCTGTGTAAGACAGTTTCCATCCTCATCCACTCCCACACAGAAACCATTTTCAACCAATACAATATCTACTGTGTTGTCACCAATATGACCTATTAAATCGGTTGGATTTACAAGTGTTTGTGCACTTGATGCTGAGTTATTTTCTGTATATGTATATTTAAGAGTATTTTGAACATCCCCATCAATTGCAGTATACCTATTAGAATAAAGTGTTCCATTAATGGTGTAAGTATCTTTTATATCTGTAACTGTAATTAATAGATCTAATATTGTCTCTAGTGCTGCAGCAGTATCCTCTACAGCTCTAACTTGTAGTTCATAAACACCATCGCCATTAGCATCATTAGGCTCCTCATAATCAGCACCCTCAAAACTAATGAACGCTATACTTCCATTGGCAGCATCAACATTAAACGTTCGAAATAGCGATTCATCTGCACCTCCGCTTATTCCCCAACTCACTCCACTACCCTCTGGGTCAACAACACTAATTGGAGTAACAATCCTTACATTCTCTT
>CAZOIZ010000167.1:0-2685 GCA_964580005.1 uncultured Rhodobacterales bacterium
TCGATTTGTTCGAGTATGAGCCTTTTATAACGAATTTTTTTGAAAACTCCGGTCTGGTTCAGTTTAACCATAGAGTAACTGCGTATTTACTCTTTATTGTGGTTAGTATTATTTGGTGGGCTAATAGAAGAAACCCTTATTTAAAAATAAGAGAAGCTTCAAATTACTTAATGATAATCGTCGTTATTCAGATGCTTTTAGGGATTATTACCGTTTTGTACAGCGCACCTCTCTCGCTAGCGAGCTTACATCAATTTACTGCAATTCTGTTTATACTTGCTTATATTAACTTATTTTTTAAAACCTACTACCCAGTTAGCCAAAAAATTTAATCTCAATATTTTTATGGAAATTCAATCAATTCTTTTTATTGAGAAAGTCATTCATTCCCTCATTAGTTTCTTTATACAGCAAATTCTCGACTATGACACTTGATGCATAAGAATAGGCATGATCTATTTCCATTTCTGCTTGCTTATAGAATGCCTTTTTCCCGATCTTAACTGCTAGTGAGAGTTTTGATGCGATCTTTTCGGCTATTTCTAGGGAACAAATACCTAGATCTTTACTGTTAGCCACCTTGTTAATTAGTCCTAATTTTTCTGCTTGGAATGGATCTAAAAAATCTCCGGTAGTGAGCATTTCGAATGCTTTTTTTCTCGTGATGTTTCTAGAAAGAGCTACCATTGGAGTTGAGCAGAAAAGCCCTATATCCACTCCATTTACACCAAACGATGCTTCCTCTGATGCAACGGCAATGTCACATGTCGCTACTAATTGACAACCCGCAGCCGCTGCTACTCCCTGTACCTCGGCTATTACAGGCTGCGGTAACTCCCGAATAAGCTTCATAACATGAGTACATTTTGACAATAATTTTTCAAAGTAAGCTTTGCCTCCATCGTTTTCAAGATCTCTTTTTTCCTGCATTTCCTTAAGGTCATGACCTGGACAGAAAGCTCTTCCTGATGCTTTAATAATTACTGACTTAATCTTTTTAGATTTTCCAATTTCTTCCAAGTTTAACTTCAGAGCCTCTAGCATTGCCTCTGAAAGAGCATTTAAGTTTTTTGGCGAATTTAATGTCAAAATTGCTATTTCATTCTGATCTGATCTTAATAAAATTTTATCCATTTTTAATTTTCCATTATTTAATGGGGTTTTTTTAAAATTTTTTACTCCTATAGTATATAGAAATAATCAATAATGTGAACCAAAATGAAAAATGTTGAAGATTTAAAAGCTTACTTTGAAAAGGTTTTTTTTCAAAAAGCCTCTAGGTTCGAGTTTTTGGAAATAGATGATGGACACGCACTTGTGAAATTAAGTCCTCAAGAACAAGATTTAAGGCCGGGTAACACTATCTCAGGACCAGTGATGTTTGAAATAGCAGATTGTGCATTTTATGCGGCGATTCTTTTTAAAGATCCTGACCCTATGTCAGTCACAGTAAATTGTTCAATGAACTTTTTTAAAAGACCCAGTGTTAGAGATTTATTCGCTAAAGCCACTATATTGAAATTTGGACAGAAGTTGGTAGTAGGAGAGGTGTTAATATATTCCGAAACTGCAAAGAATAGTGTTGCCCAGGCAATGATGACTTATGCTAGACCTGTTAAAAACTGATTTTATCAAAAATAAATAGAAACTGTACACTTTGCTATTGACCTAGAAGATTAATCAGTTAAAAGGTTATACGATTTTAGGAAATTTATAATGAAAACCTTTTCAATAAAGCCTTCTGAGATAGAAAAGAAGTGGGTATTAATAGATGCAGATGGCATAGTTTTGGGGCGGCTCGCTGCTAGAATTGCAACGATTCTTAGAGGAAAAGAGAAACCAACATTTACGCCTCACATGGATATGGGGGATAATGTTATTGTAATTAATGCTGAGAAGGTGCACCTTACAGGTAACAAAAGAGATACTAAAACCTATTACTGGCATACTGGCTATCCAGGTGGGATAAAATCGAGAGTAGCTAGCGATATGTTAGACGGAAAATTTCCTGAACGAGTTATAGAAAAGGCTGTGAAACGTATGCTACCAGGCGGTCCCTTGTCTCGAAAACAAATGACAAATCTAAGAATTTATAAAGGCGAAAGCCATCCACACGAAGGGCAAAGCCCCCTGACACTTAATATTAAAGACATCAATGAAAAAAATACTAGGAGAGCTAGATAATGGCTGAAGTAGAAGAAGTTGCAAATATGGTAACTGGCGAAGAAGTAGATAAGCCAAAACTTGATGGTCTAGGAAGAGCTTACTCTACCGGTAAGAGAAAAGATGCCGTCGCTAGAGTATGGATAAAAAAAGGTAGTGGTCAAATAACTGTTAACAAAAAACCGGTAGAGAAATATTTTGCACGTCCAACTCTACAAATGATAATTCAACAAGTCTTTTCTACTACTGGTGCAGAAAATCAGTTTGATGTTATGGCCACTGTAAAAGGTGGCGGTCTTTCTGGGCAAGCTGGCGCCGTAAGACACGGTCTATCGAAAGCACTCACCATTTTTGATGGAGAGTTTCGTGGAGCTTTAAAGGTAGCTGGATTTTTGACCCGAGATAGTAGGGTTGTTGAACGAAAAAAATATGGAAAGCCCAAGGCAAGAAGATCTTTCCAATTTTCTAAGCGCTGATTTTTTCACGCTACAGTTTTTAATAAAATCGTTATAAAACAAGCAC
>CAZOIZ010000168.1:0-2673 GCA_964580005.1 uncultured Rhodobacterales bacterium
AAGTTCTCACTTACAACCGATAAACAAACAGCAGACGGCATACGATACGCATTACTGGTTTATGAAAATAAACATAGGGGTTCTAACTGGGATATTGCGAAGTGGATTGCGAAGAGGGAAACCTCAAAGAGAGGTGCTGGTCTAACGAACTATACATTTCATTATGCACTTGAAGATGGAAGTGAGGGTGCAGATACAAAAATGGTTATTCAATCCAGAGTTGGTAGATATAAGACTGCTGCAAAAAAATATTTGAGTAATGTTTGCGCAGGCAGTTTTCCATAAAAAAAGAAGTCCTGTAAATGAATACAGAACTCCATAAGTTCTCCATAATAAACCTTTCATTTTTCCCCAAAAATGACGATAGATCGCAATATTGAAAGAACACACAAGTAGAATATTTGTGTCCTTTTTATCATCTATTATTAAGGGATATTTATTTGATACTATTTGCGTAAAAGTTCTTGGTCTTTCCGTCAGTAATCTTTCATTTTCGTAAGATAGTTGAAATAATCTAAATCAATCAATCCACATTTCTGATTTAAAAGTTTATATATCTGTTTTTTATCTTTCTTCTCTTTTTAAAATTTTCTTTTAATAACTCTTTTAAATTTTTTGTCTATTAAGGTGTAAGTTTAAATATTTCTTTAAACTTTTGTTTTTGATATAAGATTGAGAATGAAGAAAGTTTCAATTTTTGTCGATGTTCAAAATATTTACTATACGACAAAACAACAGTTTAAAGGCAATTTTGATTATAACAAATTCTGGAAGTTAGTAACCTTCCAGAGACAGGTGGTTGGGGCGTTTGCATATACAACTGACCGAGGTAACGAAAAACAGATCCAATTTCAAAATATCTTAAGAGCAATAGGTTTTGAGGTTAAACTTAAACCTTTCATAAGTAGATCAGACGGTTCCTCAAAAGGAGATTGGGATGTGGGAATAACCATAGATATAATGGAGTATGCTCCTAAATCCGATGTCATCGTTTTAGCATCCGGAGATGGCGATTTTGACATACTCATCAATCGAATTAGAAATCTACATAATAATGAGACAGAAATATATGGGGTTCCAAATTTAACTGCTAACTCTTTGAAAAAAGTAACGTCCCATTATTTTCCGATAGATCAGGAATTAATCTTAAAACGGACTTAATTAATTTTTTCGAGATAAGGACAGAAATTTAAGAGACTACTTCATTAATTTTATTATCAACTATGACAGGGTTTTCAAAATATTGTATTTCAGGAGCACTATATCTCTCTGTTATCCAAGCAATTCTTTCGGCGTCAAACCATCGTTCTGCATTTTCCCGAGTATCAAAACAATAAACACCACCAGCAATATTTTTTTCTACATCTGAAATGTAATTTTTTCTAATTAACCCTTCAGTATCTCTATAAATGGGGGCGGTTTCCAAAAATTTCTCTTTAAGGACTTCATCGTTAAGATCTTGAGGGATTTTGAATTTTACAAATGCAATTATCATTTTTCTCTCCAATAAAATTAAATAAATTAAGTTATCATTTTCATAATTGGTTTTGGTTAAAGTTTTTCAGTTTTCAATAAAAAATTTAATACTTTCGCAATTATTGCGCTATCATGATTTTACGGTGTCGTGACAAATTTGATAGCAACAGAGTTCTAGAAATCTTGAAATGCCATTGATTAACAAACCAAGTCCATTTTCACTAGGAGTACCACTTAAAGAAATTTATGAAGTTCTCATTTCTATCCCTATAAAAACTGCGTTGTCGGACTATTTACTGGAGGTCTTTTATGAAGACTTAATCGCGAATGTAGAAGTAAAGGAATTCAGTAACGATCAAGTAAAAAGTACAAATGAAGGAGCGATAACTACTATAAAAACCTATTTACCTAAAAGGTTTTTAACTTTTTTATCGGAACCTGAATTTCTTCTTGAAATGAACAAAGTTACAACTTTCGCATCACTAGTTGAAGACGAGAAAGGAATTTTTCTTGGGTCAAGATTAACTTCTTTTAAAAAAAATAAGGACTGGGATATTTTTTTCCCACTACTTTTATTTTCTCTCATTTGTTCGAATGAAGTTTTTTATCATTGTTTCAGTATTACCTTGGGAAAGGATAAACCATCAAATGGTATTTCTGAATGGAAAGACACAGATTTTCAATTAACAAAAAATTACTTGGATAGTATGTGTTGGTGTACCGCGGATAATTTAGGTCTAACCGCAAAATTTAAAATTGATCGGGACACGAATGTTTTGGTTGAAGGTAATCAAACCGCTCTCTGGAAAATGCATGCTGATAGTCCGCATCCTTCACTTGGAGGAGGATTGTTGTGCATATTAGAGTTACCCTTTGAATTCGAGAGAAAAAGATTAATCGAAGTAGTAAATATTCTAAATATTTCTGAAATGCTTCCTCATGATTTACCACCTCATTTTGGTGCATGGACAGTCGGTAATATGAAGAATAAACCAGCATACGTTTCATTTTTACCAAATGTTTTGCATGATCAGGCAGAAAATATACAAACTCACATGAGTATTTGGGCATTCCAACGGGTACAGACTTCGGTAAGTACTTTAAAAACTAATGGGATTATTTGATTTTGTAGAAGGAGTAGTATTAAAGATTTATGGTTTCCCGTATTTAAATGCCTTTTTTAATAACGTGCTAATC
>CAZOIZ010000169.1:0-2664 GCA_964580005.1 uncultured Rhodobacterales bacterium
ATTCGAAGATACGGATTTATTGAAAATCCCCGAAAAGTCATTAGCCAATTCATTTCGAGGGAGAACAGTAACTTTTATACCTCAAGATCCGTTTTCATCATTTAATCCTTTTTTTACAATCGGATCTCAAATGATGGAGTTAATGAAGTGGAAATCACCGGAAAGGTCGGCTCAGGATACATCTTCACGATATGAGGCGAGTAGGAAAAAAAATGATAGAAAAAGAATAATTGAACTCCTCAAACAAGTGCAGTTACCCGATGCAGAGGGGATAATGAAACGTTATCCTCATGAGGTTTCAGGAGGCCAAAGACAAAGGCTAATGATTGCAATGGCTCTTTTGCCAGAGCCCCAAATGATAATTGCAGATGAGCCCACCACGGCCTTGGATGTTACAATCCAAGCACAAATCTTAAAGCTTATAAGAAATCTTACTGTTGAGAGGGGTGTGTCGGTTATTTTCACGACTCATGACCTCGGTGTCGCCTATGAGATTTGTGATAAAATTTCAGTTATGCTGGATGGAAAGATTGTTGAGAACTCTGATTCAAATAAATTTTTTACTAATCCGCGCCACTCATATACAAAAAAGCTTCTCAACAGTTTGCCAATGGGACAGGCGAGCGCTTTAAAAAAGTCAAAAGACGACGATGGGCCAATATTACAGATCAATAATCTCTCAAAATGGTTCTCAATTGATAATGTTTGGAACAAAAGGATTGGCTGGCTTAAAGCAATTGATGACGTCTCTCTTGAAGTCAGAAAAGGTGAGATACTTGGAATAGTGGGGGAGTCAGGGTGCGGAAAGTCCACTTTAGGTAAAACCGTAATGGGTATACATCCTCTTACGGCTGGACAAATAACCTTTGAGGGATCAGAAATTGGCCACTTAAAACCCTCTGAGGCACGGCAATTAAGAAGAAGATTACAGTACACCTATCAGGATCCAGGCTCCTCTCTCGATCCTCGCTGGAAAATAGGCCGATCTTTGCTTGAACCGTTGGATATTCACACTGAGTTGAGCCTTGCTGAAAAGCAACAGCGTGTTGAGGAGATACTCGCGGCTGTCAATCTCCCAAAAACGCATTTGGATTTGTATCCTCACGAAATTTCAGGCGGACAGCAAAGAAGAGTTGGGTTGGCAAGAATATTAACCCTTCATCCGTCTTTGGTAATACTTGATGAGCCTACATCAGGATTAGATGTCTCGGTCCAAGCGACAATATTGAAGTTATTTTCAGATTTGAGAGAAAAATTTGACTTAACATATATTTTTATCAGTCATGATTTATCGGTGGTTAAAATGTTTTGTAATCGTGTGGCCGTTATGTATTTTGGAAAGGTGGTTGAGGTGAATGAAACAAAAAAATTATTTGAAAAGCCTCAACATCCCTATACCCAAAATTTGCTGTCTTCCATTCCAAATATAGGTGGCAAGAGAGTAATTGAGACCTTTACCCCGATGGGGGCACCACCTGACCAGGTTGAATATCTTAACAAAGGCAATAATGCGTGAAAAATAAAAGGTGAGACCCTTCGTCACTCAAGCCCAGCTTTTTCTTTACAATAACGGGCAATATCAGCGTGCGTGGCAATCCATACGTCAGGATGTGATCTAATATGGGCGAGCAATTCATCCAAAACCTGAATGCGAGACCGATGCCCAATAAAGTGCGGATGCATTGTAAGCAGAAACAATCCACCTTCCTCATAAGCACCATCAAATTCTCTCATAAAGACTTCAGCTACACCCGATGGTGGCGTGTAGGGTCGCAAACCAGCAAAACGGTCCATCGCCCAATAAGGCGCATCATCGCGTATCCATTCAACAGGCAATTCAACGACACCCGTAGCCTGGCCGTCTTCAAGAATTTCATAGGGGTCATCATCGGCCATCAGAGAACTGTCATAGATCAAACCCATTTCACGAGTTATGCTCATAGTGTGTGGACTAAAATCCCAAGATGGGGTTCGAATACCTACAGGACGTACCCCAGTAATTTCTTCAAGCTTGTCTGCTGCACGGAACTGCAGGTCTCTCTCATCCTCAGGTGCCAACGCACTGTTTAGTTCATGGATCCACGAATGAATTCCCACCTCATGTCCCTCTGCAACTACACGCCGCTGTTCATCAGGGTGAAGCATCGCAATCACGGCAGGGACAAAAAAAGTAGATGGGGCACTATAATGTGCCAACATTTCAAGAATTCTTGGGACACCTACTCGCGACCCATACTCTCCTTGGCTAAGCTTGCCAGGAGAGTGGTGTCCCCATCGCAAGGTTTGCGTCTCATGATCAGAGTCAAAAGACAATGCAACAGCAACTTTCGCATTATTTGGCCAACCATCGGGCCGAAGAGATTTTCCTGCCCTAATTTTGTTCACAATGCCTCGCCATTTTTCTTCAGGCCAACGCCAACTTTCTGGCTGGTCTGGAATGGAATGTCCTGTTTTGTTTGTCATGGTTTTGCACTCCTCAAAACTAAAGTGTACCTCTCGTGATTAAAGTGAGGGAATAATGGAGTTGCGGTCAATCATTTTCGCTTTTTTTATAGTTTTTTTACCCCAGCTTTCTCTTGCTGCGATTAATCATGGCGTTTTAGTCCTTGCCCCCATAATTACTGCTTCTTCCGGCTTGCCACCAGAGGCAGTAGGCATCATCGG
>CAZOIZ010000170.1:0-2657 GCA_964580005.1 uncultured Rhodobacterales bacterium
AAATAGGCACTGTCGCCATTGACCAGCGAGTCATACCGCCGCGCAAAATCCCCCTCGGCACGCTCAATCTTCATCACCCGCGCGCCGGCATCTGCCAGCCGTGACGAGGCATACGGCGCGGCAACGGCCTGTTCAAGTGCGACAACGGTAATCCCTTCAAGATCCATACTTTGGTGCTCCAATGTGACGTTTAACTTTCTACAAATTTTGCTGACTAAAAAATATGCCTTTCCTCAAGAGGCTAGAGGAATTTATTATAAATGCTTGGAGGATTGTATGGATATCAAGCAGCTTCGTTATTTTATAGCCATCGCAGAAGAAGGCTCGTTATCCGCAGCTGCACAGCGTGTAAATGTTGCCCAACCGTCACTATCACAGCACGTTCTGTCTCTTGAACGCGAACTAGATGTAAAGCTCTTGGAACGTTCTTCACGCGGCGTGTCTTTAACACAGTCTGGTGAAATACTGCTTACACATGCGCGCGAAATAACTAATGCATTGCAAAATGCCGCTAACAATGTTCGCCAGTCAGGCGACGAAGCAATTGGAGATGTGACTGTTGGACTGCCAAGTTCGATATCGATGGTTTTGACAGTGCCACTAGCAGAAACAGTGTGGCTCGATCTGCCTAAAGTACGCCTCAGGGCGATCAACGCCATGAGTGGGTTCATTCAAGAATGGTTGGAAGATCAATCAATTGATATTGGTTTCCTTTATGATGTTTCATCAGTCAAGCACCTGAAATACAGGGAAATTATGACAGAAGAGTTACAGTTCTTCTCTGCTCCAGACGCTTGGCCTTTTAATAGCAGGACGGGCAGTGATGTCACTCTTTCACAATTGGCTAAGTTGGATTTGGTCCTGCCTTCTAGCCACCATGGTCTCAGAAAGCTGATAGACCGGGCTTGTAAATCTAAGGGAATAGAACTCAAGATCTCCTCTGAGATGGATGCTTTGAACCAGATAAAGACTATGGTGTCTCGTGGCAGTGGCCATACCATCCTGGCACCTGCCGCAGCGCATGATTTCGTCCAGCGCGGTGAGCTAATTGCAGCAACGATCAAAGACCCACAAATCGTGCGCCCTGTTTTTATTGTTCGCAATCCTGCAAAGCCTATTTCAAAAGCCAGTCGCGAAGTTGAGCGCATTGCCATCACCGTGATGAAGGATTTGCTTACTCGAGGTATCTGGCAGGCCACAGAGTCAATTGAAATGACTGATGCGTAATAGCTTAATGTTCAGTTACAGCGTCCTCAATAGATCAAGTCCCTATAAGCAGAAACGATAACATTTAGACGCTGATCATATTTGCAGTTCTCATTACATAACTTCACGGTTTTTGGGTTGTCTGGCGTGTGCAAGCTATGCTGGCCTTTAATACAACAAGAATACTTATGCTGTCGCTTTTGATGTAATTTGAAGGAGGAGGTGATGACTGAAGCTTACACGTCTGAAGAAAGTGGAACGGAAACAAAAATTGGCATTTTCTTTAATAATTCCTGGCATCCTAGCGATAGCAACCGAACGATACCGGTAATCAATCCAACAAACGGTGATGCCTTCACAGAGATTGCTGCTGGGAACGCGGCAGACATCGATCGTGCGGTCCGCGCAGCGCGTGCGGCGTTTGACGGAGCGTGGGGGCAGCTCTCAGCTACAGAACGTGGCCGGCTGTTAAGCAACGTTGGTCTGCTGATCCTAGAACACTTTGATGAATTGGCTACCCTAGAGGCGCTTGATACTGGCAAGCCTATGAAACAGGCAAAAGCAGATATCACTGCTGCCGCTCGTTATTTTGAATATTACGGCGCTGCTGCCGACAAGGTTCATGGCGAAACCATCCCATTTATGAATGGTTTCTTTGTTACAACAGAACATCTACCTCATGGCGTTACGGGACATATAATTCCCTGGAACTACCCTGCTCAGATGTTTGGAAGGTCGCTTGCCCCTGCGCTTGCCATGGGCAATGCCACAGTTATAAAACCCGCCGAAGATGCCTGCCTGAGTTCCCTGAGACTTGCAGAATTGTGTGCGGAGGCAGGATTTCCACCTGGCGCAATAAACCTTGTCCCTGGCTCGGGAGAGGTGGCAGGGGCGGCGCTATCCAGTCATCCAGGCATTGACTTTCTTTCCTTTACTGGCAGTCCGGAGGTGGGCTCACTAGTCCAAATTGCAGCGGCGAGCAACCATATCGGGTGTACTTTGGAACTCGGTGGCAAAAGCCCACAAATCGTTTTTGCTGATGCCGATATTGAAGAGGTGATCCCTGTTGTCACTGCTGCAATTGTCCAAAACGCTGGTCAAACTTGCTCAGCAGGAGCCAGGGTTCTTGTTGAGGATGAAATCCTCACTAAATTCATCGAAAAACTCAGAGCTGCGTTTAGTGAGCTTGTGGTTGGCACGCCTTCAATGGACCTCAACCTTGGTCCATTGATCAACCAAACACAGCATCGTCGTATCAAGCGATATTGTGACCAAGCAGAAACAGACGGTGTACCCCTAATCGCCTCAGGACGCGTTGCGGATGATGTTCCTGCAGGTGGATATTTCTTTGCTCCACGATTGTATGGCCCTGTTCCTCTAAATCACCCACTCGCTCATGAAGAGGTGTTTGGGCCAGTATTGTCACTGATACCTTTCAGCGATGAAGAGGA
>CAZOIZ010000171.1:0-2647 GCA_964580005.1 uncultured Rhodobacterales bacterium
CTAAAGCTCGAGGCTGAATTAGTTATTCGAGAGGGAGAAAAAGCTACTGAGGTACTTAATCAAATCTCGGAAGATAAGGAAGTTGGGGTACTTGTTTTAGGAGCAAACAATTCGAGTGAAGGTCCTGGACCATTAATTAGCCAATTAGTTTCACGAGATGGTGGCAACTTGCCTATACCCGTTACTATCGTTCCAGGTTCGATGACAAAGGAGAGAATTGAAGCTGTATCTTAGGCTTGAAAAATGCTATAGTAATAACTACTTAATTGTTAGTGAATAGAACTGGAGAAAAATAATGTTTATCCAAACAGAAGAGACACCCAACCCGGCAACATTGAAATTTTTACCTGGTCAAACCGTTTTGGGTGCCGGCACCGCCAACTTTAGTGAGGGTGATAATATTGAAAGCTCACCTTTGGCAAAAAAGCTGTTTGGCGTAGAGGGTGTGGTTGGGGTCTTTCTAGGAAGCGACTTTATCACAATTACTAAGAAAGAAGATTTCTTATGGGAACATATAAAGCCAGCTTTACTGGGAACGATTATGGACTTTTTACAGTCTGGTGAGAAAATATTAAATGAGGAGTCTGAGGACTCCGCGCACGAGATTCATGAAGGACCTGACAGTGAAATAGTAAAAAAAATAACAGACCTTTTAGATACCAGGGTTAGACCGGCAGTTGCTCAAGATGGCGGAGATATAACGTTCCAGAGCTTTGAGGAAGGAGTAGTCTACTTGCATATGCAAGGGGCTTGCGCTGGATGTCCTTCATCAACTATGACATTAAAAATGGGCATTGAAAACCTACTCAAGCACTACATTCCTGAAGTGACTGAAGTTAGACCTGTAGCTATATAAATAAGTTTATGAATACACTCGCTGTCGACCTTACTACATCAGATATAAAATTTGGGCTTGATATTAACGGCGTATTTTTTGATTATAAAAATGCAGACCAACCAAACTTTGATAAAATTTTTTTTTTCTCTCGGATTTTCTAAACAAAAATAAGTTAGAAATACATGAAATTGAAAGAATCGTGGTCTGTACTGGACCCGGAAATTTTAACGGGATTAGGGCATCAATATCTGCTATGAAGGGTGTTTGTTGTTCCTTACCTATTCAGCTAATAGGTGTAAACAAATTTCAAGCTTTATCAAAAATATATAGGTCCGCTTTAATTTCCCTTAAATATAGAGAAAATAAAATATACTGGTGCATATTAAAAGATGAAAAACCTATTTTTATGTCCTCCTCAGAGATCGAAGATATTAAAACTTCCCACGATAACTCCGACTTACTGGTTGTTGGATATAGAGCTGAGGAAATAGCAACGAGTATTAAGGTAAAAAAATATATCGAACAAAATGAGATATCTATTCAAGATTTTCTTAAATTCTCAAGAAAAATAGTAAGACACAAAAAATTTATACCAAAGCCTTTATACATATCACCAGGTCAGTCTTTATTCGCCAAATATAAAGGACCAAAAATACTCGACAAACCATTAGATGCTAGCTGAGGAATATTTTGATCTCTATAAGAACTGTGTAGACATTGACACAATTCAGTTCTCTTTGGGAGATTTTAAACGATTTCTGAAGTCTACAAATGTCAAGATCAAAAAGGAACCAAATTGCATAGCTATACTAGGTCTTACAGACCGAGAGGTAGAAATATATTTTATTGGCGTTGCAGAAAGTCTCAGGGGCAAGGGATTAGGGAAAAAGTTACTGAAGAGTATTATAAGCTTTTCCAAAAATTATGGAGCTGATTTTTTAGTTCTTGAAGTAGGGATAAAAAACATTCCAGCAAAAAATATGTATCTTTCGTTAAATTTTATGGAATTTGGCATTCGAAAAAATTATTACAGAAACAGTTCAGGTGTTCGAGAAGATGCAATAATAATGAAACTGAATTTAAAAAATTAACCTTCTTTGCTATAAGGGACGCCTATGGCTCCTGGTGCCCTTGCTTTTCCAATAAAACCCGCTAGCAAGACTACAGTTAGAATATAAGGTAATGCTTGCATTACTTGAACTGGGACTTCCCCAATCCACATTAACTCTACTCCCTCTAGCCTTACCCCTAATGCCTCTAAAAATCCGAATAAAAGGCATGCAAATAAAGTTGGAATTGGGTTCCATTTACCAAATATCATTGCTGCCAAGGCGATATAACCTTTACCGGCGGACATCTCTCTTCCAAATCCGGCACCATGAGCTATCGATAAATAAGCTCCTGCAAGTCCGCATAACATTCCGGCAATTAAAATAGATTGATATCGCATTCTAATTACTGAAATCCCGGCAGTATCGACTGCTTCAGGTTTCTCCCCTACAGCCCTTAGTCGAAGACCAAATCTAGTTTTAAAAATTACATAGTAAGTGAACAAAACGGCTAAAACAGAAAAATAAACTAGAATATTATGGCCTGAAATTACTTCAACAAATAAATCTCCCAAAACTGGAACATAACTCATCAAATCTAGAAAAGGAAACTCAATAGGCATAAATCGTTGTTCTGATGCTAAAGGCGGTGTTTGACCACCTCTAGAAAATAAAGCTATTCCTAAAGTTATCGTCAAGCCTGAGGCCAAAATATTTATAGCCAAACCACTTATAACTTGGTCACCTTTATTTGTAATAC
>CAZOIZ010000172.1:0-2631 GCA_964580005.1 uncultured Rhodobacterales bacterium
TATATCAATTTCATAAATGAAATATCAAAATCAAAACCTATAGATCGTCCTGTATTTTTGTATCTTTCAAGGGACATGATAAAATGGTGGTCAACTATAACATATATTGGGAATTGGGATATTATAAACGGTGTTGAAAAAAATAAGACGATATTTGAGAGAATTGATTGTAGCCCAAAATCACAAAGTGAAATGGTATGTGGAGGCGCAGTTCTAAATGTGAATTCAGGATCCATTAGCAATGGCAATCAATTAGATAGTCTTGTAATTTCTCAGAATGGGAAAATAATAAGAAGGTTTGATTATGACGAAAAAGGTCAAGTTTCTTTATTAATTGATATTATTAATGGAAAAAGGTTTTTTTATGTTGTAAGCCCTAACACCCTGAAATCAACATTTACAAAATTATATTTTCTTAACAATAATAACAACAATTATTTCCAGCTTGTAAAAGACGAATATCCGTTTTATAAAATTTTTAAAATAAATTAATATGTTACTTGAACCTGTAAATTGTTTTATATAGATTGTAATTTAATACAATGGGGCGTGGCCAAGTGGTAAGGCAGCAGGTTTTGATCCTGTGTACCGTAGGTTCGAATCCTACCGCCCCAGCCAAATAATTAAATGATAAAATAACCGTATTTTCCATATTTAATAGTTAATTTTTCTTGTGAAAATCTATTAAGTTTTTTCCTCAATCTATGTATATGTGTTTCAACTGTTGATGTCTTAACATTAGGATTATATTTCCATACTTTTTCAAGTAGATGTTTTTTATTAGACCTGATCTTTGAATTGTCTAATTCAATTAGTATTTGAACCTCTTTTTCTGTTAATTTAATAAATTCACTTTTGTCATTTGAGTATAGTATTTTATTATCTGGCATTAAAATATATTTTTTTATTCTAATAATTTCTTCTTTATGGTTTGCTTTATTATTTTTAAATTCATTTATAATTTCCTCAATTTTACCTAGACTTACTGGTTTTTTTAAGTAGACATTTTTATTGAACTTTACATTAGAAACTGAAAGATTGTGATCTATTAGATAAATAATACCATTTTTTATATTTTTATGAAAATAGCTTTTTTGTTGAGTAATTTGAATAATAAATATTGTATCTTTATTAAAAATATTTTTGTCTTCTAGGCAATTTTCTAGTCTATTAAATACTTTTATTTTAAATTTTTTTGAAAAATAATCTTCCCAAATTTTAAAATGATCTTCGTTGCTTTCAACAATTATTAAATCTAATATACGCTCTTTCATAATTCCTTTTTTCACTATATTATTTTAATAATCTAATTATAGTTTTAAGTTCAAAAATAATTTAATAATTTCGATATGTATACCAGTAATAATATTAATGTTTACCACTTTCTTTTAGATTTAAAACTTGGTTTGCCAATCGCAATAAAAAGTTCTTTGGGAAATTATATCTTATTATCTTCATCGGAAAACATTACCGACAAAATCTTGATGCTAATGAAACATCTATCTGAATCATCTATATCAATAATAATTAATAATAAGCGAATGAGTTACATTTCAAAAAAAAATGTTAAAGGAGAGTTGTTTTCTATTTCATTTAGCAAAGAAGTAAGCAGTAAGTTTATAAAAGATATTTCAAGTTCAATAGTTAATGAAAAAGATTATTTAAAAGGTTCAGTCATATCAATAGAAAATAGGCAGGAAATTAAAAATTTGATACAGCTGATGAAAATTAATCAATTAATACCTTCAATAGTTTTTTGTAATATGACTTTTAAAGATGAAAAAGAGCTTAATTCAAATATTACAAATTACAATATCAAAACATACGAAAACATTAATCTTTTGACAGAAATAATGGAACAAAATGAATTTACAATAGTTTCTCGATCTTATGTCCCTATATCAGCCTGCAAAGAGACTGAAATTGTAAGTTTTCGCTCTAAGAATGATTATTTAGAATATTTTGCAATAATTTTGAAGAATGGAAATAAAAAAAAGATTCCCTTAATTAGAATACATTCTCAATGTATTACTGGAGATATTCTAGATTCGTTGAAATGTGATTGTGGATCACAATTAAAAGAATCAATTAAGATCATGTCTGATGATGGCGGTATACTTTTGTATATGCCAGAAGAAGGGAGAAATATTGGACTTCTAAACAAGCTTAGGACATACGAGTTTCAGTTTCATGGAATAGATACAATAGATGCAAATTATGCTCTTGGATTTGATGCTGACCAAAGAAGACATGAAAATGCTTGTAAGTTATTGAAGTTGCTTGGAGTAAATTCCATAAAACTTATTACCAACAATCCTGAAAAAATATCACAAGTACAGAAGGGTGGTATAAAGGTCATTGATACTGTTCAAATAAAAGTTAAAGTTGCAGCTGAAGCAAGGAGGTATATGGAAACCAAAAAAAATCGATCAGGTCATAACTTATAAATAATTATGTTTCCTCTTTTTCAAGTCGCTCACCGAACAATTTTGATCCAATCCTTATATGTGTTGCTCCAAATTCAATAGCAGTTTTATAATCGTTGCTCATTCCCATAGACAAATATTGTAAGTTATTTCTCTTATAAATTTCTAACATAAATGCAAAGTGAATGGCTGGATTTTGATTTAC
>CAZOIZ010000173.1:0-2624 GCA_964580005.1 uncultured Rhodobacterales bacterium
ATAACAATCTTGAAAAAGCGATGAGGGCAATGAAAAAAAAGCTCCAGAGAGAAGGTATATTTAAGGAAATGAAGCAAAGAAGAGCATATGAAAAGCCTTCTGAAAAAAAGGCAAGACTGCTAAATGAATGTACCAGACGATATAAAAAAATGCTTAGAAAAAAAATAGAAATACAAGGTTATTAACCTTTAATCCAGGCTTTTAACAATATCTTCGACCATTTTTTTGGCATCAGAAAAAAGCATCATTGTATTATCTCTAAAAAATAATTCATTGTCTACTCCAGCATAGCCTGAAGCCATTGACCTTTTGACAAAAAGTACAGTTCCTGAGTTTTCAACATCCAAAATGGGCATGCCATAGATAGGGCTAGTTTTATCTGTTTTTGCAGCTGGATTTGTAATATCGTTTGCACCAATTACGAAGGCCGCGTCTGTATTAGAAAATTCACTGTTAATTTCTTCTAACTCAAAAACCTCGTCATAAGGAACATTTGCCTCTGCAAGTAAAACATTCATATGTCCAGGCATTCTTCCTGCTACAGGATGAATTGCATATTTGATAGTTACCCCTTTTTTCTTTAGCATATCGCACATGTCTCTTAGTGCATGTTGAGCTTGAGCTACCGCCATGCCATAACCAGGAACAATAATTACACTGCTAGCGTTGGACATTATAAAAGCAGCATCCTCTGGACTTCCAGTTTTAACGGTTTTATTATTATCTTTTTCGACTGAGGTACCCTCCTCGACTCCAAATCCTCCCAAGATAACGCTAATGAAGGATCTATTCATACCTTTACACATTATATAGCTTAAAATTGCTCCTGATGCACCAACCAAAGAACCTACTATTATAAGAAGATGATTTGATAGTGTAAATCCTATTCCAGCTGCAGCCCATCCAGAGTAAGAATTCAACATTGATACAACAACGGGCATATCAGCACCACCAATTGGAATTATCAAAAGAATACCTAGTAAAAGAGACAAACTAACAATTAACCAAAAAATATCTTTTGAAGATTCCAGTGTAAACATTACTGTCAACACAATTAGTGAAATAAACAAGATTAAATTCAAAAAATGTTGTCCAAAAAAGGTTGTTGGTGCTCCACTAACTAAACCTTGTAACTTTAAAAATGCTATAATTGAACCGGTAAAGGTTATCGCTCCAATTGCCACACCAATTGACATTTCTACTAAACTTGAAGGATAAATCATACCGTTTTCATCAACAATTCCATAACTGCCAGGTGTGTAAAAAGCGCTAGCTGCAACAAAAACAGCTGCCAAGCCGACTAATGAATGAAAAGCCGCAACTAACTGAGGTAAAGCTGTCATTTCAATCTTTAAAGCAATGAAGGTACCTATTGCGCCACCAATAATAATCCCTAAAATTATTAGTGCTAATGAATCTACATTAGGGTTATTTAACGTAGTTATAATGGCAATTGTCATACCAATTATACCCATTATGTTTCCATTTCTTGCGGATTCTGGGTTGGATAAACCTTTTAGTGCTAATATGAAAAAAATTGCCGAAATAAGATAGCAAATTGCTGTTAAATTTTCTGTCATTTATTTTTCTTCTTTTCTTTTTTTTTAAACATTGACAGCATTCTATGAGATACAACAAACCCCCCAAAAATATTGACTGAAGCAAGAATTATTGCCAAAAAACCCATTATTGAGGAAAAATTTATTTCTTCTGGTCCTGCTGCTATTATTGCTCCCACAATAATAACACTCGATATTGCATTTGTGACAGCCATTAAGGGAGAATGTAATGCTGATGTAACTCCCCATATTACATAATAACCTATAATACATGCTAGTATGAAGATCATTATTAAATTAATGATTGGATCAATATTTTCCATTATTTACTTTCCTTTTTAGGGTTTATTAGATTTTTAACAACACAAGTTTCTTTTACTACTTCATCTTCCCAATTAAAGCTTTTGAATTTTCCCGAATCGCAAGAGTTCATTAAGAAGTTAACAACATTCTTTGAATATAATCTTGACGAATCTTGTGCTACAGAAGACGCAAGATTCTTAGGGCCAATGATTTTTTTTGATTTGAAAATGACTTTTTCACCATGTTTCGTTAATTCACAATTACCTCCAAATTCCGATGCAAGGTCAATTATGATGCTTCCTACCTTCATTGTTTCAACCATTTTTTTGCTTAAAAGCACTGGAGCTTTTTTACCTGGAATAAGAGCAGTAGTGATAACAATATCCATTTTTTTTAATGTCTCGGCTAAGATAGCATTTTGTTTTTTTTTATAAGAAGCTGTCATTTCCTTGGCATATCCACCAGCTGTTTCTCCAGAATCTTTACTTTCAACATCAACAAATTTGGCCCCTAGACTTTCGACCTGCTCTTTTGTTGAAGACCTAACATCAAATGCAAATACAACAGACCCAAGTCTTTTGGCAGTTGCAATAGCCTGCAAACCAGCAACACCAGCTCCTATTACTAAAACTTTTGCAGGAGCAACCGTGCCTGCAGACGTCATCATAAGTGGAAAAGCTTTATTGAACTCACTCGCTGCATCAATTACAGCTTTATAACCAGAAAGATTACTTTGCGAGGATAAAACGTCCATGCTTTGCG
>CAZOIZ010000174.1:0-2611 GCA_964580005.1 uncultured Rhodobacterales bacterium
CCTAGTCTTCTTAGAGCGACAAACATAATAGAGGCAAAAAGGGTGCCAAGAAAAATATAAAGAAGACCTACGCTATACCAATTCTTAGAGTCTGGATTTATTATTATTATAGCTCCTGATAATCCCAGTAATATAGCTGTCCACCTAAATACTCCGACTTTTTCGCCAAGAAACAGAATTGAAAGGATACAAATAAAAATTGGCATCACTTGTGATAGTGCCAGTGCTTTGCTTATATCTAAGTGAATTACCGATAGATACCAAAAAAATAATCCTAATAAGCCTGCAACGCTACGGAGAGACATTACTTTTTTATTTTTTATTTTAAAGTATTTTACCCCACCAATTCTTAGGCCAACTAATAATAATATAGGAAGGCAGAATAAATATCTAAACATAAGTACAACAGAAAGAGAAACGTCGCTCGAAAAGTATTTTATAATTGCAACTATCGAAGTGCCCACGAGTATTTCTAAAAATAAAAAAAGTGCACCCAGAAAAAAAGAGTCTCTTGCAGATACTAATGGCTCATTCAATTTTTCACCATTCGCATTCAAGGGATGTTATGCCTCTAAATGCCCAACCATCAAACTCATACTTTTCTTTATCAACTAATTTTAATTCAGGTAGTGCCGCAAACAGTTTTGGTAAAGCAACTAAGCTTATCATGGTGCTGGCTATAGATGCGCCCGCACAATAGTGGGGTCCTGCACCAAAATGTATTGATTTTGAACAATCTCTTTCTAAATCGAATTTATTAGAATTAGTGAACACTTTTTCGTCTCTGTTAGCGGAAGAAAACATTAAGAATACTCGATCGCCTTTTTTAAAGGTTGCATTCTTATATACGTAATCTTGTGCAATTTCTCTTGGAGACATTCCTATGGGAGACATCCAACGGCAATATTCATTAAATAATTGGCCCCAGTTTTTCCTTTCAAGCAAAAGCGCTTTTAATTCAAAATTTAAAGCTGCCCATATACAACCGGCTATTGCATCACGCGGTTCATTTTGCCCTCCAGAAATTGCGAGTTTGATATTGGCGCTTATCTGATCTTTACTAAGATTACCTTCTAGCATTGCACTTATCATTGAGAAGTCAGACATTCTGTTTATCTCACCAACTTTTTCATTAATATGTGCATCTATGCTTTCTGTGCAGTTATTGCAGTACTCTTCAATATTTTTATCCCCAGTATAATTAGAACAGCCATCGATCATTCCTTGGCTCACTCTATCCATTTCAGCTGCCGTCATATTAGTTAGACCTGTAACTAATTTGAGACACTCAGCAGATAACTCTTTGGCGTATAATGTTAGAAGATCTCCAAATTTTAGCTCTTTGATTTTGTCAATTATCCTGTCCGCTATAGCCTCGAACTTCTCTCTCCAATGATCTCGGGTTGTTTTTGGGGAAATTGTTTTGAAAATCGCTTTTCTTTCATCAGAATGGTCTTTCCCATCCTTTCGCATCATATTTTGCCCCATTAAAATTGTCATAAGTCCTTGAGGTTGAACAGAAGAAAACACATTTATATTCTTTTCACATTCATAAATTGATTCTCTATCACAAATCATTGTTGCGTTAAGTTGAGGAACAAAACATATAGGATTGTTGGCACGCATTTCTTTGAGGTCTGGATATGGGTTGCGTTTAAACTTTAAGACATCAATGTTCTGGGTTGGCTTTTTGTCCATATTGTCTAAAGGAAATCATGACTTTCAATTACATACAATAAAAATTGTCATCACTACACAGAATTAGCTTGGATTTAATAAATATTTCACTATTTTCCTAAACGGAAAATCTGTGAAAGTTGTTATAGATCTGCCAACTTGAAACTTTTGAAGTAGCATGTGTGTAAATTAATAATCTCCTAAATATTATGTGACAAAAATGAGATCAAATTCTGTTGATAATAAAGATGAAAACTTCGAAAATCTTAAGGGATATCAGTTGAAGCAGCTATTTATTCAAATTTTTAAACCACACTTATTTTGGGCGTTGGGCGCTCTCATATTTCTTCTTCTAACAGTAGTGATAGCATTATCGCTTCCAATAATGGCACGCTTAATTGTTGACGGATATGTGTTTAATATTAAAACTGGACAAAGATATCTTTATGTTGGTTGCGGTTTGGTTGCTTTAGCAGCCTGTGGAACTGCTATTCGTTTTTATTTGATAACATTACTTGGGGAGCGATTAGTCTCTGATTTAAGGAAAGTACTATTTGATCAAATTATTAATTTGAGCCCACATTTCTTTGAGAAAACGCTTACTGGTGATTTAGTGTCCAGAATAAATGCGGATACGACTCTCGTTCAAAGTGTTGCCGGTTCCACATTATCTTTGGCTTTAAGGAATATATTACTACTCTTTGGCGGCCTTGTTCTGATGTTTTCTACATCTATAAAGTTGGCGTCATTTTCTCTTCTGATTATACCTATCTTAGTGTTTCCACTGCTGTACTTTGGAAGATTCTTAAGAAAGCTAACGCGTCAAACACAAGATAAACTCGCCAACAGTGCAGGGCTAGCCACTGAATATATTTTTGCTACAACAACAATCCAAACAAACAGTTATCAGAAGCATGCAATACAAGAATATAAT
>CAZOIZ010000175.1:0-2606 GCA_964580005.1 uncultured Rhodobacterales bacterium
GGTTCCATTGCAATTGATGATTACTTACTAATGACAACTTTCCCAGTCAATTCGATTGCCGATTTAAAAGGAAGAAAAATTGGAGCTCCTGGCCCTGCTGTTACTTGGTTGAAGGGAACAGGAGCAGTCGGAGTATCCGGTAATCTGACCACTTACAACAATGAAATAAAAGCAGGGGTATATGACGGAGTAATAGTTTTTGCTTCTGCAGCATTGCCTGGCAAACTTCATGAGGTGGCCCCATATATTACAAAAGTTGGGTTTGGAGCTCAATATGCTGGCTCAATTGCGGCTAATAAAGATTGGTTTGAGTCTCAACCCGATGTTGTGCAGAAGGCTCTAGTAGATGCTGGTGAAACATACCGAGTTGCATATCAAAAAGATCTAGGTGCATCAGTTGCTAAATTTCTGTCTATAATGGAATCTCAAGGAGCAAAGGTTTCTGAAGCTAGTCCCGAGATGAGGAAAAAGTGGGCTGCTGGAATGGATAATGTTGCTATGGAGTGGGCTAAAAAACTAGACTCTTCTGGTGTGAATGGAACTGCAGTTCTAAAAGCCTATATGGACACGATGAGAGCTGCAGGAGCAAAGCCGGTTAGAAACTGGGATAAAGAGTAAAGACAAGTATCTTTTGTATATTTGAGGTGCCTTTTGACTAAGGCACCTTACTTTTTTTAAATTTTATTTTTTCATATACAGATGGGTTTAACAAAGCTTATATTTTCAAAAACAGAACTGTTCTTCAATTTTATTACGCAGAGTTTTAATATAATGGGGACGATATTAATCATTTTTATAATGATAATAGTCAATGCTGATGTAATAGGTAGAGAATTGTTTCTAATGCCTATTGCAGGCGTCCCAATGATGGTATCAATGTCTATTGTTGCAATAGTTTTTTTGCAAACGCCTCAAACATTTAATCGAGGCAGACTTACTCAAAATGTATCTATTTTAAATGCCATTGGACGACGAACGCCTTTAGTAAAATTGTTATTAGATATCACATATTCTATCGCAGCTTTTTTCTTAATTTTACAGATATTTAAGTCGACTTATCCTTTGTTTATAAAATCTTGGGTAAGAAATACGTATGAGGGAACCATAGGAGATTTTACAGCACCAATCTGGCCCATAAAACTTGTCATCCTTTTGGGGTGTTTTTTACTGATGGTGCAAATCATGTTATTTGGTATTAGGCAAGTGATAAAATATTATGATCCAACACATCAAGAAAATGAATCAGAAAAGATTAATGCAGAGGATATGGCTCTAAGGTTAGTTGCACAAAATACGAAAAAGATAATCACGGGAACTGAGGAAAAAGAACCCGCAGAGAGGAACTAAATTGATTGTTTTTTGCTTCAGAGATTTCTTTATAAAGAAGCGTTGCTAATGACCCCTTTTGACATTGGACTATACTCACTGGTTGCAATTGTAATACTTGTTTATATGGGCTTTTGGGTTCCCTTTGCTTTGATGCTTTCTTCCTATATAGGAGTTTGGTTAATAAAAGACTCCTCTATTTTAGCAGGAAAATTACTAGCACTGGCAGCATCTGAAACCATTTCAAGCTATTTTTTTGGCGTAGTGCCATTGTTCGTATTCATGGGAAATGTTGTTTCAGCTACAGGGATGGGAGAAGATGCCTATGACGTTGCTAATCAAGCATTTAGAAAAATCAAAGGTGGTTTGGCTATCGGAACAGTTGGAGCCAACGCGGTATTTGCGGCTGTAACAGGTATATCAATAGCATCAGCAGCAGTATTTACTAAAATTGCGGTTCCCCATATGGTCAAGTTTGGTTATTCACCGAGGTTTTCGGTAGGAGTGGTTGCAGGGTCTTCAGTTCTGGGAATGCTTATTCCTCCAAGCTTGTTGTTAATTTTATATGGAATTTTAACGGAGCAATCAATTGGGGATTTATTTGTTGCTGCAATTATTCCAGGGATCTTGTTAGCAATAGTTTTTGGCTTTGGAATTTTTATTCTATGTATTTTTTGGAAAAAATTTGTATTTTCAGAAGAAGTTCAAACTTTTGGTGATATTGAATTAATGCCATTGAAAGATTTTTGCTTAAAATGTTTGCCTTTAATTTTTTTAATTTCCATAGTCTTAGGAGGTATTTATGGAGGAATTTTTACTCCAATAGAAGCGGGAGCTATCGGTAGTCTAGGAGCAGTAATAATAGGTATGCTGAAAAGACGGCTTTCATTGAAAGTCCTTTGGGAGGTGCTCGTCGAAACTGGCTATATAACGGCTACAATATCTTTCATTATCATAGCGGCACAGATGTATGCCAGAATGCTAGCTCTTTCTGGAATGCCAGCAGAGTTTGGTTCGTTTGTGGTTGGTTCAGACCTAAGCATAATGGGTATAATAATTCTTTATATAATACTCATTATACTGATGGGAACGATATTAGATAGTGGATCAATAATGTTGATACTAGTACCTTTAATGTATCCTATATTGGTCTCTCTGAATATTGATTTGATTTGGTTTGGCATAGTTACCGTTATTGCCGTTGAGGTAGGGCTCCTTACTCCTCCTTTAGGCATATCTATATTTGTTATTAAGTCTTCTCTAGATAATGATAAAATATC
>CAZOIZ010000176.1:0-2584 GCA_964580005.1 uncultured Rhodobacterales bacterium
GGCTCCTCCGAAATTATTAGAAGATTTAGTTAAACAAAATAAAAATTTTGATAGTTTAAATTAAAATCTAATTGTACACATTTTACAAAGTAGGATCTGGATTAACTCTAACTACTAACTTTCCAAAATTTTTACCATTTAATAATCCTATAAAAGCACTTGGAGCATTTTCTAAGCCATCAACAAAATCTTCTTTATACTTGATCTTGCCTTCGTTAATCCATTTTGAAAGGGCTATGATTGACTCTTCTCTTTGATCATAATGATTAAAAACAATAAAACCTTTTATCATCATTCTTTTTGTAAGAATTTGTCTAAACAAAAGAGGCAACCTATCTTTTTCTCCACCTTTCAGACTAGTAGCATTATACAAACTAATAAGGCCACAAACTGGTATCCTGGCATAATCGTTTAAGAGAGGCATAACATTATCGAAAGTTATACCACCAACATTTTCCCAATAAATATCAATACCATTAGGACAAGCAGATTTAAGTTTGTCTTTAAAATTTGGATCTTTGTAATTTACACAATCATCAAATCCAAGTTCAGCTTTGGTAAACTCGCATTTTTCATTCGTGCCAGCTACACCTACAACTCTACATCCATAAATTTTACCAATTTGTCCTACTGTTGCGCCTACAGCCCCACTTGCTGCAGAAACAACCAAAGTTTCTCCTTTTTGTGGTTTAGCAAAATTATGCATTCCAACATAAGCTGTTGTTCCAGGCATACCTAAAACACCAATAGAAGTAGAAAGTGGGGCCATTTTTGGATCAATTAATCTTAATTTTTTCTCATTAACAGTTGGATTGTCTTGCCAACCAGTCCTACCTTCGACAAAATCTCCTGGTTCAAATAATTTTGATTTGCTTTCTATAACCTGACTTAAAGCGCCAGCCTCCATTACCTCTCCAATTTCTACTGGCTTTGCATAACTTTTTGCATCATTCATTCTGCCTCGCATATATGGGTCTAATGACATGTAAATTGTTTTTAAAAGTACTTCACCGTCATTTGGAGCTATAATATCTTCTTTAATTGTCTTAAAATTACCTAGATTAGGTTCACCATGAGGGCGTTCATTAAGTAAAATTTTTGTATTCATAAGATTGTCTCCATTGTTAAAGGTAATTCTAGTTTTGTTACTTATATTTGAAAAAGTAATATTTAAATGTCAAGGCTGAAATAAGTGATCCAAAACCTAAACATATAAATGATAAAAACCAAGCTAAATGACTTGTCTGTCCTCCAAAGTTATCCAATACAAATCCTACAACTGGACCACCTATTGCTCCACCTAAAAAACCAACCATAGAGTGAAGAGCTAATCTCACACCTCTATCATGTGCTTCTCCATTTACTACTGTTCCAGTAGTTAACGAACCTGAGTCTAAAATGATCAGAGCATTATAAACAAAAAGCATAAAAAGCGCCAACCAGAAGCTTAACCAAAAAGCAATTGCTGTTAGAATTGATCCAATGAAGCATAACATACCCATATTAGAAACTACTTGAGCTCTATTTTTGCCAATACAATATTTAGCCCCATAAATGGAAGCAAAAATTCCTAAAAATCCCATGAGGCCAATACTATTAGCTATAAAAGCGTCACTAACAGATACATTAAAGTGATTTGCAAGAAAAATAATACAAGGAAAAGTCCAACTTCTAAAACCAAACAACTCGTAAGTGTGTCCACCATAACCTAGTATAAATGGAGATGCCTTCTTGTTACTAAATGTTCTAAAAATTGAAATAAGTACTTTTATAATACCTTGGTAAGGTTTTGTTTCACGTTTTTCAGTTTCTTTTCCTGAAAAAATAAGTAAGGGAAAAGAACAAATAAAAAGAATAAATGATGCTACAAGAAAAGAGTTTTCCCAACTTACATTATAATTTTTTAAAATTCCAAAAAAAGAAAAGGAAAAGGCAACACCTAACCCAAAAAAAGATGTGTATACTGCAACATATTTTTCTCTTGAAACTTTATTAAGTCTAGAATTCAGAATTTGTAACCCAGGCATATATGTGCCAGCAAGACCAACTCCAACAAGTGACCAAAAAATTGATGCATTTATAGCGTTAGTTGCAAAAAGAGCAAAAAATAATAAGCCTGCTGATCCTATAATGCATGAAATGAAGTATAATTTTCTAGCATCAAATGTGTCTGTTAAACTAACCAAAAAAGGAGTAGCAATAACATATCCAATGTAAAATGATCCGCTAACCCAGCCCGCCTCACTATTGGACAAATCCCATAGTAATTGAAGATCGATAAGATATATCGGCCAAATGGCAAATCCAACCATCGAAATCATTTGAATAAAACAGGTAAGAAATAAAATCTTAGGCATAATTTTCAAACTTTTTAATAAAATAGATTAAGTTTCGTTTAACAAGTTTATTATTTAATGTACATTAAATACTGATTTAAACTTGTCTATAAATAAAAGGCATGTCATGACAACTCTAAATGAAATAATGTCTCCCAAGTCAATTGCAATTGTAGGAGCTTCTGATAATAAAGGTAGAATTGGAGGTCGTCCTTTAGCTCATATGATTGAACAGAAATTCTCTGGTG
>CAZOIZ010000177.1:0-2581 GCA_964580005.1 uncultured Rhodobacterales bacterium
AAAAAAATTAATTTAAAAGAATTTAAAGGTAAACCTATTTTAATTGTTAATACAGCATCACTTTGTGGTTTTACTTATCAGTATAGTGATATAGAAGCACTTCATAAAAAATATAAACATGACGGATTAATAGTGATTGGAATACCTTCAAATGACTTTGGAAATCAAGAACTATCGTCAAATCAAAAAGTTAAAGAATTCTGTTCTATTAATTTTAACGTTTCTTTTTTGCTTACTGAAATAACTAGTATAAAAGGTGAGGAAGGGCATCCTTTTTTTAAATGGATTAAAAAAGAAGCTGGATTTTTAGCTTTGCCAAAATGGAATTTTTATAAATACCTTATTAACAAAGAGGGCTTGCTAGTTAAATGGTATGCTAGCACAACAAATCCAACTTCAAATAAAATAACGAAAGACATAGATAACGTAATATTAAAATAAAAAAAGCCATCTAACGATGGCTTTTTAAAAATGATTTTATTACTTTTATTCTCTATTTCCTAAAAAAGCTAAAAGAAATTGAAACATTAGAATAAAATCTAGATATAAAGTTAATGCCCCTAAAACAGATTTTTTCCCTGCTGCTTCATTATTATCACTTGCTAAATACATATTTTTAATTTTTTGAGTGTCATAAGCAGTTAAACCAGCAAAGATTAAAACACCTACAATAGAGATCATAAAATCTAATTGTGTAGAAGCCATAAAAATATTTACTATCTGCGCTATGATTAGACCAAATACACCCATCATTAAAAATGACCCTAATCCTGACAGAGATTTTTTAGTAGTATATCCATATATGGATAAGGCTGCAAAGGCTGCTGCTGTAACAAAGAAAGCTTTTACAACTGATGCACCAGTATAAATTAGCAGTAAAGACGATAGAGAAAGACCCATCAATCCAGCATATATATAAAATAAGTTTCTTGCCCTTTCTGCAGATATACTATTTAGCTTTGCAGAAATATAAAAAACCATTCCTAAAGGTGCCAACATAACAACCCACTTAAGAGGACTTAAGAAAAACAATTCACCAATGGGTGTTAAAGCACCATTTGATATGGCAAGAAAATTTAATCCCATAGCCATTAAACCTGTCAAAGCTAGGGCAGTTGTCATATGATTATAAACACCAAGCATATAAGACCTTAACCCTAAATCAATTTGGGTAGCTTGAGCGTTCGAGCTTGACATAAAACGATTATCATTCATGAAGTTATTATCCTTTAAATAATTAGATTAATTGTTATTAATGTAATACTTAATATGTTCTAAAGCAATAGTTTCACAAAAATTTAATTTTTTAAAAGTTATGAATTGGAACAAGCTTATTAATTTGTGATTTTCTTATTTTTTCACTATTTGATTTTAACTGTCCACAAGCAGCATAAATGTCTTGCCCCCTTGGCTTTCTTATTGGAGAGGCAAATCCTGCATCCATCAAAATTTTTGCAAAGTTATTAATATTTTTCTGGGTTGATGTCTCAAACAAAGAACCTGGCCAAGGATTGAAGGGAATTAAATTTATTTTAGATGGAATGCCATTAATTAATTTTATTAAATTGATGGCATCTTCTGCAGTGTCATTCACATCTTTTAACATTACATATTCCCATGTAATTCTTCTAGAATTAGATAATTTAGGATAATGTCTACAAGAATTTATCAACTTTTCTAAATTATATTTTTTATTAATTGGAACTAATTTATTTCTTAATTCATCATTAACTGCATGAAGCGATATAGCTAAATTAACACCTAACTCAACTCCAGTTTTTTCGATGTTTGGAATAATGCCTGATGTGGATAAAGTAATTCTTCTTCTTGAGATGGCAATACCATCATCAGACATCATAATCTTTATTGCTTTACGAACTTCATTATAATTAAGTAATGGTTCTCCCATACCCATCATTACAATGTTAGTTACTTTTCTATTATTCTTGCCAGAAGGCCAATCATTTAAGTGATCCATGACAATCATCAACTGCCCAATAATTTCACATGATGTAAGATTTCTTACTAAAGCTTGTGTTCCAGTATGACAAAATGAGCAATTAAGAGTACAACCTACTTGACTAGAAAGACAAACAGTTCCTCTATCGTCCTGCGGTATATATACAGTCTCAACTTCAGAATTATCTTTTAATTTTATCAACCACTTTATCGTTCCGTCTGAGCTAATTTGCATTTCAGAAATTTGAGGCCTAGAAATTAGAGAAATATTATTCAGGAATTCTCTTAATGGTTTTGAAATATTATTCATTTCTTCAAAGGATTTTAAACCAAAACAATATATCCACCTCCAAATTTGAGATGCTCGAAATTTTGGAAGATTTTTATCTAAACAGAAATTTTCTAATTCACCAAAACTAAAATCAAGTAGGTCTTGTTTAAACATAATAATTTTCTCGTTAATCGTTTTTCTTAAGAACAACTTTTGTCGATTAATCCAAGCGCTTTTGTAAAACCTAACAATGAGTAAGTATCAATTATTTTATTTCCAGGAGTAGATGTGCCCGTAACCATTAAAGTTTTACCTTTTCTCATAGATTGAACTAAAAACCTATCAATTTTA
>CAZOIZ010000178.1:0-2580 GCA_964580005.1 uncultured Rhodobacterales bacterium
CTGGAATTATTAGGAACCATTACGTTGGCCGAACATTTATTGAACCCCAGCAGTCTATAAGAGCATTCTCAGTCAAGCTAAAGCATAATGCTAACAAGATTTTGGTTGATGGAAAAAAAGTAATATTAGTCGATGACTCCCTGGTTAGAGGTACGACATCTATAAAAATCGTTCGAATGATGAGGGATGCTGGGGCAAAAGAGGTGCATATGCGCATCGCTGCTCCGCCTATAAAGTATCCTGACTATTATGGAATCGATACGCCTGTAAAAGAAAACTTACTAGCTGCTAATCACAGTCTTAATGAAATAAAAGATTTTTTGGATGTTGATAGTATAGCCTACTTGTCGATTAATGGCCTATACCGTGCAATGGGTCATAAAGATGGAAGAGATCCCACAGACCCAATTTACACAGATCATTGTTTCACAGGAGATTATCCAACTAACCTTATGGACCAGAGTGGGGAAGAAAATATCAGGCAGCTATCACTACTTTTTGAAACTGAAAAAGAATAGAGCTGTTTCTATCTAACAATAGTAAAGGTCACATCATTTTCTAGGTTACGGTCTCTCACAATGCGAGTTGGGCCTAACTTTGATACGCAAAAGTCTATGATGACAGATGTATTTGCATAATAAATATTTTGTGAAGAAATTTTACTAGTTTTAGATGTTTGTAAATTAAAAATCATCGCAGTTTTTGTATATCTCCAGCATTCAGAAAGGCAACCAAATAGATACTGCTCCCATAATAAAACGTCCTTTGTGGTAGCGAGGTTGTAGGTACCAGACATAGTTACAAAGTTTTTTTCTGATAACGGCCTGCTACCGATATTAAATCTTATATTTGCGTCCAAAAACTTTCTGGAACAATGTTCTATAAACTTCGAGTTAATATCAAAGCCCTCATAGTTAAATTCAGTTCTATTGAGTTTCCTGTTGAGATAATCAGCGAAGGAACCGTATCCACAACCAATGTCAGCAATTTCAAAGACAATTTGGTTCCGTGAAATTTTTTTTATTTCCTCTAGTATTAAGTTGAAGCGCCTTTCTTGACGCGTATTTGAAGCCCAAAAAACTCCTTTAGCTGTGGGGCCAAACTTTTCGAACCTTTCTAAGTATTGAGAATTTATCTCAGCCTCTAATATTGCCCTACTTTTCATTTTTTAAACAATCAAATTACAATTCATTTATTCATGTTGTATATTCAAGTCGCCTGAGGAAAATCCTCTGCTAATAATTTAACATAAAGAAAAGGATAGGAATATTAAAGATGGATAAGAGTATGATGAAAGCTATAACCTACAGCGAATTCGGTATATCAACTGATGTTTTAAGAATAAGTGAACTTCCTATTCCAAAAGTGGGTAAAGGTGAGGTGCTAGTCTCTCTCCAATTCTCTGGATCTAATCCATCGGACGCAAAGTCAAGAGCTGGGAATAGGCCTGGGGTCACAAAACCACAGTTTGAACGGATAGTTCCAAACTCCGATGGATCTGGTGTTATCACTGCTGTAGGAGAAGGTGTTGAGGAAAGTCGAGTTGGACAAAGAGTGTGGATCTGGAACGGTCAATGGCAAAGACCAAACGGAACTGCAGCAGAGTATATCGCGGTTCCAAGCGTTCAGGCTGTCGAAATGCCTGAAGACATGTCGTTTGAAACAGGAGCATGTTTGGGAATTCCTGGGCTTACCGCATCTTATTGCACTTTAGGAGATGGGGCACTGAATGGAAAAACAGTATTTGTATCAGGAGGTGCTGGAGCGGTAGGACACACATGCATACAATTGGCCAAGTGGTCTGGTGCAACAGTAATTGCTTCCGGATCCGAAAATGGGTTTGGACATATACGAGAGGCTGGTGCAGAGCATGTATTTGATTACAGAGATCCTGATTTAGCCAAAAAGATTTTAGATGTATGTCCTGCAGGAGTTGACCGAGCTATAGAAGTGGAGTTTGGGGAGAATGTAAATCTCTTACATAATATTGTTAGACAAAATGGAGAGATTTCTCTTTATGGTGGTGCAAAAAATATGAATCCTAAATTTCCTTTTGGACCTTATCTTTTCAAGGCTTTAAAAATTAATATTGCATTGATTTATATTTTGCCTAAGCAAGATAGAGATCTTGCTATACGTGCGTTGCATGACGCTCATTCAGACGGTGCTCTTAAGATGGCAGTTGATAGTATTTTCAGCTTAGAGGAGTGCGCCTTATCTCACGATGCTACATTGACTCCTGGTAGAAAGGGTAGTGTTCTTTTAAAATTAAAATAGTATATTTAGTTTTATAGGCAGACGGCTAGACACAAAGCCCACCCGTCTGCAAAATTGCTTTTAAATATGCATCAACATTCGTGAAGACTTTAGCGCTCCTAACTCGTTAGCCTTTTCAACTAGGGAAGCAAAATCTGGATTTTGCGACATCGAGTCTACCGCCGTTCCCCAATGCTCCAATGAATTAAAACGATAAACAACACCCATCATTTCATGGTCTGAAGCCAACATCGGCACACCAACTCCCATTGAAACATCAAGACTTTTCGTAAGCGCATCCATTTCAGGTGCAAGTTCAAGAGC
>CAZOIZ010000179.1:0-2575 GCA_964580005.1 uncultured Rhodobacterales bacterium
TCAGAAACGCATACCTACAGAAACACTTACCCTATCACTCTGTAGGGTCAAAAAAACCCAATAAAATCAATGATTTATTCTACAGTCACGGATTTTGCCAAATTTCTGGGTTGATCGACATCAGTTCCTTTGTCTAGAGCTGTGTAATAAGCTATCAGTTGCAGCGGTAGAGAATACAGGATTGGCGTCAGAAGTTCGGAACAACTAGGTAGCTGGAAAATTGACTTAGTTAAATCCTTGGATAACTCTTTACCTTTTTTGTCCGTAAATAATATTATTTTGCCTCTTCTGGCTTTGACTTCTTCTAGATTTGATAATGTTTTTTCAAATACTTTAGACCATGGATTCAAAGCAACTAATGGCATACTCTTATCAATCAATGCGATAGGGCCATGCTTCAACTCTCCGGAGGCGTATCCCTCTGCATGTAAATAGCTTATTTCTTTTAACTTCAACGCACCTTCAAGAGCTATGGGGTATAAAACATCTCTACCTAAGTAAAGTACGCTATTAGAACCAATAAATTTTTTGCACAATTTTTTTATGTTTTCGTTTTGAGATAGAATTTCTGCATAAAGCCTGGGTAACTCTAATAATCCGTTTAAAAGATTAGATCTATTTTTCACGCTAATTTTAGATAGGTCACTTGCAAACTTGATGTTTAAAATTTTTAAAACTATCAGTTGGCATATAAACGCTTTAGTGGATGCCACTCCAATCTCTGGACCTGCTTTAGTTGGAAATACCCAATTTGACTCCCGTGCTATTGAGCTTTGTTCAACATTAACAACAGCTAAAATATTTTTTGTATATTTTTTTGCGAACCTTAAAGCTCCAATTGTATCAGCTGTCTCACCTGATTGACTTACAAAAATAAGCAAATCATCTTTACGTACAACTGGAGACCTGTATCTGAACTCTGATGCAAGCTCAGCATGCGTTGTTATACCACTAAGGCTTTCAAACCAATATTTTGCAGCAAGGCAGGAATAGAAAGCGGTACCACATCCTATCAATATAATCCTCTGGATTTCTGTAGATTGAGGTAAAGACGGTAGCGAAAGTGTTCCCTCAAATGCATTCAAATAATATCCCAATACTTGTGAGATCACTTCTGGCTGTTCAAAGATCTCTTTTTCCATAAAGTGCTTGTACTGGCCTTTACTGAGATTAATTGGGTCAGTAAATAATATTTGAGTATCTCTAAAAACACTATTGCCAAAGCTATCATATATTTTCACCTCGTCCGAAGTTAGTGTAGCAAGGTCACCTTCTTCTAAATAGCATACTTTTCTTGAAAAGATTGATAAAGATAACGCATCTGAACTAACAAAATTCTCTCCATCGCCGAAGCCAAGTGCCAGTGGAGATCCTCTTCTCGTTACTACAATGAGATTCTCAAGTCCCTTAAAAATGAAGCACAAAGCAAAAGATCCACGTAATTTTTCAATAGTAAGTCTTACTGCTTCTAATGGCCCGCATTTTTCCATAGAAATTTTTTCTTCAACAAGCCTAGCAATAACTTCAGTGTCAGTCTGTGAGTTAAATATTATCCCTTTTTCAAGTAATCCATTTTTAAACTCTGCAAAATTTTCGATAATGCCATTGTGCACCACTGCCACATTTTTTGTTACATGGGGGTGCGCGTTAACTTCTATTGGTTCGCCATGGGTAGCCCATCTCGTGTGACCAATTCCAACATGACCATCTATCGGGTTCTGTTTTATTTTGTTCTTTAGGGATACAAGTTTACCTGTACTTTTACTGTGAACAATCTCGGAACTACTAATAGTAGCTATACCTGCGCTGTCATATCCCCTATATTCGAGGCGCTCTAAGCCATCTATTAACCGGTCAACAACCTGATTTTTTGAAACTATGCCAATAATACCGCACAAGAGTAGCCTCCACCCAATTTGCTCTATCCTTATAAATCACTGATTGGCCCTAAGTCTAGCTAAATGTCTTGACAGAAAAAAATACTCACAGTAGAAAAGCACGAAAGTGAGAGGGAATAATGTCTAGAAAGTGTGAATTGACCGGTAAAAGATCTATGAGCGGTAATAACGTTAGCCACGCGAAGAATAGGACAAAAAGGAAATTTTTACCAAATTTAAACAATGTTACACTGACCTCTGAAGCGCTGGGAAAAAATTTTCAACTCAAGGTCTCTGCATCTGCTCTTCGCACGATAAATAAAGTTGGAGGTCTAGATACTTTTCTTAAGAAGTCAGCTGGAGATAATCTTTCGTCAAACGCTATGAAAATTAAGAAAGATATTGAGAAGATAGAGATAAAAAAAAGCGTCTAACTAGTTAAACACTTTCACGCAAAAAACTAACTACATATTAAAAGAATAATGAAGAGTTACGTATGCAGCCTATTGAAAAAATCAGAAATTTTTCAATTATAGCTCATATTGATCATGGAAAGTCAACTTTAGCTGACAGATTGATTCAAATTACTAACACTGTGTCTTCTAGGGATATGAAAGAACAACTTCTTGACTCTATGGATTTAGAGAGAGAACGTGGAATTACAATAAAAGCCAACTCAGTCCGTTTATCTTACAAAG
>CAZOIZ010000180.1:0-2573 GCA_964580005.1 uncultured Rhodobacterales bacterium
GCTGTGGACAAACTGGGAAATAGAACGGATATTAGATGGAAGATAATAACGAAGACAAAAAGGGAAACAGACGTGACTTTTTATACATTTCAACAGCTGCTGTCGGGGCGGTAACAGTTGGAGCTGCTGTTTGGCCTCTAGTCAATCAAATGAATCCCTCCGCCGATGTCGCAGCCTTATCATCTATAGAGGTGGATCTCAATGAATTGGAGCCAGGATCACAGCTAACAGTAAAATGGTTGGGGAAACCCGTCTTTATCCGAAGACGTACGGAAGAAGAGATTTCTGCTGCACGAGAGGTAAACTTTGAGGACTTGCCTGATAAGAGTGCACAAAACGCAAACATAAAAGATGGGGATGCATCAGATAAATTCAGGACAATTGATGAAAAAGGTGAATGGCTTGTAATGATGGGAGTATGTACACACCTAGGATGCGTTCCACTTGGTGACGCAGGGGATTTTGGGGGATGGTTTTGCCCTTGTCATGGTTCCCACTACGATACAGCCGGTAGAATAAGAAGAGGTCCGGCTCCCACAAATTTACCTATCCCTGTTGCATCGTTGTCCGATGACGGAATATTGAAATTAGGTTAGAAATAAAGGAAAAAAAATGGGCGGCATACCACACGATAAATATGAACCAAAAAAAGGCTTTGAGACCTGGTTAGACAAAAGACTACCTGTCGGAAGACTCGTATATGATACCTTAATGATTCCAACCCCGAAAAATTTGAACTGGATGTGGATTTGGGGAATAGTCTTAACTTTTTGCCTTGTCCTTCAAATAATAACCGGGATTATCTTGGTAATGCATTATACTCCCCATGTAGATCATGCGTTTGATAGTGTCGAACACATAATGCGTGATGTAAATGGCGGTTGGGCAATCCGGTATATTCATGCCAATGGTGCTTCTTTGTTTTTCATAGCGGTGTACATGCACATTTTTCGAGGCTTATATTATGGTTCTTACAAAGAGCCTCGCGAAGTGACTTGGATAATAGGAATGCTGATTTATTTGGCGATGATGGCAACAGCTTTTATGGGATACGTACTTCCATGGGGCCAAATGTCTTTTTGGGGAGCCACTGTTATTACTGGCTTGTTCGGAGCCATACCATTTGTGGGAGAGTCCCTTCAAACTTGGCTGCTGGGAGGTCCAGCAGTAGACAACGCAACGTTAACACGATTTTTCAGTTTACATTATTTATTACCATTCGTTATTCTTGGATTAGTTGTAACACATATATGGGCTTTCCATACTACCGGGAATAACAACCCTACGGGCGTGGAAGTAAGGCGAGGTTCAAAAGAAGAAGCAGAAAAAGATACTTTGCCATTTTTTCCTTATTTTGTAATTAAAGATCTTGTCGCACTCGCTATAATTTTAGCAATATTTGCTGCTATAGTGGGTTTTATTCCAAATTATCTTGGACACCCTGATAACTACATAGAAGCGGATCCGCTAGTTACACCAGCCCATATTGTGCCAGAGTGGTACTTTTTGCCCTTCTATGCAATTCTTCGTGCTTTTACCGCTGACGTATGGGTCGTTCAGTTTGCCTCCTTTATATCTGGAGGTATAATAGACGCTAAATTTTTCGGTGTACTCGCTATGTTTGGAGCTATCGCAGTGATGGCACTAGCGCCTTGGCTCGACACATCTTCAGTTCGTTCTGGAAGATACAGACCACAGTTCAAATGGTGGTTTGCTTTATTAGTTTTAGATTTTTTTGTTCTCACTTGGGTAGGTGCAAAACCTGCTGAGCAACCTTATTCTACAATCTCGCTCATCGGGTCTAGTTATTGGTTTGCCTACTTCTTAGTGATACTTCCATTGTTAGGGGTCACTGAAACTCCAGATGAGCAACCTAAAACGATAGAGGAAGATTGGAATAAAAAATTAAATAAAAGCGAAGAAAAAGAAAGCTCCTCTAAGGGCAGCCTTCCATCAAACGGAGGTGTATATGAACCCGCAGAGTAAGACCTTCCTAAAAGCTATTTTTTGCAACATTGTTTTAGCTACACAGCTAATTTTTACAAGTCAGGCCTATTCTGCTGGCCCCGTTGGAAAAATAGATGACGTTGATTTTTCATTTGAGGGAGTTTTTGGGACATACGATAAAAAACAATTGCAGCGTGGGCTTCAGGTCTTTACCGAGGTATGTGCTGGATGTCATGGACTAAAACACGTTGCTTATCGTAATCTTGGCGACAAGGGTGGGCCTGAACTGCCTCCTGAACAAGTTAAAGCGTACGCTGCTCAATTTGATATTTATGATCCTGACATTGACGATGATAGAAGTGCAGTGCCCTCCGATTACTTTGGTGGGTCAATGGTAGAAAACGCTCCCAATCTGAGCCTCATGGCTAAAGCACGCGTGGGTGGTGCAGAATATATTGTGTCGCTTTTGAAAAGTTATACCGAAGAAGAGAAAGAGCAAGCAGGCTCTGTTTTATATGGCAACAAATTATATCCTGGTGGATGGATTGCTATGTCTCAGCCCCTTTGGGGAGACGATGTAGAATATATGGATGGAACTGAGGCTACCCTCCAGCAAGAAGCTGAAG
>CAZOIZ010000181.1:0-2554 GCA_964580005.1 uncultured Rhodobacterales bacterium
GTAAAATTTGAGTTTGGAAATATTTTTTGAGCACGCTTTAACGTATCAACAGCCATGGGAGATGCTCCAAAAACGATGTTTTTAACATTTTTTAAAGCTTTTTTATTCTTTTCAGCAGCTTCAACTACCATTTGAATTACAGCTGGCACCATCAAAGTAGTTGCTACATTGAAATTCTCAATGATATCCAAGATCTTCTCAGGATTTATATCTACCAATAAAATATTTTTACACCCTGACGCAAGCCCAAAGAAAAGCCATGCACTTCCCGCTATATGAAATAGTGGCATGCAAACAAGATTCACGGCATTTGAGTCAAATGGCCCTAAGTTATCCATTCCATTTGTAATTAAAGACATAATTCCTTTTTGGGAAATTAAAGCACCTTTTGGATTGCCCGTTGTTCCCGAAGTATACATTTGAAAAAGTGGTGTGTTGGTGGCCTTATTTGAATATAATGAAACATCTAATGCACCTGAACTTTTAGCCTTTAATAATTCACCTAGCTCACTAATTCCCAAAGAAAGATGCAAATCAGTTTTGTCAGAATTAACTTGTTCTACTATTTCTCTAAATTCCTCACTGAAGATGATAATTTTTGAACCAGAGTCTTGAATTATGAATTTTACCTCTTCATAGGCAAGCCTAAAATTTATTGGAACCATAACAAGTTCAAGAATAGACGAAGCATACATCAGCTCTATAAATTCCGATGAATTCTTTGCCAAAAAAGCAATTCTGTCTCCGGGTGAGACTTCACTTTTATTTAGAAACTCAACGAGAGTTGCGACATTTTTAAGAATCGCAGCATTAGTATAATGCAACCCATTAACAGAAATAGTGACTTTATCTGGATTTTTTTCGCTATTAAACTTGAGGATATCATGAACTGTTTGAAAAACTTGCATATTCAACTATGGCAACAATGTTTTAAAAAAAATTTGCGCACAAAACAAACTAATTTACAGTTAAGTCGGTGGAAGTAATTTCCGAGTCATAGTTATACACAAATATTCCAGAGAAATTTGTTTCCTTATAAACAAATGTATCTTTTAACTCGCTAAAGAAGGAGGCTGAATGCTCTTCAAATTTTTTTAGATCGCTACCACTTTCGAATTTAAGTGATATTGATAAACTTCCACACTTACCAATTGATATGTTTAATGATCTTATGTTAAAATTAACAATCTTTTTTCCTAGATTTTCAGAACAAAAAGTAGCAGCAACCTTGGCTTCACTGAGGCCTGCAAATTTTAAATTATATACTTTAGCGTACATCTTATTGCTCCAACTCACTAAACATTTGGTCAATTAATTTATTTGCGTCATCTCCAGTCATTTTAATCTTCTTCATGGGCTTTGCTTCTAGCTTCATATCACGTTGAAGATTAATCCCTTCAGTTGAAAACACTAATGCCCCTTCACCAGTAAGTTTACACAAACCTGATTCAAGTAATCGGTTGGTTTCAGTCTTATCGGGTGTTAATCCAGCAGATATTGATACGAATGTCTCCAGGTCTGCAATAGTAAGTTTTTTATCAAATTTTTTGAATTGAATAAGAGCTTCTAACATCTTTTGAGAAGTCATTTCTTTTTGCTCAATTTGCAGATCAAGAAGATGTGCTATGTTCTTCGTTATCTTTTTAACCAAATCTATCTGGTGTTGACTGAGGTGCTTAGGACCCTCGAGATTAAACATACATAACGTACCTAGAGCGAAATTATCTTTATTAATTACAGGAAAGCCAGCATAACCTTGAGGTCCAGCGTTTGGATGATTTTTCCAGATCGGGTCTTTTGATATATCAGGCATTATTAAAGGTTCGGGGTCCAATAATACGTAGGCGCATATATTCGTCTCTGTTCTTGGGACCCTATCTCCGACCTTCCTAGCAGGATCTGGATGCCCACCCTCTGTAAGAGCCATTTCACATTTCATCTCGCCATCAAATAAACTAAAAGTTGCATTACCGTAACCCGTTATATCCTTAGCAAGATCACAGTATACTTGGAATAAATCTGGATTTGGTGCATCAATCAAGCCAGTTTTAACGACAGCTCTGACCCTTTGCTCTTCATTTGGAGGACGAGGTGCTAAACCAACAGGCATGAGTTTCTCCTTGTTTTATAGTGTAAATGTTAAACTAAAAAACAGTTATTTCAACTTTAAGTTAAAGTATTTGTATACAAAGTTCTATAATATCCATACATTAAAAAATTAATATCTAAGAGGTCAAAATGTCAAAAAAAATCTATCAAGTGGTTATCTATAAATCAATTTCTGATGAAGAAAAGCTAGCTAAATACGCAGCTTTGGCCGGTCCAGCAATTAAAGGAGCTGGGGGAAAATTCCTTGCTAGAGGAATACCTGTTATGACAAAAGAAAGTGGTGAAAAAACGCGAACTGTTGTTTTGGAATGGGAAAGCTTAGAACACGCTGAAAATGGCTATAATAGCGAAGGATACCAAGAAGCATTAAGAGCTTTGGACGGAGCAGCTATTCGTGAATTTAGGTATGTCGAGGCGGCAGAGTAGGTCATTTTCTTAATCTATT
>CAZOIZ010000182.1:0-2550 GCA_964580005.1 uncultured Rhodobacterales bacterium
TTTATACTCAATGGTACTGGAAAACAGACCTACACAATTTATTTAACTTTTTGCGGCTCAGAGCAGATAAACATGCCCAATATGAAATAAGGGTATATGCGGAAATAATCGGTGAGATAGTTCAAAAATGGGTTCCCAAAGCCTATCAGGCGTTTTTAGACTATCAGATGAATTCGATACATTTATCGAAACAGGCAGTTGAATGCCTTAAGAAGAAAATTAAAGGTGATGAGATATCATTTGAAAAATCGGGAATGTCAAAAAGGGAATGGAGTGAATTCCTAGAGTGTTTTCCTGAATTAGGTTAATGTCAGCGATAAACCCCATCCCATTTTTCAACTTGCTGTAGTTTACCTTCAGAGTTAAGTTTTGGTCTATTTTTTGAGAATATATTTTCTTTGCCCACCACTCCGTAGTCCATATAACCCAATCTCGCTACAGGCCTTGCTTTTTTAGTATTGAACATACCATTCTCGATGTATTCATCATTTATATGAATACCAACAACTTCACCTATTATCGAGTAATTACCCGTCAAGTTAGATCTATCAGTACCAGGAATATCAATAGTTTTCCACAATTTACACTCCAAAGCAGCACTACAGCCACTCACAAAAGGAGATTTGACCAAATTACTTTCTTGTTTTTTAATTCCAGCTAAATTAAATTCGTCAACCTCCGGTTCTACGGGAACCGACGAGGAATTCATGGCGTCAAACATATCTTCTGTAACTAAAGAGCAAGTGAAGTCACCAGTCTCTTCAATATTTCGCACGGTATCTTTATAGGTAATAGAACCAAAGATAACAAAATAGGGATTATCCGAGATTGCATTAAAATAGCTGTGAGGTGCTAGGTTGGCGACACCTTTCTTATCAATTGAGCCTATCCATCCAATGGGTCTTGGTGTTACTATTGCTTTAAAAGGATCATGCGCAAATCCATGATCATTTGCCTTAGTCGTATAAAACATTTTTTATCCTATTTCACAAAATTCTTATCGATCTAGTATTTGAAGAACAGCTTCCATGGTTGATTTAACTCTACTAACCATCGCAACTGCTATAGACTGAATATAATTTGATTTTTGTAAAGATACAACTGTTTTAGGAACATCAAGATCCTCAAGTTTACCCACTATCAGCTGATTTATAGTTTTATTATTACTTAGATTATCTATGGTCTCCTGCAATTTATTGGCAAGGCCAGCCGCTTTACTTTGTTCATTAGATACCGTTTTTAGTGAGAACTTTATAACGTCGAGAGAGTTCTTTGCAGCCTCAAAAGACCTTGCGGCTATAGAGGATAGAGATCTAAATGATAGTTTTTTTTCTCGAAGTCCAAGCACACTGTTGTTTTCAGACGAATTGACTATGAAATGCTTATGACTTTTAAGGACGACCTCTCCAAAAATTCTCGCACTATCATTTGCGTCAGCGCCGCTTGACGTCTGGCTTAGCTTTAATGATATGGGAGATATTTCTCCATTTGATTTCATTTCATTGATATACATGTTGACACTATTAATATCGGCCTTGAGATTAAAATCTTCAATTATTATGTCAAAACCTTGCTGCGTCTTAAGTAATATAGCTTGACTATCATCGGTCAAATACGCTGTTATCCCGGTTTGACCTGAGTGTTTATTTATTTCAGTACTCAAAGGACCCAAATTCATATTATTGACTCCTGAACCAAAGTTTACTTCAGTATCAATCGCAATAATTTTTCCATCAATTCCATGCAAATTAAAGGAAACAAAATCTTTAATACTGGTGTTCGATGAGTTTTCAAAAGAAAGCATTGCTTGCGTCGAAGATGTCGCCTCTACACCTGTTATACCGGATACTTTATCTATTTTTCTTGCTATATTTTCTGCAATCTCACCATTTTTTATATTCACAATCTTTCTTTCCCCGGCTCCAAGAATTTCAACTTCTTGTCCTTTTTGTATCGTTTTTTGAGTCGAGTTTGCCGACGAGGCCGTAGATAAGCCATTATTGGACGATGTGTCAACTTCTCCATAAATAAGAGCTCCAATATTTTCAATAACCTCTCCACTCAGTTTTCTTGCGGCATTAGTTACCGAAATATCATCAATATAAAGTTGTGCGCCTAAGACATGTCCACCGGTTGCGTCATAGGAACCTGAAACAAAAACAAATTGATAGGTACCCTCTTCAGTAATATTTACAGTATTAGTAGTATATGCCGTTGATGTTTTTGTAGTTGGATTGTCATCTAATAACGTTATTGTCTTACTGGGATCATCCACATTCACTAAGTATGCATAAACGTTATAAGCATCATCTCCACCTTCGGCTTTCCATTTAAATGAAACCGTGCTGGATGTGCCCAGATGAACCGTCGAGTTACTGTATAGAAATGGTCCCCTAATGACAGAGTGCCCACTGGTATCTGTGAGATCTTCACTTGTCATTACGACAGCTTTTGACCCACTAGCGACTTCGACAGTTTCTATCCCTCCTGACATTGTTCCTTCATTCCTTAAAATATCCTTATCCGTTATACCCTTTGCAATGTTGTCCG
>CAZOIZ010000183.1:0-2547 GCA_964580005.1 uncultured Rhodobacterales bacterium
TTGGTAATTCTATTGAATGAGATTGGTTTAGACTAAAAAATATTATAAATATAATTTGAAAGGTCAAAAAATGTTTAAGAGCTGTATAATATTTTTTATTTTTATTCCAGTAATAGCCTTTGCAGAACTCGAAAATGCAAGGGATTTGATGGAAGATGGAAAATTTAAAGAAGCCATGAAAGAGTTGCTGCCGGCTGCAAGGTCTGGAAACGCAGAGGCTGAGGAGCTCATTGGTGTTATGTATGCCATGGGTTTGGGGGTTGAAAGAGATGATATTAGAGCTTTTGAGTGGTATTTGCGTGCATCTCTTAAAGGGCACCCAGGTGCTCAATCTGGCATAGGATGGTACTATGAAGTGGGACGTGGTTTGCCCGCACCTGATCTTGTTAGAGCCTATACATGGTACGTTCTCTCTGCTATTGGAGGGGACCCTGATGCGGCTATATCGCAAGAAGAGGTAATTAAGAAAATGACACCAGAAGAAATTGAAAAAGCACATATTTTAATTGATGACTATAAAGCCTGGATATATCCTTTTCAGTAAATATAAAAAAGGAGGCGATAAGTATATCGCCTCCCAATTATATTAATTGATATCTTTACTGTATGCGTCTGCCATTCTACCTTCAGCATCAGCAACAGCTGAGGTTAACGCATCAAAAACCTCAGTTCCACCTTTTACATTTGTCTTAAACCAATCATAGACAGGTGAAGCTGCATCTTTAAACATCGCTTTTTGAGCAGGCGAAGGTACGTAAAGATTACCGCCTCCAGCAACAAAATCTTCATATGCTTGTATGGATTTTCGTTTAGGTGAAGCAAATGTTGCTTGTTGCAATGCATAGAAACCATCAGTGATAACTCTTTGCAGATCCTTTGGCATAGATTGATACTTAGCATTATTCATCCACCATAAAGCGCCCATATAAGCATGACCATCAAGTGTTACATATTGAAGACCAGCATCGGGAAACTTCATGTTCATTATATCAGTAATACCATTCTTGGAACCCTCAACTACACCAGTTTGAAAAGATGTAAATAACTCTGGCCAAGGAATAGGAGTTGGTGATGCACCTAATGCTTTTACGAGAACTTGGGGTAGATCAGCCACAACTGTTCTGATTTTCAAACCTTTCATATCAGATGGCTCTGCAATTTGCCTTTTCGTATTTGCAAAATTTCTCCAGCCTCCAGTATTACCAATTGTCATAAGTCTTATTGTATCTCCAGAATCTTTTAGTGCCATTGATCTTACAGTTCTCACAAAGTCACTTTGCATAACATCTTCTGCAATTCTGTCATCAGCCATTAAGTAAGGTAAATCAAGAACCTGCACATAAGGAAATACGCCAGCTGCACCACCGGATGTTGAAATATAAATGTCTATACTTCCATCAGATACACCTTGAAGACATTCAGCACCTTTTGAACAAAGTTGTGTACCGACGAAAAGTTCTACTGAAATTGCACCATTTGAAGCTGATTCAACATAGTTTTTAAAAACAATTGACCCATCATAATCTTCATCTTGGTCATTTGAATTCATTGTCATTCTTAAATTATAATCAGCTGCATTACTAGCAAATGAAAAACTAATAATTGTAGCTATTACAAACAATGATTTTAAAATTTTATTTAAATACAAAATTTCCTCCAATTTAATAAATTAAAAATATTATCTTTTGATAACAACTCATTTCGCAAAACCTGTCAATAACGGAATTGTCATTGACAATGATGGGAAATAGGTAATTAAAAAAATCACTATAATTTCAACCGCTAAGAAAGGTAATATTGCTTTAGCAATTGTCTCAACCCTCTCTCCAGAGACTGAAGATGCAACAAATAAAACTAATCCCATTGGAGGTGTTGCTAGACCAACTGTTAAATTTACCGACATTATTATTGCAAAGTGCACAGGGTGAACCCCTAAGTCTGTAAAAACTGGTCCCAAAATAGGACCTAAAATAATAATAGCAGGTCCTGCATCAAGGAACATTCCTACAACAAAAAGCAGTATATTAATTAAAAAAAGAAGAATATATGGATTATCACTTAAAGACAAAACGAAATCAGCTAAATGCTCTGGGGCATGAGACAAACTTACAACAGTTTTAAAAGCCATTGCAGCGCCAACTAAAAGTAGGACAACAGATGATACTAATGCTGCTTTTTGGAATACTTTAGGCACATCTTTGAACTCTAAACTTTTTATAACAAACAGGCCTATAAAAAGAGCATAAGCAGCAGCAACTGCAGACGCTTCAGTTGGTGTAAATATTCCCCCTAAAATTCCTCCCAGTATAATGACGGGTGTCATAAGTGGAAAAAAAGCTTTCAAAGATGCTTTTCCTCTTTCACTCCAAGAATATTTTGATGTTGCTGGTGGGAAGTTATATCTATCTGCCATTAATCTTACTACTATCATTAGACTAATTCCGACTAACACACCGGGAACAATACCTGCTAAAAACAAAGCAGCGACACTCTCGCCCATAACGTATGCATAAATAATCATTATTCCTGATGGGGGTATAATTGGAC
>CAZOIZ010000184.1:0-2545 GCA_964580005.1 uncultured Rhodobacterales bacterium
TTATAGGTATAACTGCTCCATTCATAGTCATAGAGACAGACATTTGATCCAATGGGATACCCTCAAACAAGATCTTCATGTCTTCTACAGAGTCAATAGCGACACCTGCTTTACCCACATCCCCTTCAACTCTTGGATGGTCACTATCGTATCCGCGGTGAGTAGCCAGATCGAATGCAACCGATATCCCTTTCTGCCCAGACGCAAGATTTTTTCTATAGAACTTATTACTCTCTGCAGCTGTAGAAAAACCAGCATACTGTCTTATTGTCCACGGCCTACCAGCATACATGGTTGCCCTTGGTCCTCTCATGAACGGCTCTTTACCTGGAATACTATTTAAGTGTTCGAGCCCTTCAAGATCAGTCTCCGTATACAAAGGTTTTATATCTATCCCCTCTGCTGTTTCAACATTGAGGGATTCTAACTTTTTTCCTCTTAATTCTTTTTCGGCTAAATGCTTCCATTCGGAAAAATTTTTGTGCTGCATGTTATACCTTATTCAAACTCAATAATTACATCATCTACTGCCAAACTGTCACCAGCTGCTACATTGACTTTTTTAACCTTACCTTTTTTCTCAGCTCTAAATACATTCTCCATCTTCATTGCTTCAACAGAACATAAAATTTGACCTTCCTCAATAAAATCTCCATCTTTTACACTCATAGAAACCAAGAGCCCCGGCATGGGACATAAAAGAAATTTCGATGTATCAATAGCTTCAGGCTCCTTTATAAATCTAAATAACTTTTTTTCAGTTTCATTACATACAACTACTGTATCCATAAAACCTCGGTACTCTATAGTAATTCCTTCATCCTTAAATCTTAAATGTGCGACAATATTTTTTTTGTTAAAACTAGCGCTTATCAGGGAATCGCTCGGTTTCCAACTAGTAACAAACTTTAACTGCGTGTCATCTATAATAACAGTATTCTCATGGTCACCTATCTGAATCTTAACAGCAACCCATTGATCCTCAAACTTTATAAAATATTCACCAACCGTATTTCTCTCGGAAGGATTCATTCTTCCTGAAATTGTTTGATCTCTCATATTTTTTGTATGCTGTGCAAAACCGACTAAAGCAGCTAATTGGTTGCGTTCCTCTTTAGAAAGTGTCTCACCTTTAAATCCTTCAGGATAGTTTTCTTCTATAAAAGCTGTTGAAATATTGCCTTCGCGAAAATCAATATTCCTATAAACACTATGTAGAAAGGGTATATTTTGTCCTATTCCCTCAATTTGATAATTATCCAAAGCTTCCTGCATGTAGTAAATAGCCTGTGCCCTAGTTTCTCCCCAAGAACATAACTTAGATATCATCGGATCATAATAAATACTGATTTCTCCACCTTCAATTACACCGCAGTCATTTCTAATTATTTTATCCTTGTCATCGGATACGTCTGGTGGTTTAAATTTGGTTAATCTACCAGTAGATGGAAGAAAGTTTCTATAGGGATCTTCTGCATAAATTCTACTTTCTAAAGCCCAACCTTTTAATTTCACTTCCTCTTGCGTTAAATTTAATCGCTCCCCATAAGCGACTTTTATCATTAATTCTACAAGATCTAGACCAGTTACTAGTTCTGTAACAGGGTGTTCTACTTGCAAACGTGTATTCATTTCTAGGAAATAAAAATTTTTATCTCCATCAACTATAAACTCTACGGTTCCAGCAGAGCAGTAGTTTACTGCCTTTGCCAAACTTACAGCTTGATCTCCCATTTTCATTCTTAGCTGGCTGTCAAGGAAGGGACTTGGGGCTTCTTCAATAACCTTTTGATTTCTTCTTTGAATCGAACATTCTCTTTCCCCCAAATATATACAATTTCCAAACTTATCAGCTAGTACTTGGATCTCTATATGCCTAGGATTAGTTATATACTTCTCGATAAAAACTCTTTTATCACCGAAAGATTTTTCTGCCTCGTTTTGAGAGGAAACTAAACCTTGTTTCAATTCGCTCTCAGAATTAACAATTCTCATACCTTTACCACCACCACCTGCTGATGCTTTAATTAATACTGGAAACCCAATATCTTCAGCGATTTTTTCTGCCTGATTTTCATCAGAAATTTCACCTAGAAACCCAGGTACGATGGATACTCCTGATTCTTCAGCGATTTTTTTTGATGATATTTTATCACCCATTGAATCTATTGCTGAGCTTGGTGGCCCTATAAAAATTAAATTATTTTTTTCTACTTCTCGAGCAAAATCTGAATTTTCTGAAAGAAATCCATAGCCTGGATGAACTGCCTCTGCGTCCGTTTGTTTCATAGCAGAAATAATTTTCTCTTTATCTAGATAAGAACTTTGTGCAGGACTTTCTCCTATATATATTGCCTCATCGGCCATCAACGTATGCGGGGAATACCGGTCTGCGTCTGAATAAACAGCAACGACTTTTATACCCATACCTTGGGCTGACTTAATTACGCGACAGGCAATTTCACCTCTATTTGCGACAAGTATTTTATTAAACATTTTAATTCCCTACCCTATTACGTCAGGAAAATTTTTTTCTATTTCCTTT
>CAZOIZ010000185.1:0-2537 GCA_964580005.1 uncultured Rhodobacterales bacterium
TATCAAACTGGGTAATTCGTTCTCTTGCTGGTTTGTAAGCTTTAGAGTTAGCTTTGTTTGCTCTTGCAACTTTTTCAGGGTCCATATCTGATAATAGCATTGGGTCGTCACCGGCAACTGCCATTCTGGCCGTATTATTGTCAAAAGCTTCACCCATACCCTTGTAGAGCCAATCTGCGGCCTCGTCGAAACTTTCATTAGAAGCGTACTTATACCTTGCGAGGGTTATTTCGCTATCAGATAAAAAAGGTGTTACTAAGCCCGCTCCTGCTTTGTAAGCATGCTTCGCTATTAATCTGACAAGTGGTAGTGCATCTGATGGAGCAGTGATTAATAAGTTTTGTCCTTTTTGGAGACCAACACCAGTACTGACTGAGAGTTCAGCGAGCTTGTCTAATTTCTCAATGTTTATAGAACTCATCGTCAATATCCTTTCAATTTAACAGTTAGCTTGAGTGATCCAGAAGGTTTTCCGATTTCACAAGATCAATTCAGTTCTAGATTTTATCTGACAGTTGAAATAATCAGTCTTTTACAGAAATCAACCTCTGATTAAACACAGATGGTAAAGATCGTTTTTTGTAACGCTTTAACGTGGATAATAGTCCAACATCTAATAAACACTCTATGCCAATTACAGTTGAGTAGGCTAAAGAGAACACACCGACATTGTAAAATGTCTCTTGACTAAATCCTTGGCCATAGAAGCACCAGAATGCCACCCAAAGAATTATGCCCCCCTGATAAACACCTGTTAACGATATAACATGCCTATACTTCAAATCGGTGTATACGGTGTTGACCGGAATTATCTTCTTTGAAATGTACGAAACCGCAAATAAAGGAAATAGTAAAGTTGATATGTTTATGTATAGCTGCGGCAAATCTGATGGAGCTAACAAAAGTCCCTGCAAAGATAGACCTGCAACCAAACCAAAAGCTGTTGCTCCAACACCAAAAAATAAAAACAAAGTTGCACCAAATATAAAATGGACCTCTGATACGCCAAGTGGATACTGTGGAAGAACTTCAAAAAAAGAAAACACAAAAATGGTGGTGATCAAACATTTGACAGTCGTTACTAAACCAGATGTGTCGTTAAACATTCTCTGAATGAGATGTTTAAATCCGATTGCTATCGCTGCTGCTCCCGTTAAATAACTTAGTGCGATTTTTGCGCCGTTTACCACTCCAGGTTCTATATGCATTTTGTATTTCCTCCAGATTTATCTAGCTAAATGGTATGTGACTAAGTTTAGTTCTGTCAATAAAAACAAGAGTTAGTAATTTAGTTTTTTATTTTTTTCAAGAGAGCTTTTTTATCATATTTTTCATAAAGCTTAACCCAAGTTCAAACTGTGATTTTTCAATGTACTCATTAGGTTGGTGAGCCACAGAAATGTCACCTGGACCACATATCACAGCAGAATACCCTCGTTCCTGAAATTGACCTGCTTCGGTACCGTAAGAAACAAAATGATTTCCATTATCCCCAGTAATTTGTCTAACAAAAGTTTCCGCCTCACCATCGGTTTCGGGCATTAATCCAGGTACTGCCGATCTATTAGAAACAATAACTTTTGCATCTGGAGTAATAGTTTTCATTTCGTACTCTATCTCTTTCACTTTCTGAGCATATTTTTCAGTCCAAAAGTCAACTTTCTGATCAGAGACAACTCTAATATCCATTTCAAATTTGCAATCTTTAGCTGTTATATTATGCGCTGTTCCACCCTTTATTACTCCTACATGCAGAGTAGTATAGGGAGGATCAAACAATTTAGCAGTTTCAGTTTGCTCAGCGTTCCTATTCGCAGCGTTCTGTTGGTTGGCCCAATCTATCAATTTTGCTCCATTCATTATTGCGCTCACACCTCTATCTAATATTGACGAATGAACCTCTTTTCCAACTAAATGTGTTGTGAAACCCAAAGCGCCCTTGTGTCCAGTGACTGCAAGCATGGTAGAGGGTTCCCCAACAATAACCATACTAGCCTTCGGCAATTGCTTTATCATTTCATCAATCATTGGTGGAGCACCAATACAACCCACTTCCTCATCATAACTAAGCGCTATTTGAAGCGGTCTTTTGACATCACTTTTTTTAGCTTCTATCATCGCCCAAATCGACAATGCATCAAACCCTTTCATATCGCATGATCCACGACCATAAAGCCTACTGTTCTTTTCGGTCAACACCCAGGGATCAGTACTCCAATCTTGGCCTTCAACCGGAACAACGTCGGTATGCCCCGATAGCACCACTCCTCCCTCAATAAGTGGACCAACATGCGCAAAAAGGGACGCCTTATTGTTATCTTCATTGTATTTTCTAAATGTTTTTATATCAAACGAGTTGAAATATTCCTCTACCCAATCTACGAGCTCAAGATTACTTCTATCGCTTACAGTAGGGAAGCTAACTAATTTTTCTAAAATTTCTAAAGCCGACAACTCTCTCATCTATCAGTACCCACAATCCGTTGTTAACACATAGTGGTTTTTTGCCACCTCTTTATATTCTGATGGTGCTGGAT
>CAZOIZ010000186.1:0-2536 GCA_964580005.1 uncultured Rhodobacterales bacterium
ACTTAGATACACTCATTTCCGGGCCTAATACAGTTGCCAAAATGGCAATAGCCATTCCCACAATACCAAACCAAACACCTCTTTTAGCTTTTTCTTGGTTGCTGAGCCCACCTAGAGAGAGGATAAATAATACGCTTGAACCGATATACGCTGCTGTTACTAACTCTGTACTTAGCATAGAAGAACCTCTTAACTTTTTTGAAACATGGCGAGCATTCTTTTTGTAACAAGAAATCCTCCCACGATGTTTATCGTTGCAATCAAAACTGAAATACTAGCGAGTATTTCCACGACTAAATTGGGTGATCCAACCTGCAAAAGTGCGCCAACTACAATAATACCGGATATCGCATTGGTCACCGCCATCAACGGTGTGTGCAATGCATGATTTACATTCCAAATTACCTGAAAGCCAACAAAGCACGACAAAACAAATACTATAAAATGTTGCATGAACGCTGGCGGAGCATATTGGCCCAAGAGAGTCATGATCAAACCTCCCATAATTAAAACTCCTACTTGAAAGGTTCCAGCCTTTCTAGTAGCGGCAGCCTCTTCAATTTTCAATTGCTCGGGTGTTTTTTCTACCACTTCTGACTTTTTTGGAGTTGGCACCGCTTTAACCTTTGGAGCTGGTGGTGGATACATTACTTTTCCAGCATGAGTTACAAGCGATCCCCTGATAATATCATCGTCGAGATTTACATCTACTTTTCCATCCTTTTCAGGCGTCAAATCATCAAAAAGATGTCTAACATTATTAGCATAAAGAGATGATGATTGTTTTGCCATCCTACTAGGGAAATCCGTGTAACCTATAATTGTTACTCCATTTTTTGTAACAACTTTTGTATCTGCTTTCGTTAAATCACAATTTCCACCTTTTTCAGCGGCAAGGTCAACGATTACAGAGCCTGGCTTCATCTTAGTTACCATATCTTTCAGCCATAATTTTGGTGCATCTCTTCCTGGAATTAATGCTGTGGTAATCAGTATATCTATATCTGGAGCTTGCTCGCGGAAACATTCCAATTGCTTTTTTCTAAATTCGGGACTCGAAGGCGCTGCATAACCCCCTTCGGTTGAGCTACTTTCGTCAAAATCAAGAAATAAAAACTCTCCTCCCATAGACTCAATTTGTTCCGCAACTTCAGGTCGCACATCAAACGCTCTTACTACAGCTCCTAAGCCCTGGGCGGCGCCAATAGCTGCGAGACCAGCAACCCCTGCTCCTATTACAAGAACCTTAGCAGGTGGAACTCGGCCAGCCGCTGTTATTTGTCCAGTAAAAAACCGACCAAAATTATTTGCGGCTTCTATCACGGCTCTGTAGCCAGCAATATTTGCCATGGATGAGAGAGCATCCATCTTCTGAGCTCTACTAATTCTTGGGATCATATCCATAGAAAGAGAGGTTATCTTTTTCTTATTTAAGTCCTTTACAAGCTGAGGGTTTTGAGCTGGCCATATAAAAGTGATTAAAATCTGTCCGGCTTTAAATTTTTTTATTTCAGCAGTAGTGGGTTGATTAACTTTTACAAGCGCTTCACTGTTTTTAATGAGATCGCTTGAAGACACCATGATTTTTACCCCAGCTGCTTTATATTCTGCATCAGCAAAGCCTGCGCTAGCACCAGCACCTTTTTCGATTAGACACTTATGACCTAACTTTGCCAAAAGTTGAGCGCTTTCTGGTGTTAGTGCTACTCGATTCTCGTCTTTCTTATTTTCTTTTAACGCTCCAATAATCATAATGTTCTCTTGAGTTTGTTTTTCTTATTGTTTTTTCCCTGAGTCTGCTCGGAGATAAGTTGTTTTAGACAAAAAACAATAAGAAAGTCAAATGCAAAAAGCCATCACGTATCTAACTAGCCTATATATGATCAAGGTTGACTATGGAATGCTTTGGAGCGGGCGATGAGATTCGAACTCACGACATTTACCTTGGCAAGGTAACGCTCTACCCCTGAGCTACGCCCGCGACAGATTTTTATATACATGGAAAATTGTGAAAAACAAATAAAATAATTTTCTGTTTCTTAAGAACGCCAAATAATTAAACTTTCATTTGATAAAGTAATTTAGGGTTGTAAATTACTAAGCATGGATGACATTTCATACCTAGGCGATCTCAATAGTGAGCAAGAGAAGGCGGTGCGTCAAACCGATGGACCTGTTTTAGTTTTAGCAGGCGCCGGTACCGGTAAAACAAAAGCGCTTACGGCTAGGGTAGCCTATTTGATAAAAAGTCTTAATGTAAGATCACATAACATTCTTGCTGTTACGTTCACAAATAAAGCAGCAAATGAGATGAAATTCAGGATTGAGGAACACATTGGACATCTTTCAGAGGGTTTAAAATGGATTGGCACTTTTCATTCCATATGTGTGAAGATTCTTCGGAGACATGCTGAAAAAGTGAACTTAAATTCAAGTTTTACGATTATTAATACAGATGATCAAATTCGTTTATTGAGGCAAGTGATAAAGCTTGAATCAATTGATGAGAAAAAATGGCCTCCTCGATTGCTCGCTT
>CAZOIZ010000187.1:0-2535 GCA_964580005.1 uncultured Rhodobacterales bacterium
ACCGTACCAAATGGATGCTTCTCAAGAAAGCTATCCGTTTTGTAGAGACTACCCTTAAAGCCCCTTTTCCCCTGTCTTTCATAGTGCTTTATGTCATCAAGTTCTAAATTACTTAACTTCTCCGCATCAAAGTCCCATAACCAGTTAACTAAATTTTTTGGTTTATCTCCTAAGACCTTCACTTTTACATCGCCAAGTCTACCTGTGATTAGAGACTTCCATACCCTTGGATTTGGTAAGTAAGAGAATATTCTGATTTTTTCGCTCATTTATTTTCTACATGACTTTAATTTTTAGGTTGAGAACTAGGTCTCATCTCTACTTTTTTGTAAGAATTGATCCCAGCTCACGTTTAGTTTTCTCAAATACCTCAACCGACTGTTTAGAAATTTTCCCAATATTTTTGACGTCATCGAGCCTTCGGTCCAAAAAATACTCCGACTCTCCAATAGTTCGGTTCTCCTTTGCAAGCCAGTGCGCTAAAGTGGAAGAATATACTCCCGACAAAATAAGTCTTTTTGAGTAAAATGTTCCTCCGCTTGATGTGTCGCCTGCTATTTCCCAAATTTTATTAGATGTTTTCATTACTTGGGTAAATGCATCATAGGCATTTCTTGGCTGCGCCATAAAAAACAAAGACGTTTTGATGATACTCTTGTAATTTTCAGATGCTTTTAACCTTGATAAAATAAGCGTCTTTACAGTATCAGTGGTTCCCAGATCTTTATTGTTTTCGGCATTAAATATTACATACATATCCTCATCTAATTTATCATTGAACGTACTGACGATATTTGAAATTTTATTCTCAAAAAGAGCTTGTAATTCTTTTTTACTGGAACTTTTTGCTTTTTTGGCGGTTTTTGCGGCTTCATGTAAAGCATTCCATGTCCACCCGAGGTTTGGAACTTGGTCGAGCATTTTCATCATTAAATTTTTTTTAAGACTAATTTCCATAATGTGTGTGTAAATAAGGATTTCTAGTGTTTGATTACAATATAACTTAATTCTCTCTTGCTAAATTAAAAATAAATTTTTATCCATCTTCTTTGCGTGCAAATATCAAGAATAAAGACAGAAAACAAAGTGTTACAATAAAACCAGAGAATTCCTGTAACGACAAATACTGGCTAAGAATTAAAAGTGCTATAATCGTTGCAAAAAGAGGTTCTGTTAAAGCTAAAACAGAGGCGGTTGTGATACCTATAGCCTTCGAGCCAATAAAAAAAAGAACGTAACTTAATACATAAAATATGCCATTACCTAGTATACCTAGCCAACCATAGTTATTGGTAGGAAGCGAAAGTTCAGCAGGTACAAAAAAGACATATATTATCAACGCAATCACACTGAAAAAACTCAACTGTAAGTTTATCGTAACAGAGCCTATCTCATTCACTAACTTCCCCGTGAAGTATATAAATGCGATAAATAATAAGAGGCCTATAACACTAATAAATATTCCATAAAGACTTGTCCCTGATGGTTTATCTAAAATTAAGATTCCAAGGCCTAATAGAACACCTATGATACTAAGCCATTGAGTTCGCGATAAGTGTTCCTCTCCTTTTAAAGTTGTAATAAGCGCTACTCCGATGGGAAACAGATAAATAATCATTAAAACAAGAGCGATACTAATGTACTAGATAGCGTGGTAGGTCGATGCGATTAAGCAAACCGAAATGATACTGATAAATATCAAAGTAGGGATATTGCCTCCATCTACAAAAATGGGTTCCCGCAGACCGTATGTCAAAGGAGCTAGAATTATCAAACCTATAAGACATCTGGACATTAGCAAAACCATTAGAGATACGCCACTATCCAAAGCAATTTTTGCCGACGTCGGAACGAAGGCAAAAAAGAATGACGACAATAATACAATTGCTATTCCATTCCATCGCTTATTTAGTAACTTAATCATTATAATTTTGGTGGTTAGTTTAACTACTAGTAAAGTACAAATCGCGGTTTGTATAATTATTTGTTGTTTACGCCCGCTCTGTTTAAACTCTACACTAAACCAGTTATAGTTATACTTCTGAGAACCCATGAAAGAAAATATTGTTTACATAGTGAATCCAATATCAGGAAAGCTATCTAAGAAAAAAAAAATCCGCGTAATTGAAAATATAGATCCAAGCACCAAACCAGAAATAATTTTTTCACAGTCCTTAGAAGATGCTGGTAAAAAGGCTCAGGAGTTTATGTTGAAGAAATATTTAGTCGTGGCCTGTGGAGGTGATGGCTTTATTAATATAATTGCCCAAAAAGCAATAGATTACGCTTGTAATATGGCCATTCTTCCGTTTGGAAGAGGCAATGACTTTGCTAGATCTCTTGATCTCGATACACTGGAAAAGGCTATTGATGCAATAAGGGGTCGCAAATTTAAGTCAGTTAGATATTTAAACGTTGTATTTTCGGATAATAACCGGATCTCGCTTACGAATGCTGGGGTTGGATTATTAAGTGAGGCTTCATTTCGTGCTTCACAGATTCCTGTGCTTAAAGGGCCACTATTATATGCATCCG
>CAZOIZ010000188.1:0-445 GCA_964580005.1 uncultured Rhodobacterales bacterium
CTGATGCCTCTGGAAATACAGGAACAGCAACAAGAACCGTTAACGTAGTTGATACAACAGCACCTGTGGTTTCAGTCACTGGTGATAACCCTGCAACAGTTGAGCTTGGAGCTACTTATACAGATGCTGGAGCAACTGCAACTGATCTTTCTGGTACCGTCACTGTGACTTCTAGTGGAACCGTCGATACCGATACAGTTGGATCATATACAATAACTTATTCATCAACTGATGCCTCTGGAAATACAGGAACAGCAACAAGAACCGTTAACGTAGTTGATACTGTTGGTCCAACTTTCCTTACAGACGGATCCTATTCAATAGGAGAATCTACGACTACTGTTGGTATTGTTAGAGCTAATGATTTCAGTGGTGATGTAACATTTACAATTTCAGGATCTGAATTAGTAGTTACTAGAAGAAGTTCTAATGCTGCTGATATTAC
>CAZOIZ010000188.1:545-2506 GCA_964580005.1 uncultured Rhodobacterales bacterium
ACAGTTGTCTATGATGCTTCCGGTGACTCAACTGGTCCATCTTTCTTAACATCTGGATCTTATGACGTCACAGAAGGATCAACTACTGTTGGTATTGTTAGAGCTAATGACGCAAGTGGCGATGTAACATTTACAGTTTCAGGATCTGAATTAGTAGTTACTAGAAGAAGTTCTAATGCTGCTGATATTACTCTTGCAAGTGCAGCTAGCTTTGATACTAAATCATCTTACACAGCTACAATTACAGCTGATGATGGTAATGGAAACACTACTACTCAAGATGTAACAGTAACAGTTGTCTATGATGCTTCCGGTGACTCAACTGGTCCATCTTTCTTAACATCTGCAAACTTTACAGTCTCTGAGGGTGAAACAGAAATTGGTATTATTAGAGCTAATGACGCGAGTGGCGATGTAACATTTACAATTTCTGGGTCCGATATGACGGTTACTAGAAGAAGTTCTAATGCTGCTGATTTAGCGTTTGCAATTACTCCTGCAGCAAATGCCGCTTCATTTGACTATACAGCTACAGTTACAGCTGATGATGGTAATGGAAACACTACTACTCAAGATATAACAGTTACTGTAACAGACTCCGACGATGATGGTCTGATAGGTACAGGAACTGGAACAAGTACAGGAACTGGAACAAGCACAAGCACAGGAACTGGCACAAGCACAGGAACTGGAACAAGCACAAGCACAGGTACAGGAACTGGCACAGGAACTGGAACAAGCACAGGTACAGGAACAAGCACAGGTACTAGCTCCAGCTAAGTGTCCGTGTCTAAAAATGCTTTAGCGAGCATTATTTCAAAAAGATTAGGGCTTTCTAAAAAAGAAAGCCTCTCTCTTTTTGAGTTCTTTATTTCTTTTATAAAAAATAACAACAATGTGAACATAAGAGGTTTTGGTACCTTCACTAGAGTTTCAACACCAACAAGAATTGGTAGAAATCCTAAAACTAAAAAAAAATATGAAATTTTGGCTAGGGAAAAACTAATTTTGAAAGCCTCTGATCAAATTAAGAAAGAACTTAATTAAACATAATGGTCGGGATGGCCGGATTTGAACCGACGACCACCACACCCCCAGTGTGGTGCGCTACCAGGCTGCGCTACATCCCGAATTAATATTATCCATTGTTATATAATAACTTTCCATAAGGAAAAAAATGAGTTTAATAGAATGTAAAGCTGGTAAATTTGAGGGACTATTTAAAAACGAGTGTCATAACTTTTTTGGCATACCTTACGCAACATATGAACATAGATGGAGTGAGTCAACTCTTATTGAAGAAGAATTAATTTTCAAAGCTTCAGAAAAAGGCAATGCAGCGCCCCAAACTCGATCTGATGATCAAGCTCAGATGGGAACAAGCTTTTTTCAAGACAATTCTTTATCCAAACAATCTGAAGATTGCTTAACTTTAAATATTTGCTCAAATGATATTAAAGCTAAGAATCCAGTTATGATTTGGATTCACGGCGGCGCATTAGTTACAGGCGGGTCAAGCAGCATAATGTATGACTTGCAGCACTTAGCTAATAGAGGAGTAGTCGTGGTATCAATAAATTATAGATTAGGACCTCTTGGATTTTTAAAACTTGATGAAGTTACAGATGGTGAGATCAAATCAACAGGCAATGAAGGACTTATAGATCAGAGAAATGCAATTAAGTGGGTAAAAGAAAATATTTCCTCCTTTGGAGGTGATCCAAATAATATCACTATCTTTGGTGAGTCAGCGGGTTCTTGGAGTTGTAATCTTCAAATTGCAGCAGGCAACGAAGGCTTATTTCAAAAAGCGATTTGTCAAAGTGGGGGGTTAGATGCAATAGCCACAAAAGAAAAAGCAAACCAGTGGGCTGAATTATTTATTGATCAGTTTGAAAAAGATGGTCATAAAGTTTCTGATTTAAGATCATGTGATTGGCAGACGATAATTAATACAGCTA